>NZ_JBDJKZ010000015.1:0-103477 GCF_039673115.1 Stenotrophomonas sp. TWI1183
CCCCCCCCGTCCCGGCGCGGCCCCGCCGGGGGCCCCCCCCCAGGTTCCCGCCCCACGCCCCCCCCCGCCCGCCGGCCGGGCACTACCCATCGAAAGCCCCGCTCCGGCGGGGTTTTCGCTTTTGGAAAACAGCATTCGCCGGAGCATGACCTACCGCCCATGTGCGCGTCGGACAGGCTGGTAAGCTCGGACGCTTCCGCCCCGTTTCCGGAGTTCGTCCATGCGTCGCCGCGTCCTTGCCATCGCATCTTCCCTCGCCCTGCTGGCCGCGCCCGCGTTCGCGGCGACCGGTATCACCACGCTGCCGCCGAAGTCGCTGGCCACCGCCGCCGAGCTGCGTGAACAGGCCCTCAAGGACGACACCGGCTGGAAGGTGGTCGAGTCGCTGACCACCGAAATCGGCCCGCGCATCGCCGGCAGCGAGGCCGACGCGCGCGCGGTGGCCTGGGCGGTCGCCAAGTTCACATCGCTCGGCTTCGACAAGGTCTGGACCGAGCCGGTCACCTTCCCCAAGTGGGAGCGCCGCAGTGAGCATGCCGCGGTGATCGGCAAGCATGCCCAGCCGCTGGCCATCACCGCCCTCGGCGGCAGCCCGGGCGGCACGGTCGAGGCCGAGGTGGTGCGTTTCGCCGATCTGGCTGCGCTGCAGGCCGCGCCGGAAGGTTCGCTGAAGGGCAAGATCGCCTTCGTCGATTACCAGATGACCGCCTACCGCGATGGCCGCGACTACGGCAACGGCGGCGCGGTGCGCAGCAAGGGCCCGTCCGAGGCGATCCGCAAGGGTGCGATCGGCTTCGTGATGCGCTCTGCCGGTACCGACTCGCATCGCGTGCCGCACACCGGCATCACCCGCTTCGATGACGGCCTGACCCCCGTGCCGGCCGCCGCGCTGTCGGTGCCGGACGCCAACCAGCTGGCGCGCCTGGTCGCGCTGGGCAGCACCACGCTCAAGCTCAGCCTGGATTGCGGCTGGGACGGCAAGGCGACCTCGTACAACGTGATCGGCGAGATCACCGGGCGCAGCCTGCCCAAGGAAGTGGTGGTGATCGGCGGCCATCTCGATTCCTGGGACCTGGGCACCGGCGCGGTCGATGACGGCGCCGGCGTGGGCATCACCATGGCCGCCGGCCATCTGATCGGCCAGCTCAAGCAGGCGCCGAAGCGCACCATCCGCGTGATCGCCTTCGCCAACGAGGAGCAGGGCCTGTACGGCGGCAAGGCGTACGCCGAAGCGCACGCCAAGGATGTGGTGCTGCACCAGCTCGCGGCCGAGAGCGATTTCGGCGCGGGCCGCATCTACGCCTTCAACACCGGCTCACCGAACCCGGCCAACTCGCGCGAAGCCACCCGCCAGATCGCCGAGGTGCTCAAGCCGCTCGGCATCGAGTACGCCGCCGACAAGGGTGGCCCGGGCCCGGACGTGGGTCCGCTGGCAGCCAAGGGCGGTGCGTGGGCGTGGCTGGCACAGGATGGCAGCGACTACTTCCACCTGCACCACACCGCGGACGACACGCTCGACAAGATCGACCCCGCCGCCCTGGCGCAGAACGTAGCGGCGTATACCGTGTTCGCCTATCTCGCCGCCGAAGCCGAGGGCAGCTTCGGCAGCGAAGCCAAGCCGACCACGCCGCCGAGCGAGTAATCCCAACACGCAGGTACCTGACGTTGGCAGATGGTAGGTACCTGACGTTGGCAGATGGTAGGTACCGACCGTTGGTCGGTACAAAAAAAAGCCCGGTCGCATTGCGACCGGGCTACCGGGATAACGTCACACCCCACGCGGTGAGCGCCGCTAGACCTTCGCGGTCCGGACAAGCGGATCGCCGCGCTGCGGGGGTGTCTCTCCTCACCCACGCAGCACAGCGTCCACCCGGCACTGTGCGCAGTTTTCACTGCGTGCACTATGCGATTAATCCGAAAGCGATGTAGTCACGACGATTTCGGTGAAACCGATCACACCGTGGGTGGCGCGAATGACGCCGCGCTCTCCCCGAAAACGCACGCACGGGTCAGACGCGACTGCGTCCGAACCACTGCGCCAGCAACACTGCCGTCGCCGAGGCGACGTTGAGGCTTTCCACCGCACCCGTGCCCGGGATGGACACCTGGTGGTCGCACGCCTGCGCCAGCTCGCGATCCATGCCTTCGCCTTCGGCACCCATCACGTAGACCAGGCGCGCCGGCAGCGTGCTGGCGAACAGATCATCACCGCCCTCCACCAGCGTGGCGGCCAGGCTCAAGCCGGCGGCACGCAGCTGTTCCATCGCTTCGGGCAGTGCCGGCAGCCGCACCAGCGGTACCGATTCGGCGCCCCCTTCGGCCACGCGCGCCGCTGCACCGGACAACGCCAACGTCGCGCCCGGCGGCAGCAGCAGCCCGGCCACACCGAAATGCGCGGCCGAGCGCAGGATCGCGCCGAAGTTGTGCGGATTGCCCACGCCATCCAGCCACAGCGCCAGCACCGGCGCGTCGGCGGGCAGCGTGGCCAGCCACTCCTCCAGCTCCAGCATCGGCGCGCGCAGCACGTCGGCCACCAGGCCTTCGTGATGCGTGGTCGCGGCAAGCTTGTTCAGATCGCCGTCTTCCACCACGCGGTAACCGACGCGGTTGGCGACGCACCACTTCAGCACCGGCTGCATGCGCGGGATCAGCGCCTCGGTCAGGTACAGCTTGCGCAGCGCCTGCGGGCGGTGCTCGAACAGGGCCTGCACGGCATTCCAGCCGTACAGGCGCAGCTCGTCGTTGCCACGGCCGGGCGGCGGCGGCGTGCCGCCTTCGCGGGGCGGCAGCGGCGTGGCGCGCGGCGGCCGCGAGGACGGACGGCGCGCATTCTTCCAGGGATCATTCACTACGGGACAGCTCCAGCTTGCGGGTACGCCAGAAATCGGCGTTCTTGATGCCCAGGGCATCGGGGTCGAAGATCGGATCCAGGCCGAGCTTCTTTTGACGCTCATAGTCGCGCAGCGCCAGCAACGCCGGCTTCTGCACGATCAGGATCGCGATGATGTTCAACCAGGCCATCAGGCCCACGCCGATGTCGCCCAGCGCCCACGCCATGCCGGCATTGTGGAACGCACCGAAGATCACCATGCCGATGATGCCCAGGCGCAGCAGCAGCACGGTCAGCGGACGCTTGGCGTTGTTGTTGACGTAGGTCAGGTTGGTCTCGGCCATGTAGTAATAGGCCATGATCGTGGTGAAGGCGAAGAAGAAGATCGCGATCGCCACGAAGGCCGCGCCGAAGCCCGGAATGACGGTTTCCACCGCGGCCTGCGCATAGCCCGCGCCTTCGGCCACACCGGCCAGGCCGGCGAATACGGGCGCGCCGCCCGGCACCGGCGAATACACGTTGTAGGTGCCCGCAGCCAGGATCAGGAAGGCGGTGGAGGTGCACACCATCATGGTGTCGAAGTAGATCGCGAAGGCCTGCACGTAGCCCTGCTTGGCCGGATGCGAGACCTCCGAGGCGGCCGCCGCGTGCGGGCCGGTACCCTGGCCGGCCTCGTTGGCGTAGATGCCGCGCTTGACGCCCCACTCCACCGCCAGGCCCATCATCGCGCCGAACGCAGCGTGCGCACCGAAGGCGCTGCTGAACACCGTGCGGAACATGTCCGGCACGCGGTCGTAGTTGATGATCATGATGGTGATGGCCATCAGGATGAAGGCAGCGGCCATGAACGGCACCACCACCTCGGCGAAGTTGGCGATGCGCTTGACGCCGCCGAAGATCACCACCGACAGCAGCAGCGCGACCACGATGCCGATGCCCAGCTTGAGCGCCTGCACGGATTCGAGGCCCATGAACTGGCCATCCAGCGGCCCACACAGGCTGCCGCCGCGGCAGGCGTTGATGATGCTGTCGGCGATCGCATTGGCCTGCACGCCCGGCATCAGGAAGCCGGTAGCGATGATGGTCGCCACGGCGAAGGCCAAGGCATACCACTTCAGGCCCATGGCCTTTTCGATGTAATACGCCGGGCCACCGCGGTAGCGGCCTTCGGCATCCTTGGTCTTGTAGATCTGCGCCAGGGTGCATTCCACGTACGACGTGGAGGCACCGAGGAAGCCCATCACCCACATCCAGAAGATCGCACCGGGGCCGCCAAAGGCAATGGCGGTGGCCACGCCGGCGATGTTGCCGATGCCCATGCGCCCGGCCATGGACATGGCCAGCGCCTGGAACGAGGACACGCCCGCGTCGGATTTCTCACCGCGCACGGTCAGCCGGCACATCTCCACGAAACCGCGGATCTGCATGAAACGGGTACGGGCGCTGAAGTACAGGCCTGCGGCAAGACACAGGAAGATCAGAGCTTTGCTCCAGATGATCCCGTTGATGAAACTGACTACTTCTTCCACGCGCTCTCTCCAGTCGGCGGAAACAAAAGGAACGTCCCCGTCGGCTGGGACCCGGTCGATTCTCCACGATCCGCGCCGGGCTGCGTAGTGGCAATTTCGATGAATGGGCGGCAATGCCGCCCATTCCGGTCAGGCATGGCCGCCCACGGAGGGAGTTTCGGCTTCCTGGCGGGCCAGTTCGCGCGCCACCGCTTCCGGCGAACGCGTATACGGCGCCAGCAGCGAGTAGAACGCCGGCACCACGAACAGCGACAGGAAGGTGGACACGGTCACGCCGAAGATCACCACCACGCCGATCGTGCCGCGGCTGGCCGAGCCCGGGCCACCGGCCACCACCAGCGGGATCGCACCGACCACGGTGGCGATGGAGGTCATCAGGATCGGGCGCAGGCGCACCATCGCCGATTCGACGATGGCCTGGTGCACGTTGCGGCCCTCGTCGCGCAGCTGGTTGGCGAACTCTACTATCAGGATGCCGTTCTTGGCCGCCAGGCCGACCAGCATCACGATGCCGATCTGGCTGAACAGGTTGATCGTGCCGCCGCTGACATACAGCCCCAGCAGCGCCCCGAGCACGCCCAGCGGCACGGTGAGCATGATCACCAGCGGATGGATGAAGCTCTCGAACTGCGCGGCCAGCACCAGGAACACCACCAGCAGGGCCATCGCGAAGGTCAGCAGCACGGCGCTGCCGGCGTTCTGGTACTCGCGCGATTCGCCCTTCCAGCTGACCTGCGCGTGCTGCGGCAGCTCTTCGCTGGCCACCTGCTGGGCCCAGGCGATCGCTTCGCCCAGCGGATAGCCCGGGGCCAGGCCGGCGTTGATGGTGATCGAGCGCAGGCGGTTGAAGCGGTTGAGGCTGCCGGCTTCGGCCACTTCGCTGAGCGTGACCAGGTTGGACAGCGGGACCAGCTCGCCACCACTGGCGCGCACCCGGATCGCGGCCAGATCGGCCGGCGAGGCGCGCCCTTCGCGGCCGGCCTGGACCAGCACGTCGTACTCCTCGCCGTTGTCGACGAAGGTGGTGACGCGGCGCGAGCCCATCATGGTTTCCAGCGCGCTGCCGATCGCGGTGACCGACACGCCCAGATCGGCCGCACGCTGGCGGTCGATGTTCACGCGCATCTGCGGACGGGTTTCCTTGTAGTCCGAGTCCGCGCCGACCAGGCCGGGGTTGTCGGCCATGCGCAGCAGCATGCGGTCACGCCACTGTGCGATCTCTTCGTACTCCGGGCCACCGAGCACGATCTGGAACGGCTGGCCCTGGCTGCGGACCAGGCCGCCACCGACCTGGGTGCGCACGCGCACGCCGCGCAGATCATTGAGGTGGGTCTGCAGCTCGGATGCCACATCCGGGGTGGAGACGTCGCGCTGGCGCCACGGCTGCAGGAACACGCTGATGCGACCGGTGTGCATTTCCTCGCTGGCACCGAAGCCGCCGGGCACGCGCGGGTTGGCGCGCACGATCGGCTGGTCTTCACCGACGAAGCCCGACACGATCTTCTCGACCTGCTGGACCTGGCCGACGGTGTAGTCGAAACCAGCGCCTTCCGGGCCATCGATCATGATCTGGAACGAGCCGCGATCTTCGGCCGGGGCCAGTTCGGAGGGCAGCACCTTGAGCAGCAGCGCGCTGGCCAGCAGCGACAGGATCATCACCACGACGTAGATCCAGGTGCGGGTCACGTGTGCTTCCAGGAAGCGCCCGTAGGCCGCCGACAGGCGATCCAGATTGCGGTTGATCACCCCGTGCAGGCCCTTCGGTGCCTGGCCGGTGTGCGGCTTGAGCAGCTTGGAGGCCATCATCGGGGTCAGCGTCAGCGACACGAACGCCGACAGCGCCACCGCCGCGGCCAATGCCACGGCCAGCTCGCGGAACAGCCGACCGGTATTGCCTTCCAGGAAGCCGACCGGCAGGAACACCGCGACCAGCACCGCCGTGGTGGCGATCACCGCGAACGCCACCTGCGTGGTGCCGCGCTTGGAGGCGACCAGCGGCGGCTCGCCCAGATCGATGCGGCGCTGCACGTTCTCGACCACGACGATGGCGTCATCCACCACCAGGCCGATACACAGCACCAGCGCGAGCAGGGTCAGCAGGTTGATCGAGAAGCCGAACGCATACAGCGCGATGAAGGCGGCGATCAGACACACCGGCACCGTCACCGCGGGAATCAGGGCCGCGCGGAAGCTGCCCAGGAACAGCCAGATCACCGCCAGCACCAGCAGCATCGCCTCCACCAGCGTGGCGTAGACGCGATCGACGGCGGCTTCGATGAAGGTGGTGTTGTCGAAGGCGACGAAGATGCGCGTGCCTTCCGGCAGCGTGCTGCTGATCCGCTCGGCTTCGGCGCGCGCTTCGCGGGCGACATCCAGTGCGTTGGCGGTGGAGGTCTTGACGATGCCCAGGCCGATGTTCGGCTCGCCGTTGCTGCGGTAGTAGGCGCGGCGCTCGGACGAGGCCAGTTCGATCTTGGCCACATCGCCCATGCGCACCACGTAGCCGTCGGCGCCCTTGCCCAGCGGGATCCCGGCGAAGTCTTCGGGTTTGACGTAGTTGCGCTCCACGCGCAGGGTGAAATCGCGGTCGGCGGATTCGATCCGGCCGGCCGGCAGTTCGACGTTCTCGTTGCGCAGCGCGCTTTCCACGTCGCCCACGGTCAGGCCACGTGCGGCGAGCTGGTCGCGGTCCAGCCAGATCCGCATCGCATAGCGCTGGCGGCCGCCGATGCGTACCTGCGCCACGCCATCCAGGCTGGAGAAACGGTCGACGATGTAGCGGTCGGCGTAGTCGCTCAGCTCCAGCGTGTCCATCGAGGTCGAGCTCATGTTGAGCCAGATGATGGGATCGGCGTCGCTCTCGACCTTGGCGATTTCCGGCGGCCGCGCCTCTTCGGGCATGCGGTCGGCGACGCGGCTGACCGCATCGCGCACGTCGTTGGCGGCCGCTTCGATATCGCGGTTGGAGGTGAACTCGATGCTGACCTGCGAGCGCCCGTTGGAACTGCGCGCGTTGATGGTGTCGATGCCTTCGATGCCGGCCAGGGCATCTTCCAGCACCTGGGTGATGCGGCTCTCGATGACCGCCGCGGAGGCACCGGTGTAATCCACCGAGACCGACACGATCGGCGGATCGATGGCAGGCAGCTCACGCAGGGTCAGGCGGGTGAACGACATGAAGCCCAGCACGACCAGCAGCAGGCTCATCACCACGGCGAAGACCGGCCGCTGGATGGAGACGTCGGAGAGTTTCATCCGGCGGCGTCCGGTTCGGCCGTCGTCGGCGCGGCCGGCCTGAGCGGTGCAGCCTCCTCGGCCTGGATCTTCAGGCCCGGGCGCAGCTTGCCGGTGCCGTCCACTACGATGCGGTCACCGGCGGTGAGGCCGTCGCGGATTTCGACCACGCCACTGCGACGCGCGCCGGCAGTGATGTCCACGCGCTCCACGATGTCGTCCTTGGCGACCCGGAACACATAGGAATCGCGCCCGACCTGGACCACCGCGATTTCGGGGATCACCAGTGCCTGGCGCTCGGGGCGGAACATCCGCACATCCAGCAGCATGCCCGGGCGCAGGGCGTGATCGGCGTTGATGAAATCGGCGCGCACGGTGACCGCGCGCGTGCCCGGATCGACCCGGGTATCGATGGTGGCGACCTGGCCTTCGAAGTTGCGGCCCGGATAGGCCACGCTGGTCGCGTTGACCTTGTCGCCGGTGCTCAGCGAGGCCAGCTCGGCTTCGGGTACCTGGAAGTCCACGTGCATGCGCTCGATGTCGTCCAGCGTGGTGATGGCCGTGCTCGGGGTGACCAGCGAACCGGCACTGACCTGGCGGATGCCGAGCACGCCGGCGAACGGCGCGCGCACGCGGCGATCACCGATATCCGACTGCATTTCACGCACGCGTGCATCGGCGGCATCGCGGATGGCGCGCTGCGTATCCAGGGTGGAGCTGGCCACCAGCTGCTGGGCGGCGAGTTCGCGCTGGCGCTTGTACAGCTGGTCCGCTTCCAGGAACGTCGCCTGGGCCTGCAGCAGGGCCGCTTCCTGGGCCTGGCCGCGCAGGGTCACCAGCGGCGTGCCGGCGCTGACCTGCTGGCCACTCTCGAAGTGGACCGTTTCGATGATTTCGCTGACCTTGGCGGTGATCGTCACCGACTCGCGCGCCTTGGCGGTGCCCAGTGCCTGCAGGGTGTCGCTCCATGCCGAGGTCTGCACCACCTGGGTGGTGACCGGTACGGCGTCTGCCTGCCGGCGAGCGGCCTCGTCTTTGCTGCCACACCCTGCCAATGCGACCAAGGCGATGCCAGCGGCGAAGCGCGCTGCGATGCGTCCCAACATGTAATGCAATCCCGGTTGTTTCTCGACCGCCGAGTGTATAGAGGGGTCGAGCCGGGGCATATGTGCCAAGCGTTTACCGGGGTCTTCACATCTGCCGGTGACGGGCGAAAGCCCTTTCGTGCTGGGAGGCAGCGAACGTGTATCGCCATGTATCGGCGCATGTCGAAGCGCGCGCACCCTGCTGCCCTGTCGTGGCTGGCGCCGGAGACGCCGGGCGAGGCGTCAGCGCCCCGCCCGGCAGCCGGACTCAGTAGCGGTAATTCACTTTCAGCCAGGCGGTGCGGCCGGGCTCGTTGATCCGCACCGGATCGGCCGGGAAGCCGAAATCGGCGCTGCCGGCGAGGTTCAGGTGCTCGCTGTAGGCGCGGTCGAACAGGTTGTCGACACCTGCACTGAGCAGCAGCGCCGCGTTGAACCGGTAACTGGCGTTCAAGGCTACGGTGGCGAAGCCGGCGCTGGGCCCCAGATCGCGGGCGACCACGTTGCCCTGCCCCGCCGCGACCCGCCCCTGGCGGGAGACCGCGCGCGCCAGCGCACCGACGGACCAGCGCTCGCCTTCCCACGCCGTGCTGAGCCGGGCTTCCAGCGGCGGCATCTGCGGCAGCGCGCGGCCGTCGCTGCGGTTCTCACCCCAGGCATAGGCCAGCGTGCCGCCGAGTTTCCACTGCTGCGCCAACTGCCACTCCGCGCCCGCCTCGGCGCCGGCAATGCGCGCATCGACATTGCTGGCCTGGCTGGTGCTGCCCATCATGCCGCCGTCGCGGTAGGTGAACAGGATGTAGTCCTGGATGCGCCCGGCATAGGCCGAGACCCAGGCATTGAGGCGATCGGTGCGGTACTGCAGGCCCAGATCGAGCTGGGTGGTCTGTTCCGGCTGCACGCCGGTGAACGCATTCACCGTGCCGGCCGGGCCGAGGTCCGGCGAGAACAGCTCCCAGTAGTCGGGCATGCGCTCGCTGTGGCCGACACCCGCGTACCAGGTCAGGGCGGGCGCGATGTCACGCTCGAAGCGGACGAAGCCGCTGCCCAGGTTCTCGCGGCGGGTCTGCCCGGCGGTGGGATTCGGCATCGCCATCATGCCGCTGGTGGCGCGCTCGTCCTTCACCTCGGCACGGTCCATGCGCAGGCCACCTACCCAGCGCTGTGCGGTGCCCTCGCCCAGGGTGATCTCGGTGAACGCGCCGAGGTTCTCGAAGCGCGCATCCGTGCGCCACGGCTGCTGCCGGTACACATTGCGCCCCATTCCATTGCGGCTGCGGTGACGGCTGTCCTGCGCGTCCACGCCGGCCACGATGGCGATGTCCTGCCAGCGCCATTCCGAGGCGATACGGCCACCGGTGGTGCGGCGATCGACGTTGGACGCCATCGGCATCGGCATGCTGCTGGCCGGGTTCGGCGTGCGCAGCGTGTAATTGTCCATCACGTGGTCGGCGTCGTTGTAGTACAGGTTTGCCTGCAGCTTGTCCCATGCACCCGGCAGGTTGTCCTTTTCGAAGCGAGCGGCGTAGCTGGTGCGTTTGAACGACGCGCCGTCCATGCCGCGACCGGCATAGCGCGCGATCGCATCGCCGGTGCCGGCCGAGAGTTCCAGCACGGTATCGGCATCGGGCGTCCAGCCGACGGCCACGTCGCTGTTCCACTTGCGCCACTTGGAGGGGACCACGTCGCCGTTGCCGTCCTTGTAGTCATCCGATTCGGAGCGGTTGCCGTTGACGCGTACATAGCCCGGCGAGGCGCCGGCGGTGAGGTCGAGCACCTGGTCGTTGCGGTTGCGCGAGCCGACCAGCGCGCTGGCGTTGATGTCCATGCCCGGCTGGTCGAAGCGCGGCGTATCGCGCTCGAAGCGCACCGTGCCCGCGGAAGCACCGGCACCCCAGCGCACGCTCTGCGGCCCCTTGATGATGGTCAGCCGATCGAAGGTTTCCGGCGCGATGTAGGACAGCGGGTTGTCCATCCGCGAGGGGCACGCACCGATCAGATTGCCTTCGTTGCTGACGATGTTCAGGCGCGAGCCGAACATGCCGCGCAGTACCGGATCGCCGTTGGTGCCGCCATTGCGGATCGCGGAAAAGCCGGGAACCGTCTTCAGATAGTCCGCGCCATCGCTGGCCGGGACCGGCTGCCGCGGCAGGCGCGGATCGGTGACCCAGTGCAGTGGCGAGGACGGCGCGGTGGCGGTGACGACCAGCGTATCGAGGGTGCGGGCATCGTCGGCGGCGGCCTGCAGCGGCAACGCGACCAGGGCCAGCGACAGGGAAACAGACAGGCGCGTCAGTGCGCCCGCGCTGCGGGAAGAAACATTCATGGTGGAACTCCAGAAAAGCACGCAGGCACGCGTCGCCATCATGGCGACACGGGCAGGAAGGGCGGTGGTCTCAGGAGATCGCGGGCGGGCCGCGGGCGGCGTGGGCCGGCCAGCGCAGGCTGCGGGGCGTGGGCACGGCGCGCAGAACGCGCGGTGCGATGACCGGCATCGCCGGCAACAACAGGATCAGGACCGCCAGCCACGGCATCAGGCGCGAGGCCATCATGCAGTATTCGCAGGCGTCACCATGCCCGGCGTGCTCGCTCATCGGCGTGTGCTGCATGTCGCCGTGCTGCATGACGTGATGTTGCCCGTCGTGCTGCGGCATGCCGTGCCCGGCGTGGGCATCCGGCGGCGCCGGCAGCGCGTGGGTCATGCCGGCCGGCATCAGCATCACCGGCGCCCTGGCATGGGCCTGCTGCCAGCGGCTGACCAGCGGTGCCAGCGCCATCAGCAGCGTCGCCACGAAGGCAAGCTGCAGAAAGACGGCATACGGGCGACGGCGGACGTTCACCCCGTCATGGTAGCGCCCGACCGTTGGCAGGGCAGCCCGAAGCCCTGCGACCAACCGTCGCAGCGGTCGGGCCGAGCAGCGGTCGCAGCCACCGTGCCGACCAACGGTCGGCACCTACCGGTAGCGCCCGACCGTTGGTCGGGCGTCCACCTCAGACGGTGATGGTCTGCGTCAGTGATTCCCAGGTCGGCGGCAGCGGCCAGTTGGCCTCCTGATTGCCGTCGATCACGCGGCGCAGGTCGCGGGTGTCGATCTGCGGGGCCAGCACGTGCACCAGCTCCAGCGCGTAATCGCGCAGTACGCGGTCACGCGGCAGCACCGCCCAGGCGATGCACTCGTCGATCGGCGCCGGGGCCGGCCACGCGCGCAGGTCTTCATCACTGGCGTTGACCGCCATTTCCGCGAGCAGGCCGACGCCCAGGCCGGTGCGCACATAGGTCTTGATCAGGTCCGCATCGAGGGCGGTCAAGGCGATGTCAGGGCTCAGTCCGGCACTGGCGAAGGCACGCTGCAGCGAAGAACTGCCGCGGGTGGAGGATTCGTAGCTGATCAGCGGATGGCTGGCCAGCGCCTGCAGGTCCGGCGCGGCGCCCGGGCGATCCAGCGCGTGACCGCGCGGCACCAGCACCAGCCGGCGCCAGCGGTACAGCGGAATGGCCAGGCCAGCCGTGGGCTCGCCGCCGGCGGTGCTGATGATGGCGATGTCCGCATCGCCCTGGCTGAGCAGGTCCAGCGCATCGCTTTCAGCGGCCTGCTGCAGATGCACGCTGACCTGCGGGTAGGCCTGCTTGATCCGCGCCACCGCGGGCGGCAGCACGAAGCGCGCCTGGGTGTGCGTGGTGGTCAGCACCAGCTGGCCCTGGCTTTCGCGCCGCTGGTTGGCGGCATAGGTGCGGATGTTGTTGGCTTCGCCGAGGACGGCGCGGGCGCGGCCGATCACTTCCACGCCGGCCGGGGTCACCGCTTCCAGGCTGCGGCCCTTGCGCACGAACAGCAGGAAGCCGAGTTCATCCTCCAGCTGCTTGAGCTGCTTGGACAGGCCGGGCTGGGTGGCGTGCACGCGGGACGCCGCCAGCGTGATGTTGAGCTCGGCGTCGGCGATGGCGACCAGATAGCGAAGTTGGGTCAGCGTCATGGGCGGGCGATACGGCGCATGGAGAGGGGGCCATCCGACTGTAGGGCAAATGCCGTCACCAGCTTATAACCAAACGTTGTTTAAGAAGGTAATCAGGTCATTTCGCGCGGTCATATGCCAGCGGTACGGTCTGACCGACCCCGGGCCGGCCGCGACCAGGCGCCTGCCGCCGCCACCCGCCCGACCCTTCCCCGCCGCACGGCCCCCGGGCGGCAACGACTTCTCCGGAGCATCCCCATGGCCCTGTACGACTCCATCCTGGACACCATCGGCAACACCCCGGTGGTGCGCCTGCACCGCCTCGCCCCCGAGCACGTCACCCTCTATGCCAAGGTCGAGTCGTTCAACCCGGGTGGCTCGGTCAAGGACCGCCTGGCGCTGGCGATCATCCTCGACGCCGAAGCCAAGGGCCTGCTCAAGCCGGGCGACACCATCGTGGAGGCGACCTCCGGCAACACCGGCGTGGCCCTGGCGATGGTGGCGGCCGCGCGCGGCTACAAGTTCGTGGCCACGATGGTGGAGACCTTCTCGATTGAGCGCCGCAAGCTGATGCGCGCCTATGGTGCCAAGGTGATCCTGACCCCGGCCGCCGAGCGCGGCTCGGGCATGGTCCGCCGTGCGAAGGAACTGGCCGACGAACACGGCTGGTTCCTGGCCAGCCAGTTCGCCAACCCGGCCAACCCCGCCTATCACCGCAACACCACGGCGCCGGAAATCCTGCGCGACTTCGCCGGCAAGCGGCTGGACTACTTCGTGACCGGCTGGGGCACCGGCGGCACCCTGACCGGCGTCGGCGAAGTGCTCAAGGTTGCCCGGCCCGAGACCCGCATCGTCGCCACCGAGCCGGAAGGCGCCGCCCTGCTCAAGGGCGATGAGTGGAAGCCGCACAAGATCCAGGGCTGGACCCCGGACTTCGTGCCGGAAGTACTCAACCGCGGCGTCTACGATGAGCTGCTGACCATCGACGACGCGCGGGCGATCGAGACCTCGCGCCGGCTCGCTGCCGAGGAAGGCATCTTCGTGGGCATCTCGGCCGGCGCCACCGTCGCCAGCGCGCTGGACATCGCCGCCAGCGCCGCGCCGGGATCGGTGATCCTGGCGATGCTGCCCGACACCGGCGAGCGCTACTTCTCGACCCCGCTGTTCGCCGACATCAACGAAGGCTCCGACGACGACTGGCTGGCCGGTCTGCCCTGATCCCCGCGTTGGTCCGTATGAACGGAACGCCCGCCCTGACCGGCGGGCGTTCTGCTTGCTGGCGCTTCATCTGCGGTGAAGCGATCCGGCGGCATCGTGTGAAGGTCAGCCAGCGCTCGCCGGGTCGCACTGCCTGAGACGACGATGACGCAGCCTAGATGTCCTGCAGGTTACGGTGCAGATCAGGCACGTCATTTCGTTGTATGGACCCGGTATCAGTACGTAAGGAGCGGTACGCATGAAGATCGAAGTGTGGCAGGGCGACATCACGACCCTGGCGGTGGATGCGATCGTCAATGCGGCCAACGAATCCCTGCTGGGCGGCGGCGGCGTGGACGGCGCGATCCATCGCGCGGCCGGCCCGCAGCTGCTCGAAGCCTGCCGCGCCCTGCCGGAGATCCGCCCCGGCATGCGCTGCCCGACCGGTGAGGTGCGCGAGACGCCCGCCTTCGATCTGCCGGCCAGGCATGTGTTCCATACGGTGGGCCCGGTCTGGCAGGACGGCCTGCGCGACGAGCCGGCGCTGCTGGCCAACTGCTACTGGAAGTCGCTGCAGCTGGCGGAGAAACTGGACCTGGAATCGATCGCGTTCCCGGCGATCAGCTGCGGGGTGTTCGGGTATCCGCTGCACCAGGCCGCCCACATCGCCGCCACCGAAACACTGACCTGGCAGCGCTCGCACCGCCAACCGCGCCGGATCATCCTGGTGGCCTACAACGCGGCGACGTACAAGGCCTACCAGTCGGCGCTGGCAGCGCTGGGTCAGCCGGTCGAACCGTCGACCTCGGCAATCTTCGCGCCCCTGGCGTTGGGATTGCCGCCGGCCGCCGCGCACTGACGCGTCAGCCCACGCCATAGACCCACTGCGCGAAGAACGGCTGCAATGAGCGGCCGGCCGCTGCTTCCATCGCACGCTGGAAATCGACGGTCACCACCGAGCGCCCATCGTTGGCCCGCGTGTAATCACGGATGCCGCGCCAGAACGCGGCTTCGCCCATTTCGACGCGCAGCAGGTGCAGCACGTAGGCGCCCTTCTGGTACACCACCGCGCGGTCATCGCCGGTCGGCGCGTTCCAGTCCGCATACACCAGCGCGTGATCCGCCCCCTTGGCACGCAGCGCGTCCAGCCGCGTGCGCCAGATCGTCACCTGCGCCTGGTAGGCCGCCTCTCCCTGCGCCTGCTGGAGGTAGGCGGCGGTCATGAAGTTGGCCATGCCTTCGTTGAGCCAGAAGTGCTCCCAGCCGGCGCAGGTCACCCGGTTTCCCCACCACTGATGTGCGGCCTCGTGCGCCATCAACGCGGTCTGGCCGGGATCCTCCAGCAGTTGCTGGCCGTAGCGCTCGGACATCAGCGACAGCCCGGCCATTTCCTGCCCGATCGTGCGGGCCACCAGCGCCTGCTGATAGTCGCCGCGATATGGCAGGCCCGCGCGGTCGGCGAAGAAATCGAGCATCCCGCCGGTGGCGGTGAACACGCGCTGCAGCTGCGCGGGCGACCGCTCCCTGGACAGGAACCGCAGGCCGATGGCGCCATGCTGCTGCGTCGCTTCCTGATAGCGCCCCGCCGTGAAGCCATAGACATACCCCGGCATCGGCGTCTCCAGCTGCCAGCGATGTTCGATGCGTCCATCGGGAAGCGTGCGCAGCGGCAGCGCGCGACCGGTGCCCGCAGCCAGCAGGCCCGCCGGCAAGGTCACGGACAGGTCCAGCGTGGCGCGCTCGTCGGGGGCATCCACCGAGGGCATCCACTGACTGGTCGAGAAGATCGTGTAGACCTCGTCGCGCTCGGGGGCGAACTCCAGGCCGTACGGCGGTTCGCCGTGATAGCGGATCGTCACGCTGGCGGTGTCTCCCGTCGGAAGCGGTTCGGCCAGCGTGATCTGCACCTTCGCATCGTGCTGCGCGAAGGCCAGCGCGCGATCCCCCTGCATCACGGCCGTCACGGTGAGCGCGCCGCTGTCCAGCGTCACTGCGCGCAGCTCCCGCTCGGCCCGGAACCGCAGCGTCTGCTGGCCGGTGACGCGCTTGTGGGCGATGTCCGGCACCAGCGCGACATCGTAGTGCAGCACATCGAAGCCACGCGGCGTCGATGCGTGCGCCGCTGCGCTTCCCAGCAGCAATGACACCCCACACAGCGAGATACAGAGACGAACGAACATGGGATCCATCCACGCGAAGGTGGTTCGCATCGTGCCAGAGCACGCGTGCGTCTGCGCACCGCTGTCTCCCGCAAACAAAAACGCCGGCACGAGGCCGGCGTTTTCGTTGACTGCGGTCAGGCGTGAATCAGCCGTTCCACTTGCCCAGGGCGGCCTGGCCGTTTTCCTTGGCGCGATCAAAGATCGTCTGCTGCGCCTTGGCGACGTTGGCCTTGGTGTCCTTGGCCCACAGCTTCAGCGCGGCCTGCTGCATGGCGCGGCCGTAGGAGAAGCTCAGCGGCCACGGCAGGTTGCCCATCTGGTTCATGGCGTTCAGATGCGCGGTGGACTGCTCATCGCTCTGGCCACCGGACAGGAACACCACGCCCGGCAGGATCGCCGGCACGGTGCTCTTGAGGCACATCACGGTCGACTCGGCCACTTCCTCGACGTCGGCCTGCTCTTCGCAGCCCTTGCCGGAGATGACCATCGAGGCCTTCAGGATGGTGCCTTCCAGCAGCACGTTCTGCTGGTACAGCGCATCGAACAGCGAACGCAGGGTGGCTTCGGTGACTTCGTAGCAGGTCTCGATGTCGTGGTCGCCGTCCATGATCACTTCCGGCTCGACCATCGGCACCAGGCCGCATTCCTGGCACAGCGCCGCGTAACGGGCCAGCGCGTGGGCGTTGGACTCGATGCAGGTGCCCGACGG
The DNA here is from genome assembly GCF_039673115.1 of Stenotrophomonas sp. TWI1183. NCBI lineage: Bacteria > Pseudomonadati > Pseudomonadota > Gammaproteobacteria > Lysobacterales > Lysobacteraceae > Stenotrophomonas > Stenotrophomonas sp. TWI1183. The sequence continues at coordinate 16,701 of NZ_JBDJKZ010000015.1, forward strand.
GATGCTTTCACCGATGTTGATGACCGCACGCCACTTGGCGAAGCGCGCACCCAGCTTGTAGTACTCCTGCAGGCGCTCGCGCAGGCCGTCCAGGCCTTCGGTGACCAGCTCGCCCGGGCAGCCGGCCAGGGCGTGCGCGCCCTTGTCGACCTTGATGCCCGGAATGATGCCCTGGGCCGCCATGTACTTGGCGAACGGGACGCCGTCCTTGGTGGACTGGCGGATGGTCTCGTCGTACAGGATCGCGCCGGAGATGTGCTCGTTCAGCTTGGGCGTGGTGAGCAGCAGTTCGCGGTAGGCGCGACGGTTCTCCTCGGTGTTCTCCAGGCCGACGCTGGCGAAGCGCTTGCCGATGGTGCCGGTGGATTCGTCGATCGCGATGATGCCCTTGCCCGGGGCGACCATGGCCTGTGCGGTTTCAGCCAGCTGTTCGATGCTCATGTACTTCCTGTGGCGGGTGCGGGAAAACCCCAATTATAGACCCCGCCTCCCGTGAACTGGCCGTCCACGGAATCTGGAAACGATTCCATCTGAAACGACGAACCCGCGCGGCCGTGAAGCCACGCGGGTCCGGGTGTTGCGGGGCGGTCGGTTAAAGCTCGCCCAGGCCGCTCGCACGGCCGTCTTCGCCCACTTCCAGCAGGCGCAGCGTGTTGGTGGCGCCATGGGTTTCCATGTGCTCACCGCTGGTGAAGACGACGCGGTCGCCGCTCTGCAGCTGGTTTGCTTCGAACAGCAGGCGGATGCTGCCGCGCGCGGCTTCGCGCGGGGTCAGGCCGCGGCTGTCGAAGTTGATCGGGAACACATCGCGCATCAGCGCCATCTGGCGGCGGGCGCCGTCATGGCGGGTCACCGCGAACACCGGGGCCGAGGCACGGAAGCGCGAGAGGTAACGCGCGGTGCCACCGGATTCGGTCATCGCCACGATCGCGCGCACGCCCACATGCTGGGACAGGAACATGGTGGCCATGGCGATCGCCTGGTCGGCACGCTCCAGGTTGCGCGGCGAGGCACCGAAATCGGTCTCGGTCTGGAACTGGCGTTCGGCACCGAGGCAGATGCGTGCCATCGCTTCGACCGCCTTGACCGGGTACATGCCCGCGGCGGTTTCGGCCGACAGCATCACTGCGTCGGTACCGTCGATGACCGAGTTGGCCACGTCCAGCACTTCGGCGCGGGTCGGGATCGGGCTTTCGACCATCGACTGCAGCATCTGGGTGGCGGTGATCACCACTTTGTTCTGCGCCAGCGAGGCCTTGATGATCTTCTTCTGCAGGCCCGGCAGTTCGGCATCGCCGATTTCCACGCCCAGGTCGCCACGCGCGACCATGACCACGTCACTGGCGTCGACGATCTCTTCGAGGTTGTCGATCGCTTCGGTGCGCTCGATCTTGGAGACCAGCGCGGCGTAGCAGCCGTGCGACTCGGCGATCTCGCGCGCGTCGTTCATGTCCTGCGCATTGCGGCAGAACGAGACGGCGATGAAGTCCACGCCGATCTTGGCCACGATGCCGATCAGTTCTTTGTCGCGCTCGGTCAGCGCGCCCAGCGACAGGCCACCGCCCTGCTTGTTCAGGCCCTTGCGGTCGGACAGCACGCCGTCGTTGAGCACGGTGTTGATGATGCGCTCGCCCTGCACTTCGGTGACCTGCAACTGCATCAGGCCATCGTCGAGCAGCAGGATGTCACCGGCCACCACGTCCTGCGGCAGGCCGAGGTAGCTCACGCCCACCTGGGTGGTGTCGCCGGCCGGTGCGTTCGGCGAGGCGACCAGGTCGAAGCGGTCACCCGCCTTGAGCTTGATCTTGCCTTCGGCAAAACGCTCGATGCGGATCTTCGGGCCCGGCAGATCGGCCAGGATGCCCACTTCCACGCCCACGCGGGCAGCGGCGGCACGCACATCGGCGGCGCGCTTGGCCTGGCCCGACGGGTCACCGTGGCTGAAGTTGAGGCGAACCACGTTCACGCCGGCGCGGAAGAGATCCTCCAGCACGCCCGGCGGGTCGGTCGCCGGTCCGAGGGTGGCAAGGATCTTGGTGCGACGCTGACGCTCAATCATGGTTAATGGGCTCCCGTTAAAGGAGTGAAATTAGCACACCCATCACGTCCCATGAATACGATTACACCGCTGGCACGCTTGGGTTTCGCTGTTGTCCTGCAGACAGCCCGAGACGGGCGGGCGGACAGTCGTTTGACTGCCCGGCGGCCAGCGCCAATCGCGGCGGGCCTTTGCACGGGACATGCGGCGGCGTACGGATCGCCGCCGCGGCCCTCAATCGATCAGGGTGAGCAGGTCGTCCGGTGCCTGCGCGAGGTGCCCGGCCCCGGCTGCCGTGAGCTCCTCGGCACCGCCGAAGCCCCACAACACCCCGATATTGCGCAGACCGTGATGGCGCGCGCCTTCGATATCCATGCGCCGGTCGCCGATCATCCAGCACTGCGCCGGGGTCAACGACAGCCGGTGCAGCGCCTCGGCGACCAGCTGCGGCTTCTCGCTGCGGCTGCCATCCGGGGTGGCCCCGATCACGTCCTCGAAGCAGTCGCCGAACGGCAGGTGCTCGACGATGCGCCGCGCATGCGGTTCGTTCTTGGCGGTGACGATCGCGAGCCGATGGCCGCGATCCTTGAAGGCCTGCACAACCTGGCCGATCCGCGGATAGACCTCATGCTCGCGCCAGCCGACCACGTCGAAGCGTTCGCGGTAATACGTCACCGCCTGCTCGATCTGGGCCGGATCGTTGAACAACGGCGCGAAGCTGGTGCGCAGCGACGGGCCGATCCAGCGCCGCAGTTCGGCCTGCGGCGGGACCGGCTGGCCCATCTGCGTAAGCGCATGCGCCACGCACTGGGTGATCCCGACGGCCGAATCGATCAGCGTGCCGTCGAGATCGAAGAACAGGACATCGCGGCTCACGCGCCGCGGGCCTCCAGCGCGGCGACGGCCGGCAGGGTCTTGCCTTCCAGGAACTCCAGGAACGCGCCGCCACCGGTGGAGATGTAGCTCACTTCCCCCGCGATGTCGTACTTGTCGACCGCGGCCAGGGTATCGCCGCCGCCGGCGATCGAGAACGCCGGCGAGGCGGCGATGGCACGGGCCAGGGCTTCGGTGCCATGGCTGAAGGCCTCGAATTCGAACACGCCGACCGGGCCGTTCCAGACCACGGTGCCGGCCTTGGCGATCAGGCCGGCGTAGTGCTGCGCGGTGTCCGGGCCGATGTCCAGGATCAGGTCATCCTCGGCCACGTCGGCGACGGCCTTCACCGTGGCTTCGGCGTCCGGCAGGAACTGCTTGGCCACGACCACGTCGGTCGGCAGCGGGATGTCGGCGCCGCGCGCCTTGGCATCGGCGACGATCTTCTTCGCGGTGTCCAGCAGGTCCGGCTCGTACAGCGACTTGCCGACCGAGTAACCGGCGGCCGCGATGAAGGTGTTGGCGATGCCACCGCCGACGATCAGCTGGTCGACCTTGCCGACCAGGCTGGAGAGCAGTTCGAGCTTGGTGCTGACCTTGCTGCCGGCCACGATCGCCAGCAGCGGCTGGGCCGGGGCGAGCAGCGCCTTGGCCAGCGCGTCCAGCTCGGCCATCAGCAGCGGGCCACCGGCGGCCACCGGGGCGAAGCGGATCACGCCGTGGGTGGAGGCCTGTGCACGGTGCGCGGTGCCGAAGGCATCCATCACGAACACATCGCAGAGCGCGGCGTACTTCTTCGCCAGCGCTTCATCGTCCTTGCCTTCGCCGACATTCATGCGGCAGTTTTCCAGCAAGACGATCGAACCCGGCGCGACGTCCACGCCGTCGACCCAATCGCGCACCAGCGGCACCTCGACACCCAGCAGCTGCGACAGACGCAGCGCCACCGGCGCCAGCGATTCGGCCTCGCTCCACACGCCTTCCTTCGGACGTCCGAGATGCGAGGTCACCATCACGGCGGCGCCCTTCTCCAGCGCCAGCTTCAGCGTCGGCAGCGACGCGGTGATGCGCTGCTCGGAGGTGATCTGGCCGTTGTCGATCGGCACGTTCAGATCCTGGCGGATCAGCACGCGCTTGCCGGAGAGATCGAGGTCGGTCATGCGAACGATGGACATAAGCAACTCTTTGGCTCTGAAGAAGGAAGGGCGCCGCACGGCGCAGACCGTCATTGTCCCGGCTGGCGCGGTGCATCGCAAATTCATGACGGGGACGGAGGTAGGCGGCGACCGTCGGTCGTCGCACGCTTTTTAACGGGGACGGAGGTAGTTAAGCGCGCTTAACTACCTCCGTCCCTATTAGGTTGGCGCAGCAGGCTGACTGCGAAGCCGCCGACGATCAGCACGCCGATCACCAGCAGCGCCCACAGCAGCCATTGCTTCCAGTCGCGCTGCGGCGCCACCGCGGCATCGCCGGCGAGCATCTGCGGTTCGCCCTGCATGCTCGCCTGCGCCGGCTGCCACTGCGCGCCATGCTGTTCGCGCAGCTGCGCGATCACCGTAGCGACCGGCGCATCCTGGCGCTCCGCGCGTACGCTGCCGGCGGCTACCGTGTAGGGCGGCTCGCCCTGGCTGAGGAACACCAGCGCTTCAGGCTGGTAACCGAGCTTGAGCGTCGGCGCCGGCATCGACTGCGGCTGGCCGGCCACGAGCTTCCAGTAGCGGTCGCGCGTGCTGCGCGCCAGCGGCTGGGTCTGCGATTGGCGGCGGTCGGCGGCGTCCTGCAGCTGATAGGCCACCCACGGACCGGCCCGCACCTGCCACGGCTGGTCGGCATCGTCGCGGCTCAGCAGCGTCCACTGCACCACGCTGTTGTCCGCCGTCGCGATATCGGCCTGCGCGATCGGGAAGCGCCCATCAAGCTGATACTCGAACTCGCCGGGCTTGCCGGCGGCACCGGTCAACGACTGCCAGCGCCAGGCGATCGCCTGCGCGGTCGGCGCCAGCTCGGCCTGCACCGTGGACAGCGCCGGCAAGGCATCGGCACCGATCGGCAGGATGCGGAAATACCGGGCCTGGCGCGCGATCTCGATGCGGCGCTGCTGCAGGCGGCGGCCTTCGTGCTGCAGATCAACCAGCGGCACGTCATCGGCAATCCGCAACCAGTCGCGCAGGTCGTTGCTCATCTCCACGCGCACACGGGCCTGCAGGGGCGTCTGTGTCTGCCAGTCCAAGCGCAGCGCCTGCACGCCGGTCTCCAGCGCGCTGGCGTCGATCAGCCAGCCTGCGGGTTGTCCGGCCGCCCCGCCCCGCCCCAGCCGCGCCTCGACCCGGCGCACGCTGCCGTCGGTGTTGCGCTCGGTGAGCAGTTGCAGGTCATCGCCGGAGGTGCCGGCCATCGGCGGCAGCGGGAACCAGGACAGCGTCTGCCACTGCGGTGCCTGCGCCAACGGCTGGTCGGCGGCCAACAACGCCGACGGCAGTGCCTGACCCTGCGCGTTGAACACCTGCACATCGGCCAGACGTGGCGAGACCGCGGTGCGGTACACGCCCTCGTCGAGGGTCAACCGGTACGCACCCGCCTGCGGCTGCGCGAGCTGCAGCGGCCATTGCTGGCGATAGGCCTGGCGGCCGTCGGCGGCCTGGGCCTGGCCCTGGGCCAGCGCCGGAAGCGCCGGAAGCGCCAGCGCAGCGAGGAGGATCAGCGGGCGAAAGGTCTTCAAGACTGCGGCTCCACGGCGGGGTCCGGCGCGCGCGGCGGCGCCGGTGCCAGATAGCCCACGACCGTGCACAGCAGGCCGTAGGCGATGAAAGAAGAAATCCCGAGCAGGTTGCCCAGATGCTGGCGATCGATCAGCACCAGCTTGGCCAGCACCACGCCCATCAGCACCGCACCTACCAGCCACAGGACGCGTTGCCCGCGGCGCGAGCCCCACACCCAGCTGATCACGCCGAGCACGCTCCACACCACGGTCAGGCTGGTCTGGGCCAGCGTCGAGGACCACAGGCGCTCGTTCCACGGCACCCCGCCCCAGTGATGCACGGCATGCAGGGTGATGCTGGTCAGCGCGACGAAACCGGCAATCGCAAGCACCGGGATGCGGATCGCGCGAAGGCCCTCCGGCGCCTGTCCGGACCACAGCCAGCGCGCGGCGAGCACCAGCACTGCCAGCTGCACCAGTTCCACCGGGTTGAGCAGCGGCAACCACGGCAGCGGAGCAGCGCCGGCCGGCACCAGCAGCAGGCCCGCCCAGCTCACGCCGAGCACGGCGAACAAGGTGCATTGCAACGCGCCGCGCATGCGATCGAAGCGTTCGCCCAGCGGCACCGTCAGCCACGGCCAGCGCAGCAGCGCCACGGCGGTGACCAGCAGCCACGGCAGCAACATCAACGCCAGGCCCCAGCCCTGTGCCAGCGCGAAGCGGTCGGCCAGCCACAGGCAGGCCAGCGACACCACGGACGGCCACAGCAGCCACCACAGGAACTGCGCCGCCAGCGACGTGCGGTCATCACCCGCACGCAGGCACCACAGGCTGCGCACACCCAGCAGCGCGAACACCGCCCAGGCCAGTGCGCCATAGCCGGCGAACGGTTGATCGTGCACATCGGCCTGCCACAGCGCCAACGGGAACGCGGCCAGCACCATCCCCAGCGTGGTCAGCACCAGCGCGCGCGCCGGCCAGCGGCGATGCATCTCGGCGGCCAGCCAACCGGTCACCGCTGCGCCGATCAGCAGCGCATCGGGTTCGTTGCGGTGGGCGACGAAGCGCAGGATCTCGTGGCTGACGCTGCCCAGCCACCACAGCAGCCCCCAGAGGTAGTAGACGATGGCCGGCGCATCCTGCTGCGCACGGCGATAGCTGAAGGCCGCGGCGAACCCGGCCAGTGCCAGCAGCAGGCCGCTCATGAAGGTGGGGTTGGCGATCGCCGTGGCATCGAGATGCCAGTAGTCCGCGCCGACCACGAAGCCGAACGCGGCGCCCAGGGTCAACAGCGCACCGGTGATCTGCGGCAGCCAGCGCTGCTGGCGCAGGCCCAGCCAGGCCAGCGCCGCCCCTTCCAGCGCGAACACGCTGGCGGTGGCGCGTGCGGACAGCGCCAGCGGCACCGCCAACGTGGCGAAGCCCACCGCGAGTACCGCATGCGACTGGCCCAGCGCGGCATAGCGCTCGCGCTTGATCAGCACCCACGCCAGACCCGCATACAACGCAGCCAGTGCCAGCGAGCACAACGCCAGCAGCAGGCGGTCGTCATGCAGCAGGCCAGCCTGCAGCGAGAACGCGATCAGCGGCGTGCCGAACACCAGGCTGCCATCGATCAGGTCGCGCTTCTCCGCGCTCTGCCGACGCGCATAAAGGATCGGAATCAGCAGGTAGAAGGCGAAGAACAGCAACAGGAACGGCTCGGTGCTGGCGAACTTGTCCGCGCTGTACTGGAGCACGCCCCAGGCCGTGCCGATGCCGAAGGTGAAGGCGAAACCGAGCAGGTTCAGCGCGCGCCACGGACGCCACCAGGCAATCGCCAGGATCGCCGCATTGAGCACGGCGTAATACGAGAACAGCGCGACATGGTTGCCGCTGCCAGTGGACAGCCAGATCGGCGCCATGAAGCCGGCCAGGATGCCGAGCACGGCCAGCGTGCGCGAGTTCTGCACCACCGCCAACACGCCCATGCCGGCAATCAGCAGCACGCTGAGCGCGAAAGCCGGCACGGCGGGAATCAGGTCGTAGCGCTTGAACGCGGCGAAGATGGTCAGCAGCAGGACGCCGATCGCCCCGCCCTGCAGCGCCAGCGCGAACAGGCGCCGGGTATCGCGCTGCACCCAGCCGAACACCAGCCCGGCCAGCGCCGCCACCGCGATGGCGGCCAGGCGCAGCTCGATCGGGGCGTTCAACCAGCCCTGGTCGCTGGCGTACTTGAGCAGCGCGGCCACACCGGCCAGCAGTACCAGCATGCCGATCTTGACCGGCACGTTGCCCTCGGTGAACCACTGCTTGATGGTGCCGACGATGCGTTCGCCGATGCCCGGGCCCTGCGGTTCAACCGGCACCGCCGGCGGTGCGGGCCTGGGCGGAATCGGCGCCGAGGACGGCAGCGGCGGCGGCATGGCCCCCGCCGAGGCGGGGGCAGCCACGGTGTCCGCGGTCTCGACGGGCCTCTCGGCCCCGGGCTGCATGGCGAAGTCCAGCGGCGCGGCCACGGTGTCGACGGATTCAATATCCGTCCAGCGCAGCGGCCGTTCGGGTTCGGCTGGCGCCGGCGCGGCGTCCCAGGCGGACCCGGCCGCCCGGTGTTCCAGCGCGGCCACGCGGCGGCGCAGGCCCGCGATCATCACCAGGGCCACGATCAGCAGCAGCGGGATCGCCAGCAGCACCAGCACCAGCAGGACAATCAGAGCTTCCATTCCAGGCCATCCTCAAGAGGGTCGCCACGGCTGCGCCGGACAGGCGCAGTGCCGGCGGCACGCGGGCCATGCTAATGGATCGGCGGTACGCGCGGGATCACGGGCGTGAATGGTCCGCCTGAAACGACAGACCCCGGCACGGGGCCGGGGTCTGTGGAATGACGCAGGGGCAGCGCTGGCTTACGCCGCGACGACCTTGACCATTTCCAGGCACTTGTTGGAGTAGCCCCATTCGTTGTCGTACCACGACACCAGCTTGACGAAGGTGCTGTCCAGCGCGATGCCGGCGTCGGCGTCGAACACCGAGGTGTGGGTCTCGCCGCGGAAGTCGGTCGCCACGACCTTGTCTTCGGTGTAGCCCAGGATGCCCTTCAGCGCGCCTTCGCTCTGTGCCTTCACTTCAGCGCAGATTTCGGCGTAGGTGGCTTCCTTCTCCAGCTCGACGGTCAGATCGACCACCGACACGTCCGAGGTGGGCACGCGGAAGCTCATGCCGGTCAGCTTCTTGTTCAATTCCGGGATCACCACGCCGACGGCCTTGGCCGCACCGGTCGAGGACGGAATGATGTTTTCCAGGATGCCACGGCCACCGCGCCAGTCCTTGTTGGACGGGCCATCGACGGTCTTCTGGGTCGCGGTCGCCGCGTGCACGGTGGTCATCAGGCCTCGCTTGATGCCCCACTTGTCGTTGATGACCTTGGCCAGCGGGGCCAGGCAGTTGGTGGTGCACGAGGCGTTCGAGACGATCGCCTGGCCGGCGTAGGTCTTGTCGTTCACGCCGAACACGAACATCGGGGTGTCGTCCTTCGACGGCGCCGACAGGATCACCTTCTTGGCGCCCGCATCGATGTGCTTCTGCGCGGTTTCCTTGGTCAGGAACAGGCCGGTGGATTCGATGACGACGTCCACGCCGACTTCGTCCCACTTCAGGTTGGCCGGATCGCGTTCCTGGGTCAGGCGGATCTTCTTGCCGTTGACCAGCAGGTCGTTGCCGGAGACTTCCACGTCGGCCTTGAAGCGGCCATGCACGGAGTCGTACTTCAGCATGTACGCCAGGTAGTCCGGCTCCAGCAGATCGTTGATGGCGACGATTTCGATGTCATTGCCGAAGTTCAGCACGGCCGAACGCAGCACGTTGCGCCCGATGCGACCGAAACCGTTGATGCCAACCTTGATTGCCATGTTCACAAGCTCCTGCAGCCGCGACGGTGCGGCGCCGATGGAAAGGGGTGTTCATTCTAGCAGGGCCGGAACCGGCCCGGCCCGGGGAAGACGAATGGGAACCGGTTACAACGGTAAATACCCGGATTGATCCGGATCAAGGCGCACTGCGGCGCGGGCGGGAAAACTGGCGCCATTCCAACCCGCCACGAGACCGTCTCATGCGCAAGACCTCCCCCCTCCTGCTCTCCAGCCTGGCCGCCGCCCTGGCGCTGGCCGCCGCCCCCGCCATGGCCCAGTCCAAGGGCGACTGGACGATCGGTGCCGGCGTGCACCAGGTCGCCCCGAAGTCCAACAACGGCTCGCTGGCCGGCGGCACGCTGAAGGTCGACGTCGACAACGACATCAAGCCGACCATCACCGGTGAGTACTTCATCGCCGACAACCTGGGCATCGAGCTCCTGGCCGCGTTGCCGTTCAAGCACGACATCAACATCGCCGGCCTTGGCAACGTGGGCAGCACCAAGCACCTGCCACCGGTGGTGTCGCTGCAGTACCACTTCAACAGCACGGGCAAGGTGTCCCCGTTCCTGGGCGCCGGCATCAACTACACGACCTTCTTCAGCGAGAAGACCGGCGGCGCGCTGGCCGGCAGCAAGCTCAAGATGGAAGACTCCTGGGGCCTGGCCGCCCATGCCGGCGTGGACTTCGCGATCAACGACAAGGGCTCGCTGCGCGTGGACGTGCGCTGGATGGACATCGACAGCAAGGTCAAGCTCAACGGCGAAAAGATCGGCACCGTCAACATCGACCCGCTCGCCTACGGCGTGTCGTACGTGTTCAAGTTCTGATCGGCGGATCAGAACCCAACAAGGCAACACCCTCGCAGCAAGACAGTTTCCCCGGCTTCGGCCGGGGTTTTTTTTCTCTTCTTCCGTCCACGTGGCGGGCGTGGCCAGTGTTGTGAGCACGGCGGCAGGTGCGTCGGGCGCTGGGGCGCGATGCCCTTGTCGGCGAATGTCCCCCGGCGTCGGCCTGCGGCCGCCGCCTCCTCCTTGATTTCGCCCACAAGGGCATCGCACCCCACGTATCCAGACCACGGGTGCCCCATACGCGCGCCGTTGCGCCCGTGCTCCTTCCGAACACCGCACGCCGAGCCACGTAGCGGCCGGCAGGCACCTGGGCAAAATCAAGGAGGAGGCCGGCACCACCAGGCGGCGGCCGGGGGACATTTGCCGAGGGGCCTGTCGGTCGCTACGGGGCGTGACACTCGCGGCAACCCAAGTGGAGACGCAGCCTGGCCTCCGAGCGAGCTGGCCGACACTAGCCTGCAGAGAGCAGATGCCGCGCCGCGGCCTGCGCATGCGGCGTCGTCGTATCGAACACCCGCACTGTCACATCCTGCGCGCCGACCAAGCTGACCCGCGCTGCAGCCGGCCAGATCGTGGCAAGCCGGCACGGCGGTCGGCCCGCTAGAATGCCGCGGATGAAAATGCCTTCCCTGCTTCCGGCCACCGCCCTCGCGCTGGCCCTCACCCTTGTTTCCACCGATGCCCTGGCTTGGGGCGCGCAAGGCCACCGGCTGGTGGCGCGGATCGCCGAAACCCGGCTGACCCCGCAGACCCAGGCCGAAGTCGACCGCCTGCTCGCCGCCGAGCCGGACCCGACCCTGCACGCCATCGCCCCGTGGGCCGATCAGCTGCGTGCCAAGGACCCGGGGCTGGGCAAGCGCTCGGCCGGCTGGCACTACGTCAACATCGGCGAAGACGATTGCCACTATCAGGTGCAGAAGCACTGCAGGAACGGCAACTGCGTGGTCGAGGCGCTGAAGACGCAGACCGCGATCCTCGGCGACCGCAGCAGGTCCGATGCCGAGCGCGCGCAGGCGCTGAAGTTCGTGGTGCATTTCGCCGGCGACATCCACCAGCCGATGCATGCCGGCTACGGCCACGACAAGGGCGGCAACGATTTCCAGGTGCAGTTCAACAACCGCGGTACCAACCTGCACTCGCTGTGGGACAGCGGCATGCTGAACGAGCAGGCGCTGGATGACGACCAGTACCTCAAGCGCCTGCTCGCCCTGCCCAAACCCACGCTGGGCAAGCGTTCGAACATCGATGTCGATGCCGTGCAGTGGGCCGAAGCCAGTTGCAGGATCGCCATTGCACCTGGCGTTTACCCGGACAAGCGTACGCTGGCTCCGAGCTATGCAGCGACCTATCGCCCGGTCGCCGAGCGCGAGCTGCGCCTGGCCGGTGAACGCCTGGCGGTGCTGCTCAACGACACCCTGGGCAAGCGCTGAGGTCAGTACCATGTCATTGCACGTCGCCAGTTTCTTCCACCCGGACAGCCATACCTTCAGCTACGTGGTGCATGACCCGGCGACGTTGCAGGCGGCGGTGATCGACCCCGTGCTGGACTACGACCCGGACACCGATGCACTCGGCGCCGGGCCGCTGCAGCCGTTGCTTGCGCATGTGCGCGGGCACGGCCTGCAGGTGCGCTGGCTGCTGGACACCCATGCCCACGCCGACCATGTCAGTGCCGGGCGCTGGCTGAAATCCCAGTGGCCGGACGCGACGCTGGCGATGGGCCAGGGCATCGTGCAGGTGCAGCGCACCTTCGCACCGCGTTACGCGCTCGATGTACCCACCGACGGCTCGCAGTTCGATCATCTGTTTGCCGATGGCGAGCGCTTCACGCTCGGGGATATCGCCGCCGAGGTGATCGCGGTGCCGGGACACACCAGTGACAGCGTCGCGTATCGGATCGGCGATGCGCTGTTCACTGGCGACTCGCTGTTCATGCCCGACGGCGGCACCGCCCGCTGCGACTTCCCGGGCGGTGACGCGGGACAGCTATATCGTTCGATCCAGCGGCTGCTGGCATTGCCGGACGCGACGCGTGTGTTCATCTGCCACGACTACAGCCCCGGTGGCCGCGAGGTCGCCAACGAGACCACCATCGGCGCGCAGCGCGCGCACAACATCCACCTGCATGACGGCATCAGCGAGGCCGAGTTCGTTGCCACCCGCCAGGCGCGTGATGCCACCCTGCCCGAGCCGAAACTGATGCAGCCCTCGGTAAAAGCCAACATCCAGGGCGGCCCGCCGAGGTAATGCCGGCCGCTGGCCGGCTCCCCTGCAACGTGCGGCCCGCCCCTCGTTCTGCTCAGCGCCCCTGCCCGCGCACCACGTGCTGTCCTTTCACGATCTCGAACGTGAAGCCATACAGCAGACTCACCGGCACCGGTTCAATGCGCTCGGCGCCCTCGCAGTTACCCCGATCCGTTGGCACGCGCTGCGGAGCGAAATGACAGACGGCCGCGGGGACAAAGCGCCACATCGCCACCGCTTCCTGGGCAGCCTGCATGAGGGGCGCGTTTTCCGGCGCATTGCCGGCGGCACAGTCGCTGCGATCGATCACTGGCAGACTGCGTTCGACCTTGCCTTCCGCATCGATCACCAGCTGCAGGCACACCGTCGTCGGTGCCAGCGCGCGGCGCGGATCGCGATCACCGACAGCCGGGTCCGGCCCCGCATTGAGCTGCGGCATCCGGTAGCCTTCGGTCGGCCCCAGCTGATACGTCTCCACCTTTCCGCTCCCCTGAGCGCCGACGTTCGGATCCAGACGCTGGTGATCCACGTTCTCGGCACGCGTGTCCACCGTGGTCGACGAGGGGTGACTGGCACAGCCGGCCACCAGCATCGCCAGGACCACGGCCAGCGGGCCCCGCTTCACAGCGTCGGGTCCGACGCATCGAGTTCGAATGTCATCGGAATCTTCAACGCCGAGGCAACGGCTTGTCCATTCCGGCGCGCCGGTTCGAACGTCCATTGCTTGGCCGCAGCGATCGAGGCCTCGTCGAACACGCCGGCCGGGGTCGAACTGAGTACCCGGACATCGCCAGGCTTGCCAGCCGCATCGACCTCCACGCGCAACATCACGCTGCCGGAAATGCCCTGATCGAACGCGGCCTTGGGATACGTCGGTGGCGTCAGGTCACGGGCCTGCGCGCGCCCATCGCTCGTTGCCGCTTTGGCCGGCGCCGGCTCGGCACCCGCGCCGCCCTGGCTGGCCCAGGCCACCGTGCAGAGCCCGACACACAGCCCGACCACCAGCACCTGCCCGGTCATCCACGGCAATGCCTTCCGCTTGTGTTCCTTCAACATGGCGATACGCTCCTTCAACATCGGTTGGCTGCGCCAGTGGCAGGCCATCGGTGCAACCGGGTGGACCAACTGCGCCTTGAGCAGCGCGTTGGCGTAGAGCCGGCGCAGGGCCGGATGCGGATCGACCGTGCGCGCGTCGCAGGCCAGTTCCTGGTCACGCAGGAAGCGGCGCGCCGCCCACGGCAGCAATGGGTGGAACCAGAACACGCAGCGCAGCAGGGCCAGCGCGGCGTTTGCCCAGGGATCGCCATGACGGCGATGGCTGTGTTCATGACGCAGGATCAGGTCCTGCTCGGCCGGGCTGAAACGCTGCTCGAAGTCGGGGCCGACCACGATCCGCGGGCGCCACAGGCCGACCAGCGCCGGCAGCCCCGGGTCGCCACTGGCCTGCCAGCTGCCATCCGTGCGCGGCTGGAGCTCGCCCAGTGCATGCTCGAAGCGGCGCTGCGCGCGCCAGCTGAAGCAGGCCACCGCTACCGCGCCGAGCAACCACACCGTCAACAGCAGCAGCGGCCACTGCGAGGCGTCGGTGGGCACGGCCGGCGCGCGCAGGGCCGAGGCCATGGCCATGACCGGGTCCGTTTCAGTCATCGGCAGCCGGGGCAGTGGCAGGTACGGCGCGACCAGCATCAACGGCAGCAACCACCAGCTGCGATACGCCAGCGCTGCGCCTCCGAGGCGAAGCAGCAGGGGCCTGGCCGCGGCCAGCACCAGCGTCGCCACCGACAGCCACACGCTGGCCTGCAGCAGTCCATCAAGCAGGTCAGTCATGGCCCAGCTCCCGGATCAGCTGCTTCAGCTCGGCGATGTCCTGCGCGCTGAGCTCCCCGCGCTGGCTGAAATGCGCCACCAGCGGCGCGACGCGGCCGGCGAAGACCCGGTCCAGGAAGCCCTCGCTCTGCTCGGCCACCCAGGCCTGGCGCTGCAGCACCGGCGAGTACAGATAGCGACGCCCGTCGCGGCTGGCGCTGATCGCGCCCTTGGTCAGCAGCCGGTTGAGCAGGGTCTTGATGGTGGGCTCGGCCCAGTCGCGGCTGGCCAGCGCGGTCACCACCTCGTCAGCGCCCAGCGGATGGTTGCGCCACAGCACCTCCATCACCACGGCTTCGGCCTCACTGATCTGGCTCATCATTTACATCCGTAATCGACAACTCGATTACGCCCGTAATCAACCCGGGTGTCAACCCTTCGACAGCCGGTTCATGCAGCCGCTGCCAGCATCGGCGCATGCCCCGCGGAGCCCTCGATGAGACGCCACCGAACATTCGATGAAGTCTCGCGTGGCCATCTGTTCAAACCGGAAATGCTGTAATGACCCGCATGATTTCGCAGGATAGCGCCGCATGACCGAACACCTGACCGACCTGGACGCCGCCGTCGACTGGCTGCTGCAGCGGGTCGATGGCCCTCTGCGCATTGGCGCGCCGCTCGCCTTGGGCAAGCCGCACCGGCTGCTCAACGCGCTGTATGCGCGTGTTGAAAACGATGCCTCGCGGCCGCTGCAGTTGTACACCGCGCTGTCGCTGAATCCGCCGCGCGGCGGTGCGGGGCTGGAAGCACGCTTCATGAAACCGTTCGCCGAGCGTCACTTCGGGGAGGATTTCCCGCGGCTGGCCTACGCCGATGCGATGGTGCGCGACCAGCTGCCGGCGCATGTGCAGGTGGAAGAGTTCTACATGCAGTCGGGCGCGCTGCTCGGCTCATCGCAGGCACAGCGCAGCTACACCAGCCTGAACTACACGCACGCCGCCGATGCGGTGGCACAGCGCGCGCCGCACGCGATCGTGCAGAAAGTGGCGATGCGCGCGAATGATCGGCGCCTGTCGCTGTCATGCAACAACGACATCACCCAGGACACGCTGGATGCGATGGTTGCGCGCGGGTTGCCCCGCCCGTTGATGATCGCCGAGATCGATCCGCAACTGCCCTACCTGGCGGGCTCGGCCACGGTCGACGTGTCGTTCTTCGATCTGGTGATCACGCCACCGGGGCCGTATCCGGCGCTGTTCGGCCTGCCGCGCCAGCCGGTCAGCGATGCCGACTACGCGATCGGCCTGTACGCCAGCACGCTGGTGCGCGATGGCGGCACGCTGCAGATCGGCATCGGTACGCTGGCCGATGCGCTCAGCCATGCACTGGTACTGCGGCATACCGACAACGCCCGCTACCGGCAGATCCTGCAGGCGCTGGATCCCGGCCTGGCCAGCCACCCGACCGTGCTGGAATGCGGTGGCCTGGAGCCGTTCGAGATCGGCCTGTACGGCTGCAGCGAAATGCTCAACGAGGGCTTCCGCCGACTGGTCCAGACCGGCGTGATCCGGCGCAAGGTGCACGACGATCTGGCGCTGCTGCAGCGGATCGAGAACGGCACCGCATGGACCACCGATTACGCCACGCTCGAGGCCGAGGGCGAGTACCTGCACGGCGCGTTCTACCTGGGCTCGCCGGAGTTCTACCAGTGGCTGCGCGACCTGCCCGATGATGAGCGCAGCGCGATCGGCATGCGCCGGATCAGCGAGATCAACCAGCTCTACGGCGGCGATGAAACGCTGGAGCGGATGCAGCGCCGCGATGCGCGTTTCTTCAACTCCTGCATGATGGCCACCGCGCTCGGCGCGGCCGTCTCCGATGCACTGGAAGACGGCCGCGTGGTCTCCGGCGTGGGCGGCCAGTACAACTTCGTGGCGATGGCACATGCCCTGCCCGGCGCGCGCAGTGCGTTGATCTTCCGCGCCACCCGCGAGGACAAGGGCACGCTGCAGTCCAACGTGCGCTGGAACTATGGACACACCACGATCCCGCGGCACCTGCGCGATCTCTACATCAACGAGTACGGCATCGCCGACCTGCGCAACATGACCGACGAGGACTGCGTGATCGCCATGGCGGCGATCACCGATGCACAGTTCCAGGCCGCGTTGCTGGATACGGCGAAGGCCTCGAAGAAACTGGCGACCGGTTTCACGCCGTCCGCCGATGGGCAGCGCAACACGGCCGCGGCGGTCAGTGCGTCGCTGGCGCCGTTCCGCCAGTCCGGGCTGCTGCCCGACTATCCGCTGGGCAGCGATTTCACCGAGGTCGAGCAACACCTGGTCAAGGCGCTGGGCTGGCTGAAGCAGAACACGCAGACGCCGATGGCGAAGCTGCGCACGGTGCTGGCCGCGGTGGCCCAACCTGCCGGCGATGGTGATCAGGCCTATCTGCAGCGGATGGGGCTCGAGGCGCCGACGACGTTCGGCGAACGCATCGAGGCGCGGCTGGTGCGGTTGGGACTGGCGCGCACCGCAGCCGGGTGATGTGGATCCACGCCGTGGATCTACCCTCGATCAAGGATCGTGGTTTTTGCCCGTCAACAAACGAAAAGGCCGGGGAATATCCCCGGCCTTTCGCGTTGCAACAGCCGGGCAGAGCCCGGCGCCGCGATCAGTTCGCCAGCTGCGCCTTGGCCGCGGCCACGACGTGCTCGGCGGTGATGCCGAAGTGCTTGTACAGCGCCTCCGCAGGCGCCGAGGCACCGAAGGTGTCGATACCCACCACCGCACCGTCCAGGCCCACGTACTGGCGCCAGAAACCGGTGACGCCGGCTTCCACGGCCACGCGGTTGCGCACGGCGTTGGGCAGCACGGACTCGCGGTAGGCCGCGTCCTGGCGCTCGAAGACATCGGTCGACGGCATCGACACCACGCGGGTCTTGATGCCGGCGGCATCCAGTTCCGCCTTGGCGGTCACGGCCAGGCCCACTTCCGAACCGGTGCCGATCAGGATCACGTCCGGCACGCCGCCTTCGGCGTCGGCCAGCACGTAGCCACCGCGCGCGATCTGGGCGACCTGCTCGGTGCTGCGCGGCTGGTGCGGCAGGTTCTGGCGGCTGAACACCAGGCAGCTCGGACCGTCCTTGCGGGTGAGCGCCGACTTCCAGCTGACTGCCGATTCGACCGCATCGCACGGACGCCACACATCGTTGTTCGGGATGTAGCGCAGCGAGGCCAGGTGCTCCACCGGCTGGTGGGTCGGGCCGTCTTCGCCGAGGCCGATCGAATCGTGGGTGTACACGTGGATCGCGTGGGCCGGGATCAGCGCGCTCATGCGCACGCCGTTGCGGGCGTAATCGCTGAACACCAGGAAGGTGGCATCGAACGGAATGAAGCCGCCATGCAGGGCCAGGCCGTTGGCGATCGCGGTCATGCCGAACTCGCGCACGCCGTAATAGACGTAATTGGCGTTCGGGTCATCGGTGGCGACCGACTTGCTGGCCTTCCACAGGGTCAGGTTGGAGTGCGCCAGATCGGCCGAACCGCCCACCAGTTCCGGCAGCAGCGGCGCGAACGCTTCGATCGCCAGCTGCGAGGCCTTGCGCGAGGCGATGGTCTGGCCGTCGGCCTGGACCTGGGCGATGTAGGCATCGGCCTTGGCAACGAAGTCGGCCGGCAGCTCGCCGTGCGAACGACGGATCAGCTCATCGGCTTCGGCCGGGTACTGCGCGGCGTACTTGTCGAACTGCTGCTCCCATTCGGCTTGGCGCAGGGTGCCGGTACCGCCGGCACGCCAGCCGGCGTAGATCTCTTCCGGAATCTCGAACGGGCCGTACGGCCAGCCCAGCTGCTTGCGGGTCGCGTCCAGCTCGTCCTTGCCCAGCGGGGCGCCGTGGCTGGATTCCTTGCCGGCCTTGTTCGGCGAGCCGAAACCAATCGTGGTGCGGCAGCAGATCAGGGTCGGCTTGTCGAACTGCGACAGCGCGCTGTCGATGGCGGACTTGATGCTCTCCGGATCGTGGCCATCGACGCCGCGCACCACGTTCCAGCCATAGGCCTCGAAACGCTCGGGGGTGTTGTCGGTGAACCAGCCATCGGTGTTGCCGTCGATGGAGATGTGGTTGTCGTCCCAGAAGCAGACCAGCTTGGACAGGCCCCAGGTGCCGGCCAGCGAGGCGGCTTCATGCGAGATGCCTTCCATCAGGCAGCCATCGCCCAGGAACACCCAGGTGCGGTGGTCGACGATCTCGTGTTCCGGGCGGTTGTAGCGCTGTGCCAGCAGCTTCTCGGCCAGGGCGAAGCCCACGGCATTGGCCAGACCCTGACCCAGCGGACCGGTGGTCGTCTCCACGCCGGGGGTTTCATGGTGTTCCGGATGGCCGGCGGTCTTGCTGCCCAGCTGGCGGAACTGCTTGAGCTGCTCGATCGGCAGGTCGTAGCCGCTCAGGTGCAGCAGCGCGTACTGCAGCATCGAGCCGTGGCCGTTGGACAGCACGAAGCGGTCGCGGTTGAACCACTTGGGATTCTTCGGGTTGTGGCGGAGGTAGTCGTTCCAGAGCACTTCGGCGATGTCGGCCATGCCCATCGGCATGCCGGGATGACCGGACTTGGCGGTTTCGACCGCATCAGCGGCGAGGAAGCGGATGGCATTGGCCAACTGGCGGCGGGTAGGCTGCGTCATGGTTCTGTCGGAGTCGGGAGGCTCCCGCGGAGCTGCGGGCAGCCCATTGTCCCACAGGTGATCGGCGGGGTCAGGCCGGAGACAGGCCAGGCCCTTAACGACAACGCCCCGCACAAGGCGGGGCGTCGGGAACCCGCAGGCCTGCGCAGGCTCAGTCGCGCGGGGCCGGAGCGGGTGCCGGGGCCGGGGCCACTGCGGCCACGACCGGGCCCTCGTCCACCTCGCCCTTGGCCACCAGGGTGGTCAGGGCCAGATCGCCGGTCACGTTCAGCGCGGTACGGCACATGTCCAGGAAGTGGTTGACGCCCAGGATCAGGCCGATGCCCAGCGGGTTCACGCCGACCATGGCGCAGATCATCGCCACCACCGGCAGCGAGCCCGAGGGCACGCCGGCGGTGCCGATGCCGCCCAGGATGCAGACCGCCATCACCATGATCTGCTGGCCGATGCTCAGGTCCACCCCGAAGAACTGGGCCAGGAAGATCACCGTCACGCCCTCGAACAGCGCGGTGCCGTTCTGGTTGGCGGTGGCACCCACGGTCAGCACGAAGCGCGAGACCTTCTGCGGCAGGCCCATCTGGTCGGCCACGCGCAGCGCGGTCGGCAGGGTGGCGTTGCTGGAGGCGGTCGAGAAGGCCATCACGGTGGCCTCCTGGGTATCGCGGAAGAACGCCAGCGGCGAACGGCCGGACAGCCACACGGCGACGCCGTAGGTCACAACCATGTGCAGCCCGAGCGCCAGCACCACCACGCCCACGTAGGCGCCCAGGCGGATGATCAGCTCGAAGCCGAACAGGGCGGCCAGGTTGAACATGAAGCAGGCCACCGCGTACGGGGCCAGCCGGATGACCAGGTTGATCAGGGTCATCGAGATTTCGAAGATGCCTTCGATGGCGCGACGCAGCGGGGCGACCTTCGCCTCATCGGTCAGCACCATGCCGATGCCGAACATCAACGCGAAGAACATCAGCGAGAGGATCGCGCCGTTGCTGGAGGCCGCCTCGACCACGTTGCTCGGCACGATCGACAGCAGCATGTCCATGCCCTTTGGCACGCCATGGATGCCGGCGACGATTTCCTTGCTGCGCTCGGCATTCTCGGTGAGCATCTGCGCGGCCACGACCGGGTCCACGCCCACGCCCGGCTTGAGCACGTTGACCAGCACCAGGCCGATGCCCACGGCGATGCCGGAGAGCAGGATCGTGTAGGCCAGCGTCTTCCAGCCGATGCGGCCGAGGGCGCGGATGTCGCCCATCTCCGACACGCCCATGATCAGCGCCGAGAAGATCAGCGGCACGATCAGCATGAAGATCAGATTGAGGAACAGGCCCGAGGCCGGGGTGGTGATGTAATCCATCACCCACTTGGCACCGGTATGCAGGCCGTCGACGCTGCCACCGAGGGCATGGACGGTCAGCCCGAGGACCAGGCCGATGATGAAGCCGATGCCCATTTTCCAGTGCAAAGGCAGTTTCTGCCGGGTCGTTGCGGCCTCAGTCATGGAGCGGCGTTCCTCGAAAAAATGAAATCAGCTTAGCAAAGCCGGCCGCCCTGACCGACACGCCTTTTTATGAATGCGCAGGCGGGTACAACGGCGCCAGCCCATTGTCCTTGGCGGCCGCAGACACCCGCCAGTGCGGTCCGTCATGGAAGGCCCGCCGCAGCGACTGCCGCGCCTCGCCGACATCGCCGCCCTGCCCGCCCCAGCGGACCTGCTGCATCCGGATCAGCGTGTCGCGCTGCTGAGCGTCGTCGAGGCGCTCCAGCACCTGCTCCAGGGTCTGCACGCCGCCCATCCCGGCCAGCACGACAATGATCTCGTCGAACCCACCGGCTTCCATGGCCCGGCGCAGGTCGGCGCGGGTGTACGTGCCCGCTGATGGGGCAGAGGACACAGTGCCCTCGCCGCCCCGCACGACCACCGGTCGAGCGCGTCGGCGCCAGCCCCAGACGAGGGTCAGCAGCCACAGCACCGCAAGGCCGGCCGACAGCGCGATCCAGCCCCACGGGCGCGCTGCGGCCTGCGTCGGTGCCAGCTGCAGGTCCGGGGAGGCGGCCGCCGGTTCGCCCGGCAGCGCCGAGGTGGTGTCCACCGGCAGGGTCGGCGCGGCGCTGCCGGCCACCCCGGCGGTGATCGCCAGCTGCAGGTCCGGCAGGCTGGCCATGCGCGCCTGGCCGGCCGCCACGTCCCACCACGCCATGCGCAGGCCCGGGACGGTCAGCGCCCCGGCCTGGCGCGGCACGATCGCGAAGCGACGGGTCAGCGTGAGCTGCGGCGTGCTGCCGTTGAAGGTTTCATCGAACTGCGGCGGCTCGGCGAAGACCTGGGCGCCCGGGCCCACGTCGGGCACCGGCAGTTCCGGGAACTGCGCCTTGGTCGCGCCCTCGGCCACGGCCTCCACCACCACGGTGGCTGCCTCGCCGGCCCGGCCGGTGGTGGGCGCAGCGGTATAGCGCAGGCGCAGCCCATGCAGCGGCAGCCACGGTTGCGGTGCCGAGGCCGGTTGCGCCTGGACCTGCAGGGTGCGCGGGGCGGAGGCCGCGCGCAGGCGGCCATCGCCGCCGAACATGTCGTTGAAGAAACCGCCCGCGCTGCGCCCGTTGAACTGCGCCGCCGGCAGCGCCAGCGGACCGCTGCGCTCGGGGATCAGCAGGAAGCGCCGCTCCACCACGTTGTAGCGGCGGCCGTTGACCTCGCGCACCTCGGTGCGGTCTTCGCCGACGCGCTGCAGCGATGCACCGGCAGGCGTATCGAGCACCAGTTCACCACTGAGCAGCTGTGCGGCGTAGAACAGGCGCACCACCACGCCGACGCTCTGCTGCACATACGGCGAGGAATCGTCGACCTCGGTTTCCAGGAACACGGCGGCATTGCCCGTGGCCGCCGCCGGCGCGGACGCGGTGCTGGCGCCGACCTGCAGGGTCAGCGGCTGGGTACGGCTGCTGCCGACCTGCAGCGCGGGAATCTGCAGGGTGCCGACGCGCTTCGGGGTGAGTGCGACGGCATACAGGGCGCGCGAGGTCGTCGCGCCATTGCTCCACTGCATCTGGCGGCTGCTGGTCTGGCTGCTGAGGTCGAAATCGGCCCGCAGCGGCGCGTAGTCCGGTGCACCGCCGCCGGCATCGGATTCGATGTTGAGGGTGACCGTGTCGCCGTCGGTGATCTGCTCGCGATCGAGCCAGGCGCGGGTCTGCGCGTGCGCGGCCATGCTCGCGCACAGCAGCAGGGCAAGCCCGGCGCGCAACCAGCGCTGTATCGTGGAATGTGTCATCGCCCTTCCCGTTTCCTGCGTTCGTTTTCCAGCTGGAACTTGGCCCGCAGCAGACTGCCCGGGTCATCCGGCACGCGGCGCATCCAGGCTTCGACCGCCTGCTGCTGCTCGCGCTGCTGCGGCGTGCCGCTGACCTGGCCCTGCGCCTTGTCGTTGCCGTCGTCCTGCCCCTGGCGCTGCATCGCCTGCTGCATGCGTTCGCGCTGGGCCGCGTCGGCCTCGGCCTGCGCCTGGCTGTCGGCGGCCTGCGGCGGCGACGTCCCGCTCTTGGATTGGCCGTCCTTCGGCTCACCGGAGGTGGGCGGCGGCGACTGGCCCTGTTCACCCTTGTCCTGCGGCGGCGCAGCGTCACCGTTCTGGCCCTGCCCCGGGTTCTTGCCGGGATCGGGCTTGTCGGAGGGCGGCTTCTTTCCGTCCTTCTGATCGTTGTTCTGGTCGTTGTTCTGCGGCGGCCTGCGCTTGCGGGCGGCGTCGACTGCCGCGCGATTGGCGACCGCATCGGCCATGCCCGGATGCTTCTTCAGCGCGCGGTCGTAGGCCTCGATGGCGGCATCGTACTGTCCCTGGCGCGCCAGCGCGTTGCCGAGGTTGTACCAGCCGGCATCGGTATCGATGCCCTCGAACTGCTGCTGCGCGGCCTTGAAATCGCCTTTGCGGTACGCATCCACCCCGGTGGACAGGCGTTGCTGGTCGAGCTGGTCGGCGCGTTGCCACCACGTGCCTTCGGCGGCGTGCGCCGGCATCGGCATCGCCATCGGCAGCGCCGCGACCATCACCAGCACCGCCAGCGCGCCGCGGCGGCGGAACGCGAACAGCGCCAACAGCATCAGCGGCGGCAGCAGCCAGAAGCCTTCATCGCGCCAGGTGCGGCCCTGCCCTTCCCGGCTGTCATCGGCACTGACGCGCGGGGTCAACACGTCGAGCGCGGCCAGGTCCTTGTCATCGCTGGCCACGCGCGCATAGCGACCGCCACCGCGGCTGGCGACGCTGCGCAGCGAGCCCTCCTCCAGGCGCGCCGGCACGATCTGACCCTCGCCGTTGCGATAGGCCGCGCCCTGCGGCGTACCCAGCCCGAGCACGGAGACCACGAAGCCCTGCGCGCGTGCCGCGGCTGCCGCCTGTTCGGCATCGGCATCGGCGCGGTCGGTGAGCAACAGGATGTCGCCGCCGCGTGCGCCGGACTGCTGCAGCAACTTGACCGCAGTTTCCAGCGCGCGGTCGGCGCGCTGGCCATCACGGGGCATCACACCGGGTGCCAGCGCATCCAGGTACAGCGCGACATTGGCCATGTCGTCGGTCAACGGCGCCACGGTATAGGCATCGTCGGCGTACACCAGCAGGGCGACTTCCCCGCCCTGGCGTTCGCGCAGCAGCGTGGCGAGCTTCGCGCGTGCCTGCAGCAGGCGCGACGGCGGCAGATCGGTCGCGGTCACCCGCGAGGACAGGTCCAGTGCGACCACCAGCGGCGACGGCGTCTGCCACAACGGCTGTGCGACCTGCCGCCATGAGGGACCGGCCAGCGCCACGATCGCGATGGCCGTGCCCAGCAACAGCAGGAGCAGCCCCCCCCAGGCGCGGCGGTCGCGGCCCACCAGCAGATGGCGCAGCAGATGCGCATCCACGGTCTGGCGCCAGACATTGGCGCGACGCCGGCGCAACCACCAGATCGCCGCCAGCAGCGGCAGCACGAGCAGCGCCCACAACGCATCGGGGCGGATGAAATGCAGGACGTTCCAGCTCGCGGTCATGTCCAGCGCCTCGGCAACAGCCACGCCAGGCCGGCCAGCACCAGTGCCAACGCCAGCGGCAGGGCGTAACGCTCGATCCGCGGCCGCACCGCCGGGCCGGCCGATTTTACCGGCTCCAGACGTTCCAGCTCGGCGTAGATGCCGGCCAGCTCATCGGTATTGCGCGCCCGGAAAGAGCGGCCGCCGGTGAGCTCGGCGATCCTGTTCAACGTGGCTTCGTCGACCGGATCTTCGCCGGGCGCGATCTGCACGCCGAACAGGCTGATGCCGCCGTCGCCGCCGAAGGCCACGGTGTAGACGCGGACCCCTTCGGCCTCGGCCAGTTCGGCCGCACGCAGCGGTTCGAGCACGCCGGCGTTGCTGACGCCGTCGGTCAGCAGGATCAGCACGCGCTGGCCTTCGGGTTGTTCGCGCAGGCGCTTGACCGCCAGCGCGATCGCGTCGCCGATCGCGGTCTCGCGCCCGGCCAGGCCGACCACGCTGTCGCGCAGCTGATCGCGCACGCTGGTGAGGTCGGCGGTCAACGGGGTCAACGTGTAGGCGCGCTCGCCGAAGATCAGCAGGCCGACGCGATCACCGACGCGGCGATCCAGGAAGTCGGCAAGCACGGCCTTGGCCGCGGTCAGCCGCTCGACCACCTGGTTGCCGAGCATCATGTCCGCCTCGCTCATGCTGCCCGAGACGTCCACCGCGAGCATCATCTGGCGGCCCTGCTGCGGCGGTGTCACCGCGTCACCGAGCTGCTGCGGTCGCGCAGCCGCCACGCACAGGCAGGCCCACGCCAGCCACAGCAGCGCGCGGCCCAGGCGTGGGCCCGCACCGCCCGCGGCAGCGCCCAGCGACTGCAGTTGATCGGCCGCGTAGGGCACGCGCAGTGCGGCGCCCGCGCCGGGCCGTGACGGCCACCAGCGCATCAGGATCGGCAAGGGCAGCGCCAGCAGCATCCACGCCCAGGCCAGGCTGTCGAGCCAGCTCAACCACGTCGGCAGGGTGATCGCGATCATCGCCGCCGCTCCGTGAGCAGCGACAGATAACGGCGGCGTGCAAGGACGCGCAGACGCTGCACCGCTTCGGCGTCGGCACTTGGGCGGTAGCTGCCGTCGAGCAGCAGCGCGCCATCGCCGTCGGAGAAAGCCCGGCTGTTCTTCTCATCCAGAAAGGCCAGCCATTCACTGCCCTGCAGCCGTTCGGCGCCGGGCTGATGCTGGCGCGCCGCGCGGCGCAGCAGGTCGGCGATCGCCGCGATCTCGGCGACCGGCGAGCCGGCCTGGGCCACCTCAGCATCGAACAACGCCAGCCAGCGCTGGCGCGTACGCCGCCGACGCCACTGCCAGGCCCAGATCGCGGCCACCACCAGCGCAAGGGCCGCAAACACCAGCCACCAGCCGGGCGCCGGCGGCCACCACGGCGGTGAGGGCGGCAACTGCACATCGCGCAGCGGCAGCGAGGCGGCGGCGCTCATGCCACCACCGCGGTCGGCAGCGGACTCAACCAGCTGTCGCTGGCGTCGTCGGTGGCCACCACATGCACCTGGATGCGGCGCGCGGCCAGGCTGTTCTGCAGCGTCTCCAGCGGCGCCACGAACCGCTCGCGCCAATGCTCGCGCACCGCAGTGCTGCCAAGATCGAGCAGCACGCGACGGCCCTGCGAGAGAAACGGCAGCGCGTCGGCCGGGGGCGCCAGTTCTAGGGGATCGACCAGCAGCATCACCACCACTTCGTGATGCATGGCCAGCGCGGCCCAGCGCGCACTACCGATCGTGGCGGCACGCGCCGGGTCGGCCAGCACCACTACGCGCGCACCGGGGCGCAGCAGCCGTGCGGCCTGCTCCAGCGCGCGGTCCAGCCCGGCATCCTCGGCGGGCGGTTCGGCGTACCAGCGGGTCAGCGCATCGAGCACGCGCAACACGCCGCGGGTGCCACCGGCCGGTGCGATCGGCGGTTCCTGGGTGCTGCCGCGCACGGCGGCAAGGCGGTCACCCTGGCGCTGCGCCAGCCACGCTGCCACCGCACCGACGCGCGCGGCCTGTACGGATTTGAAACGGACCCGGGTACCGAAATACAGCAC
This sequence comes from Stenotrophomonas sp. TWI1183, assembly GCF_039673115.1. Taxonomy (NCBI): domain Bacteria; kingdom Pseudomonadati; phylum Pseudomonadota; class Gammaproteobacteria; order Lysobacterales; family Lysobacteraceae; genus Stenotrophomonas; species Stenotrophomonas sp. TWI1183. The sequence continues at coordinate 42,865 of NZ_JBDJKZ010000015.1, forward strand.
CGGGTCGGTATCGGCGACCAGCAGCGTCAGCCGCTCGCGTTCGGCCTGGAACAGCTTGGTATGCGCGCGCCCGGTGCGGGCCGTCACACGCCAGTCGATATGCCGCGCGTCATCGCCGGGCACGTAATCCCGGGACTCGGCGTACTCCATGCCGCGTCCGCGTGCCGGCGACGGCGCACTGCCGGCATGACCCAGCCGGCCACGCCGCGCCGGCGGCGCGCGGTGCGCACTGCGGCGCAACGCCACCAGCTCGGCCAGACTCGGCCGCAGGCCATCGCCCTCCAGCGGCGTGGCGCTCTGCGCGGGGGTGTCCATCGCGCTCAGGGCGCCGGCACGCGGGCCAGCAGCTCGGCGACCAGACGTTCGCCATCCCAGCCTTCGGCGGTGGCTTCATAGCTGGGCAGCACGCGATGGCGCAGCACATCCGGCGCGACGTTGCGCACATCCTCCGGGGTGACGAAGTCGCGCCCGGCCAGCCAGGCGCGCGCCCGCGCACAGCGCTCCAGCGCGATCGAGCCACGCGGGCTGGCGCCCCAGGCAATGCGCCGCGCCAGCGCCGGGTCGTAGCGCGCGGCATCGCGCGAGGCCAGCACGATTTCGATGAGGTAGCGTTCCAGCGCCGGTGCGACATGCAGCGAAAGCACCGCCTTGCGGGCGGCGAACACATCGCTCAGCGGCATGCGCGCCGGCGCGGCGGCCGGGGTCGACAGCGCTTCACGGGCGCGCTCGCGGGCCAGTCGCAGGATTTCGGTTTCGGCTTCCGAATCGGGGTAGCCGATCCGCACATGCATCAGGAAACGGTCCAGCTGCGCTTCGGGCAGCGGGAAGGTGCCTTCCTGCTCGATCGGATTCTGCGTGGCCATCACCAGGAACAGCGAGGGCAGCGGATAGGTATGGCGGCCAACCGTCACCTGGCGCTCGCCCATCGCTTCGAGCAGGGCCGACTGCACCTTGGCCGGCGCACGATTGATTTCGTCGGCGAGCAGGATCGGATGGAAGATCGGGCCGGGCACGAATTCGAACCGCCCTTCCTGCGGGCGCCAGATCTCGGTGCCGGTCAGGTCGGCCGGCAGCAGGTCCGGGGTGAACTGCACGCGCGAGAAATCCGCATCCAGCCGGGCGGCCAGCGCGCGGATCGCAGTGGTCTTGGCCAGGCCGGGGGCGCCCTCGACCAGCAGGTGGCCATCGGCCAGCAGCGCGGTCAGCAGGCGCTCGACGAGCGCACTCTGGCCGACGATCTCGGATGACAGGCCGTCGCGCAGCGCGCGGAAGGCATCGTGCAGGCGGTCGTGCTCCACCGGAGCGGGCGTCGGGGTATCGGGCATGGGGGGCGGCAGATTCATGGCATCCATGTGACCTCCACGGTGGGCAGAGGTTCCATCACCATGATGGCAGGACAGTGGCGGTTACGACATCAAGATTGGCTGAACGCAGAAAGGGCCGCACAGGGCGGCCCTTTCCTCATTGCAGCAGCGGTGCGGCTCAGTTGACGGCCGGATTGGCCTTGGCCACGCGCAGCACCTTCGGCGTCACGAACACCAGCAGTTCGGCCTTGTCCTTGTTGCGGCTGCGCTTCTTGAACAGATTGCCCAGGAACGGCACGTCGCCCAGGAACGGCACCTTGTTGATGCTGGTGCGGTCGGTGAACTCGTACACGCCACCGATCACCACGGTCTGGCCATCGTCCACCAGTACCGCGGTATTCACTTCGCGGCGGTTGATGGTCGGGACCTGGCCATAGCCTTCCAGCAGGATGTACTGCTCCACTTCATCCTTCTTGACCGCCATGTTGAGGAACACACGGTTGTCGTTGGTGATGGTCGGGGTGACCTTCAGCTCCAGCACCACTTCCTTGAACTGGACGTTGGGCTGGGCCGCGGCACCGGCCGCACCGCCACCGCTGATGGTGACGTAGCCGATTTCCTTACCCTGCTTGATCACTGCTTCGCGCTGGTTGGTGGTCACCACGCGCGGGTTGGAGATGACTTCGCCGCGCGATTCGGCCTGCATGGCCGACAGTTCCACGTCCAGCAGGTAACCGGCATTGAGGATCGACAACGCCAGCGAACCGGGGTTGTTGATCGCGGCCACCGGCAGGTTCCAGTTCAGGCCTTCGGCGAACTTGGTCCCACCGCGGACCGGGATCGCACCGGTGCGGCCACCGGCCACCCACTCGTTGATCGCTTTCTGGTACTCGAGGTCCTTGGTCCCGCGATCGGTGATGTTGGCGTGGTTCTGATCGGTGTTGGCGCCGAAGAACACGTCCTGGCGGCTGCCGCTGATGCCGAACTTGGCCCCCAGCTCACGCGCGAACGTATCGGTGGCGATCACGATCCGGCTTTCGATCAGCACCTGGTCGACCGGACGGTCGATCACGCTGATCAGCTCACGCATCCGCGCGATCTTCTTCGGGATGTCGCTGATCATCAGCGTGTTGGTGCGCTCGTCGGCCACGATCCTGCCGCGCGAGGACAGGAACCCGCTGTCTTCCTGCGAGCTGCCGCCGCCACCGCCACCGCTGCTGCCGCCAATGCCCTTGGCTTCGGTCAGCGCTTTGAAGATCGCCGCAGCGTTGTGGTAGTTGATCTGCACGTAATCGGTGACCAGGTCCTCGCGGTTCTCGATCGCGATGCGCGCGTCTTCCTTGTCCTGCTCGAACTTGGCCAGCTCCGGCTGCGGCGCCACCCAGATCACACCGCCATCGCGGCGCTTGTCCAGGCCCTTGGCCCGCAGCACGATGTCCAGCGCCTGGTCCCACGGCACGTTGATCAGCCGCAGGGTCACATTGCCCTGCACGCTGTCGGAGGCGACCACGTTGAGGTTGGACTCCTCGGCGACCAGCTGCAGCACGGTACGGACCGGCACATCCTGGAAGTTGAAGGTCACCGGCTTGCCGCTGTAGCCGCGCTGGCCGAGTGCCGCCGCGGCCTGGCTCACGCTGGTGGCGGTGATCGCACCGGCGGCCGGGGCCGCCTGGCGCGGGCTGATCTCGACCACGTATTCGTTGCCGCTCTGATACGCCAGCGACTCGAAGGCGGTATTGGTATTGAGCACCAGCTGGGTGCCGCCGCCATAGGGCTTGGGATCGATACGCTGCACCGGCGTGGCGAAGTCGGTCACGTTGATCGACTTCTGCAGGCTTTCCGGCAGGCGCGCGTTGCCCACGTCGATGACGACGCTGTTGCCCTGGCTGCGCAGGTCCGGGCTGGCGCCCTGGCCGTCGAACTGCAGGATGAGCCGGCCGGCGCCATCGTCGCCGCGCTTGAAGTCGATCTTGGACACCGACAGCGATGCCGGTGCGGTCGCCGGCGCGGTGGTGGCCGCCGGTTTGGGCACGGCGCCGCTGGGCGTGGCCGCCATCAGCGTGCCGTTGGCCACCATGAGCGCGACTCCCAGCGCGCACAGGTGGAACAACTTCTGGCGCCGGACGGAACGCAGCCGCAGGGCGTTGGAAAAGGTCATCGTGCTATCCCCATAATCATTCATTGATCTTCAAGCGCGAGCGTTGCCGGCCGTTCCAGCCAGCCACCCGCGCCATCCGGCACCAGTTCAATCAGCTCAATCCGGTCCTCGAAGACCCCGGTCACCCGCCCGTCGCTCTGCCCCAGATAGACGCCCGGACGCACCCGATAGGTGACCTTGTCCGGCGCCATCACCAGCGCGACGAGCCCGCCCCCACGGCCGATCGAACCCACCATGTCCAGGCTGTCCAGCGGGAAATCTTCCAGCGGCTCCTTGCGGCGGTTCGGATCCGGACGCAGCCCCGATCCCCCTTGCGGATTGGTCCAGGCGTCGGTGAACGGGTCGCGCATTCCCTGCGCGGAATATTCAAACGTCTCGAACTGCTGCATCACCGGCAACGGTTCGAGCGGCGGTGCCGGGCGTGCACGCACGTCGGCCACCCACTTCTCCAGGTTCGGCGCATCGCCGGGCGTGCTGGTCACGCCGCGGGCGCAACCGGCCAGCAGCAGTACCATCAACAGGCCGCATACCCGTGCGGTCGAGGTCAGGCGGCTCATTTCCGGCCTCCCTTCTTCGCCGCTTTTTCCTTCTCGGCGGCAGCCTTCTCCTGGGCTTCCATCTCCACGTCATCCAGGTAACGGTAGGTCTTGACCGTTCCGGACAACTCCAGCGCACCGCTGCGGGCGGTGATGCCGGTCTTGGGATCCTTCGGCTTCAGGTTGATGTCGTGCATGGTCAGGATGACCACGCGCGGCAGCGAGGCCACACCGCTGACGAACGCGCCGAACTGGTGGTAACTGCCCACCATGCGCAGGGCGATCGGCTTCTCGGCGTAGAACTCCTTGGGCTGCTCGGCACCGGGCTGGAACAGCTCGTTGGACAGGCCGCTGGACAACGCGGTCTGCGAGATGTCGATGATCAGGTCCGGCATCTCGGTCTTGCTGGGCAGCTGGCGCAGCATCTGCTGCAGCACCTGCTCCATCTGGGTCAGCTGCTGCTTGAGCGGCTCAAGGTTGACCGCGCGGCCCTGTTCCTTCTCGAACTCGGCACGCAGCTGGGTCTCGCGGCTTTCCAGCGAGGCCAGCTCATCGCGCTTGCCGCTGATCAGCAGGAACCAGGCCATGATCATGATGAACAGCGCCAGCAGCACGCAGAACACGACCTTGGCCTTCTGCGGCCAGTTGCCGATGTTGTTGAAGTCCAGCTCTTTGAGATTGATCTTCTGGCTCATGCGGCGGCCCCCTTCTGGGCCGGGGCCGGCGCCGGTTGTGCAGGTTGCGCGGAGGGCGTGGACGGCACGATGCGGCTGCTGCCGGCCGGCTTGGCCGGATCGGCGGCATCGGGCGAGACCGGCGCGGCCGGTGCGTCGGCCGGTGCCGGCGACAGCGGGGCGACCGGTGCCACCGGGGTCGCACCCGGCGGGGCGGGATCGGCGGTCGGCTCGATCACGCTGCCATCGGCGGCCAGCTCGGTGACGCTGCTCTGGGCCGGCAGATTGACCTTGACCACGAACATGTACGGCAGCGACTTGATGTCCGCCACCGGACCGCTGGCGGCCCCGGCCTTGTCACGCTCCGGCGCCTTGGCTTCGATGATCGACAGCTCCGGGTTGGTCATCCAGCCCGAGCTTTCCAGATTGCGCATGTACGCACTGACGCGCGCATTGGACTGGGTGCGACCTTCCAGGGTCAGCACGTCGCCCTCCTGCTTGAGCGTGGTCAGCACCACCCCGTCGGGGATCGTCCGCACCAGCGCATCGAACAGATGCACCATCTGCGAGCGCTTGGCCTGCAGTTCCTCGATCACGGCCTTGCGCGCCAGCAGGCGATCCTTCTGGCGGTCCAGGCGCTCGATCTCCTTGTTCTGCTCCTTGACCTTGTCGATCTCGGCCTGCAGGAAGGTGTTGCGATCACCCTGTCCGCTGACCTGGCGGTCGTAGTAGAACCAGATCAACAGCGACAGCAGCAGGCCGCCGATGGCGGCCGCACCGAGCATGGCGTAGAAGTCGCGCTGGCGTTGCTTGCGCCGCTCGGCGCGCCAGGGCAATAAGTTGATGCGCGCCATCAGTCAAAGCTCCTCAGGGCCAGACCAGTGGCGATCATCAGCGCCGGGGCATCCTGGGCCAGGGCGTGTGCCTGCACCTTCGGGCCCAGCGTCATCTGTGCCAGCGGGTTGGCCACTACGGTGGCCACGCCCAGCTGCTCTTCCACCATGTCCGGCAGGCCGGTCAGGGCCGCGCAACCGCCGGCAAGCACGATGTGGTCGACCCGGTTGAACTCGCTGCCCGCATAGAAGAACTGCAGCAGGCGGCTGATCTGCTGGACCGTGGCCTCCTTGAACGGCTCCAGCACTTCCATCTCGTAGCTTTCCGGCAGTCCGCCCTGGCGCTTGGCCAGGCCGGCCTCTTCGTAGGTCAGCCCGTAACGGCGCATCACTTCGTCGGTCAGCTGCTTGCCGCCGAACACCTGTTCGCGGCTGTACAGGCTGCGCCCGCCGCGCAGGACGTTCAGAGTGGTCATGGTGGCGCCGATGTCCACCAGCGCGACCACGCCATCACTGGCCACCGGCAGCTCGCTGGCGACCAGGGCGAAGGCGTTCTCGACCGCGAAGGCCTCCACGTCCATCACCCGCGCCACCAGCCCGCCCAGCTCCAGCGCCGACTGGCGCAGCTCGACGTTCTCCGACCGCGAGGCGGCCAACAGCACCTGGACCATTTCCGGATTGTTCGGAATCGCACCCAGCACTTCGAAATCGAGGTTCACTTCCTCGATCGGGTACGGGATGTAATTGACCGCCTCGAGCTCGACCTGGGCTTCCATGTCGTTCTCGTCCAGATCGGCGGGCATCGGGATCAGCTTGGTGATCACGGCCGAGCCGGCCACGGCGGCGGCGGCATGCCGTGCCTTGGTTCCGGAGCGGTTCACGGCGCGTCGAATGGCCTCCCCGACCGCTTCGACCTCCACGATGTTCTTCTCCACCACCGCATTCGGCGGAAGTGGTTCCACGGCGTAATGTTCCACGCGGAAACGATTGCCGCTGCGGGATAGCTGCAACAGCTTTACTGCAGTCGAGCTGATATCGACGCCGATAAGAGGCGACTGGCTTTTTGGGATAAGCCCCACGGTTTCTCCCCTGCCGATGGGCACTTGGACGCAGAACCTGCGACCGCGCATTAATAACGTTTTTTTTGCAAATCGCAACCGTCAAGCTGTAAAACGAGCACCAGTGCTCGTTTCACGCGTCCCCAGACGGTGATCGACTGCTCTCCCCAGGAACAACCCCAGCCGTTCCCTTGCGTAATCTATACTCTGCGACCACGAAATTCGCAATCGGAATCTGTCACTGATGACACGTCTTCGCCGTTGGCTGCGCTGGATGCTGGTCGCGTTCCTGGTCCTGGCATTGATCGGCGCCGCGGTTGCCGGTGGCCTGTACTACGCCGTCTCCTCCAAGCTCCCGGACGTGCAGACCCTGCGCGACGTGGAGATGCAGGAGCCCATGTACGTCTATGCCAGCGATGGCAAGCTGATGGCGGTGTTCGGCGAGACCCGGCGCACCCCCATCACCATGAAGGACGTCCCCGAGCGCCTCAAGCAGGCCTTCCTGGCCACCGAGGACGCGCGCTTCTACGAGCACGGCGGCGTGGACTACAAGGGCATCGGCCGCGCGGTCTGGCTGCTGGCCACCACCAACGACAAGCGCGTGCCCGGTGGTTCGACCATCACCCAGCAGGTCGCCCGCCAGTTCTTCCTGAGCTCGGAATACAGCTACACCCGCAAGCTGGCCGAGATCCTGCTGGCGCGCAAAATCGAGAGCGAGCTGAGCAAGGACGAGATCTTCGAGCTGTACCTCAACAAGAGCTTCTTCGGCAACCGCGCCTATGGCGTGGCCGCCGCGGCCGAGTTCTATTACGGCAAGAAGCTGGGCGAGCTGGACCTGGACGAGATGGCCTCGCTGGCCGGCATCCCCAAGTTCCCCTCCTCCGGCAACCCGATCAGCAACCCCGAGCGCGCCCGCGAGCGCCGCGACTACTATGTGCTGCAGCGCATGGCCAGCCTGGGCTTCATCTCCCAGGCCGAGGCCGACGCGGCCAAGGCCGTGCCGATGCACGCCACCGCGCATGAGCCGCCGCTGCAGGTGGAAGCCCCCTACGTGGCCGAGCTGGTCCGCCAGGAAATGATCGCCCGCTTCGGCGGCGACGTGGTCAACAAGGGCTACCACGTGACCACCACGATCAACGCCGAGCTTCAGACCGCGGCCAACCTGTCGGTGCGCGATGGCCTGCTGGCCTACGACCACCGCCACGGCTGGCACGGCGTGGAGCAGCACGTGGAGGTCCCGGCCGACGCCGATGCCGCCGCGCTGGCCACCAAGCTGTCCGGCATTCCCGCACAGACCGGCCTGCTGCCGGCGATCGTGGCGGCGACCGCCGCCGATGGCAGCGCGACCGTGGTGCTGGGCAACCGCAGCGAAGTGGTGCTGCCCGCCAGCGCCGCCCGCTGGACCAACAAGACCCCGGCCAAGCTGGTGACCCGCGGCGATATCGTGCGCGTGCGGGCCGGCGAGAAGGAGGGCGAGTGGCTACTCGACCAGATCCCGCGCGGCCAGGCCGCCCTGGTTTCGCTGGACGCGGAAAACGGCGCGTTGAGGGCGCTGGTCGGCGGCTTCAGCTTCTCCGGCAACAAGTTCAACCGCGCCACCCAGGCCCGCCGCCAGCCGGGCTCGAGCTTCAAGCCGTTCATCTATGCGGCCGCCTTCGACAAGGGCTTCAACCCGGCCTCGATCGTGCTCGACGCCCCGGTCGTGTTCCGCGACCGCCGCGGCAAGACCTGGTCGCCGCAGAACGACGGGGGCGGCTTCCGTGGCCCGATGCGCCTGCGTGAAGCGCTGGTGCAGTCGCGCAACCTGGTCTCGGTGCGCCTGCTCGATGGCATGGGCGTGGATTACGCGCGCAAGTACATCAGCGAGTTCGGCTTCGCCGAGGCCGAGCTGCCGCCGAACCTGTCGATGTCGCTCGGCACCGCCTCGCTGACCCCGCTCTCGGTGGCGCGCGGCTATGCCGTGTTCGCCAACGGCGGCTCGCGCGTGGACACCTGGCTGATCGACCGGGTCACCGACCGCGATGGCGTGGAAGTGTTCAAGGAAAACCCGGCCATCGCCTGCCGCGATTGCGCCGGCACCAGCGGCATGCCGGTCAGCCAGGTCGTGGACGGCTTCAACTTCGGCTCCGCGCCCGCGGCCAACGCCGCACCGGCGAAGCCGCAGCAGGCCGCCGCCACGGCCGCCGTGGAAGAAGCCCCGGCTCCGGTCAACCCGGACGCCAAGGTCGCCCCGCGCGCGATCGATGCCCGCACCGCGTACCAGCTCAACTCGATGATGCGCGACGTGGTCCAGCGCGGTACCGGTACCGCGGCCAAGGTGCTTGGCCGCGAAGACGTGGGCGGCAAGACCGGCTCGACCAACGATCACCGCGACGCCTGGTTCTCCGGTTTCGGTGGCCCGTACGCGACCACCGTGTGGGTGGGCCGCGACGACTTCCGCTCGCTCGGCTACCGCGAGTACGGTGGCCGCGCCGCCCTGCCGATCTGGATCGAGTACATGCGCGTCGCGTTGAAGGACACCCCGATCGCGCAGAACGAGCCGCCGTCGGGCATGGTCCAGGCCACGCTCAACGGCGCGACCGAGTGGGTCAAGGTGGAGGACATGGAGAAGCTGGAGGAGTACGACTTCAACAGCCACACCCCGCAGGCCGACGACGCCGCGTTCGATATCTTCTGACCGCATGCGCCGGGTACGCCCGGCGCCGCGATGGAACACAGGCCGGGCACTGCCCGGCCTTTTTTTGTTCGCCCCCCCCCTGCGTATCGTCCGCCCCATCGCCCCGGTAGAGCCACCCCATGGGTGGCTGCACGCAATCCCTGATCGCAGGGTAGAGCCACCCCATGGGTGGCTGCACGCATCCCTGATCGCAGGCACAGCCACGCATGGCGTGGCTCTACCCGCCTGTCACATCGCCGGTGTACATTGCCGTGCAGGTCGCCAAGGAGTTCCGGTCATGCATCGAGCCCGCCAGCATGCAGCCACGCAGACCCGGGAGCGCCGCCACCAGCTGGCGCACGAGGCCGCCCGCCTGATGGCCGAGGGCGGCATCCGCGACTACCACCAGGCCAAGCTCAAGGCCGCCACCCGGCTCGGCATCCACGACGATGCCTCCCTGCCCCGCAACACCGAGATCGAAGACGCGCTGCGCGAGTACCAGCGGCTGTTTGCCGGTGCCGACCATGGCGCGCAGCTGCGCCTGCGCCGTGAAGCGGCCCTGCGTGCGATGGACTTCCTGCAGGCCTTCTCGCCGCGGCTGTGCGGCCCGGTGCTCGATGGCACCGCCGACGCCAACAGCCCCGTGCAGCTGCAGGTGCACAGCGACGACGCCGATGCGGTGCAGCGCCATCTCGACGAACACGGCATTCCGGCCGAATCGCGCACGCGGCGGCTGCGGCTGGACCGCGAGCGCACCCTGGACGCACCGGTGTGGGTATTCAGCGCCGAGGACCTGACCTTCGACATCGCCGTACTCCCCTACGACGGCCTGCGCCAGCCACCGCTGTCGGCCATCGATGAGAAGCCGTTGCGGCGCGCGTCGGCCGCGCAGGTGCGTGAGCTGCTGGCCGAGAGCGAGATCGAAGGCTACCTGGGCAGCCGCTGAGGCCGCCGCGCGTTCGACGCCGCTCAGCGCTCACCGAACGGCGCGAGGAACGCCTCGATGGCGGCCACCAGTGCCAGCGGCGTTTCGTTCATGGGGTAGTGCCCTGCGTTGCCGATCACCTCCACGGACGCGTGCGCGTAGCGGCGCAGGTAGGTCCGTTCCATCAGCGCGCGATGGAAGATCGGATCGTGCTCGCCGACCAGCACCTTCACCGGGTGCCGGCCGACGATCTCCGTGCTGAAGTCGGTGTCGGCCCATGCCGTGAAATAGGCTGCGAAGGCCTCCGGGCAGGCGTGCTCCATCGAGTACCGCGCCTTCCAGTCCAGCCACGCGGCGGGAAGTCGTCCGCCGGTGCTGCGATCAATGATCCCGCGGCGGATGTCCGCGCTTCCGGCGGCCGCTTCAAGCAGCTGCCGCGTCGGCGGATCATAGGCAATGCCACCACAGGGCACGGGGGCGACGGCCACCAGCGCGCGCACGCGATCCGGGGCGAGGACCGCGATCCGCTCGATGGCCATGCCGCCCATCGAATGACCGACCAGGCTGAAGGTCTCGATGCCCAGCGTGTCGGCCAGGGTCAGCGCGTCGTTGGCGATCTCGTCGATCGTGTAGTCACCGCGTGCGGCGCGCATGCCACCGTAGCCGCGGCAGTCCATGAAGATGTAGCTGAAGATTCCACCGGACAGCCACGGCTCGATCGGTTCGAAGGCATGCGCGTCGCCGAACCAGCCGTGCAGCACCAGCACGGGATGTGCGCCGGTGCCGACGCGATGAAAGGTAGTGGGCATGGCTGCACCGTGCGGGTGTGGGGTTGGGCCGCGATGTTAGGGTGGCGGCGCGTGGCCCGCCGTCGATATCAGGCCGATGGCGATAGAATCCGGGCCATGCGCAATACCCTGCTCGATCCCTTTGAAGATCTGCCCCGCGCCGTGGTGGTCACCGCCAACGACTACGCCGCCGGATCCGTCTTCCCCGACCACGCGCATCGGCGCGGTCAGTTCGCGTTCGCGTCGCGCGGCACCATCAGCCTCACCACGCCCGAGGGACACTGGCTGGTGCCACCGCAGCGTGCGTGCTGGGTGCCCGCAGGCGTCCCCCACGCCATGGCGATGCGTGGCCCGGTCACGATGCTCAATGTGTTCGTGGCGGCGGAGGAAGTGGCGGCGGCCCGGTTGCCAGCGCGCTGCGGCGTACATGCCGTATCGGCGTTGCTGCGGCACCTGATGGACGATGCGGTCGACCTGCCGGCGATGTACGACCAGGACGGTCGTGCTGGCCGGCTGATGCAGTTGCTGGTCGCAGAGATCGCGGTGATGCCACGCCTGTCACTGCATGCGCCGTTGCCCCGCGACCCACGCCTTGCGCGTGCCTGCCAGCAGGTGTTCGACGCGCCCTCGATCGCCTCCACGCTCGATGCGGTGGCCGCCGAGGCAGGCATGAGCCGACGCACGTTCACCCGCCAGTTCCGCGCGGACACCGGGGTGGGGTTTGCCGAATGGCGCCAGCAGGTCTGCCTGCTCGCCGCGATCGAACGCCTGGGTGCCGGGCAGCCGGTCACCCGGGTGGCGCTGGACCTCGGATACACCAGCCCCAGCGCGTTTTCGTCGGCGTTCCGGCGTGCAGTGGGGGAATCGCCCAGCCGCTATCTGGAGACCCGGCGGACGACGTAGAAACCGCACGGCCAACCGCTAAGGCCGGTGGCCCGCGCAGGAAGGGACAGGCAAAAAAACGCCCCGCGATGCGGGGCGTTTTCATCACGACCTGCCGGAGCGATCAGCCCTGGTAGTCGCGCACGTCGCTGCCGGTGTAGACCTGGCGCGGACGGCCGATCTTCATTTCCGGATCGACCTGCTGTTCCAGCCAATGTGCGACCCAGCCGGAAGTACGGCCCAGGGCGAACATGACGGTGAACATTTCGGTCGGGATCTGCAGCGCCTTGTAGATGATGCCGCTGTAGAAATCGACGTTCGGGTACAGCTTGCGGGCGACGAAGTAGTCGTCCTGCAGCGCGGCCTGCTCCAGCTTGACGGCGACGTCCAGCAGCGGATCCTGCACGCCCAGCTGCTTGAGCACCTTGCCGGTCATCTCACCGATGACCTTGGCGCGCGGGTCGAAGTTCTTGTACACGCGGTGGCCGAAGCCCATCAGGCGGAAGCCGGAGGTCTTGTCCTTGGCCTTGAGCACGGCGGACTCGACGTTGTCGGCCGAACCGATCTCTTCCAGCATCTTCAGCACGGCTTCGTTGGCACCGCCGTGGGCCGGACCCCACAGCGCGGTGACGCCAGCGGCGACCGATGCATACGGGTTGGCACCGGTCGAACCGACCAGGCGCACGGTCGAGGTCGAGGCGTTCTGCTCGTGATCGGCGTGCAGGATGAACAGCAGGTCCAGCGCCTTGACCACGTCCTGGTTCAGCTCGTACTGGCCATCGGCGGACTCGAAGGTCTGCTTCAGGAAGCGGCTGACGTAATCCAGCGAGGTGTCCGGCTTGTTGGCCGGCAGGCCCTTGCCGTGGCGGTAGATCAGGGCCGACAGGGTCGGCACCTTGGCGATCAGGCGCACCGCGGCGTGGCGACGCTGTTCGGCGTCGGACAGGTCCAGCGAGGCGTGGTAGATGCCCGACAGCTGCGCGATGGCGGCGGTCAGGATGGCCATCGGATGGGCATCCTTGGCGAAGCTGCCGATCAGCGTGTTGATCGACGGATCCACATCGGCTTCGGCCGCCAGCTCGTCGGTGAAGGCCTTCAGCTGCTCGGCGCTCGGACGCTCGCCGTTGATCAGCAGGTAGGCCACTTCGACGTAGCTCGACTTTTCCGAGAGCTGCTCGATGGGATAGCCGCGATACAGCAGCACGCCCTTGTCACCGTCGATGTAGGTGATGGCGGACTTGCAGCTGGCGGTGGCGGTGAAGCCGGAGTCGTAAGTGAAGAGACCGGTTTCCTTGGTCAGCTTCGAGATATCGACGCAATCGTTGCCGAGCGTGGGTTTGATGACTGGCAGAACAACCGACGTGTCGCCGGCGTTGAGCGTGACCTGATCAAGATCGGACACTGTGTGCGCTCCTCGAGGGAAGGCGCCCGCCCAAGCGCATGGGTCAGGCACGTGAAGGAAGTCCACGATCGTTATCGTGGATCCCGCCATTATCGCACAGCAACATTTTCGACGCCCTAGGACGGAAGTCGTAGACGCGGGTTCCGGATCGCGCGGAAGGCGTCATCCCAGCGCGCACAAGGGCTGGCGCGGCGTCACGGACACAGCGTTCCGTCGGCGGGGCGTGTGGGCCTCACCTGGCGTTCAGCAATCCGGAAACAACAAAAAACAACGGCCGCCAAGGCGACCGTTGTTTTCAAGCAGCTGCGTCGACAGATCAGGCTGCGGTCGGCGCCGGCTTGCCGAAACGCTTCTGGAACTTGTCGATACGGCCGCTGGTGTCGATCACCTTGTGCTTGCCCGTGTAGAACGGATGCGAAGCCGAGGAGATTTCAACCTTGACGAGCGGGTACTCGTTGCCGTCTTCCCACTTGATCGTGTCCTTGGTGGACATGGTCGAACGGGTCAGGATCTTGAAATCAGAGGTAACGTCGTGGAAAACCACGTCGCGGTAAGCAGGATGAATATCGGCCTTCATGGGCGCGCACCGTAATAAGGGCTGGTGGTCAAGAGCGGCATTATAGTCCCGGCCGCCGCAAAGGGCAAGCCGGGTCCATCAACCGTGCGAAAGGTCCGCCGCAGCGGCGTCGTCAGACGCCGAGTGCCGCCCTCACCTGGGTCTCGAAGCGACCCTGGTCGTAGGCCATCAGCAGCTGGGTGTTGTCCGGCTGCCCGGTCTGGCGGTTCCAGTCGACAATGGTAGCACCCCGGCTGTGCACACCGGCCAGTTCCACGTTCAGGGGACGCGATTCGACCCGCAGCGCGCCTTCCGGCTGCAGCGCCCAGGCCATCGCCAGGGCATCGGCGGCGTACCAGCGCTCGCCCCGGCTGTCTTCGGACCACAGGCGGGTCTGGCGCGAGATCAGCTCGTAGAAGCGGGCCTTGTCGCTGTCCGCGGCCAGCCACTGCTCCACATCGGCATGCAGCAGGCCATGGGCCACGGTGGCCTCCCAATCCGCCACTTCGATGTGCGGGAAGCCGGTGAACACGATGTGCGCCGCCTCCGGATCGAACGCGATGTTGAACTCGGCGGCCGGGGTGATGTTGCCGTGGCAGGTCACCGCCCCGCCCATCACCAGGAAGCGCTTCACGCGCTGCGGCAGGGTCGGGTCGAGCTTCAGGGCCAGGGCCAGGTTGGTCAGCGGACCGAGTGCGACCAGGAACAGCTCGCCGGCGTATTCGTGCGACAGGCGCAGGATCGCCAGCGCGGCGTGTTCGGCCTCGGCCTGGCGCTTGGCGGCCGGCAGGTTGACGTCGCCAAAACCATCGGCGCCGTGCACATGGGCGGCATCGACCGAGGGGTGCAGCAGCGGATCGGCGGTACCGGCGTAGACCGGCACGTCTTCGCGGCCAGCCACTTCGCACAGTTTCAGGGCATTGCGGACCGTGTGGTCCAGGCCAACGTTGCCGGCGGCGATGGTCAGGCCAACGATATCGTGGCGCTCATCGGCGAAGGCCATCAACAGGGCCAGGGCATCATCGACACCCGGGTCGGTGTCGATCAACAGCGGAATCTTCTTGCTCATCGTTGCCGTCTTGATAATCGGCAAGGGACTTTCGCACCCTGCCATGACAAATACAAGGCGGTGCCCGCCCACTCCGCTTGGCGGCGCGCTATGCCGACGCGTACCGCACGGCCGTGCCGATCCAGCGCCGCACCACCTGATCGGCCACCTCGGGCGCCTCCACCAGCAGCCGCTCGGCAAGCGCGTGCACGCCCGGCAGCAGATCCGCATCGCGGGCCAGATCGGCCATGCGGAACCCGGCCAGGCCGGTCTGCCGCGTACCCAGCAGCTCGCCGGGGCCCCGCAGCTCCAGATCCTTCTCGGCGATCAGGAAGCCATCGTTGGTCTGCCGCATGGTTTCCAGCCGCTCACGCGCCATGTTCGACAACGGCGCCTGGTACAGCAGCACGCAGCGCGACACCGCGGAGCCGCGCCCTACCCGGCCGCGCAGCTGGTGCAGCTGGGCCAGGCCGAGGCGCTCGGCGTTCTCGATGATCATCAACGACGCATTCGGCACGTCCACGCCGACCTCGATGACCGTGGTGGCCACCAGCAGATCGATCTCACCGGCCTTGAAGGCGACCATCGTGGCCAGCTTCTCGCTCGCCTTCAGCCGCCCATGCACCAGCCCCACCCGCACGCCCGGCAACAGCGCCTGCAGCGACTCGAACGTGGCCTGCGCCGGGGTGGCGTCCAGCTCTTCGCTTTCCTCGATCAGCGTGCAGACCCAGTACACCTGCTGGCCTTCGCGGCAGGCCACCGCGATGCGTTCGATCAGCTCCGGACGGCGATCATTGTTGAGTGCCACGGTCTGCACCGGCGTACGCCCGGGCGGGAGCTCATCGATCGCCGAGACATCCAGATCGGCATACTCGGACATCGCCAGCGTGCGCGGAATCGGGGTCGCGGTCATCACCAGCTGGTGCGGCACGCTGCGCCCGTCCGCGCCCTTGTCGCGCAGTGCCAGCCGCTGGTGCACGCCGAAACGGTGCTGCTCATCGACGATGGCCAGTGCCAGGTCCTTGAACACCACGCTGTCCTGCATCAGCGCATGCGTCCCGACCACCACCTGGGCCTCGCCCGAGGCGACCTCGGCCAGGACCTTGGTGCGCGCCTTGCCGGTGACCTTGCCGGCCAGCCACGCCGTGCGCACGCCCAGCGGCTCCAGCCAGGCGCGCAGATTGTTCATGTGCTGCTCGGCCAGCAGCTCGGTGGGTGCGGCCAATGCGACCTGCTTGCCCCGCTCCACCGCCAGCATCGCCGCCAACGCGGCGACCACCGTCTTGCCCGAGCCGACATCGCCCTGCACCAGCCGCAGCATCGGGTGCGCCTTGGCCAGGTCCTTGCGGATCTGTTCGAACACGCGCTGCTGCGCACCGGTCAACTGGAACGGCAGGCTGTCACGCAACTGCGCCACCAGCAGGCCCTGCCCGCGCAGCGACGGCGCGTGGTGCGCCTGCAACGCCATGCGCTGGCGGCGCAGGCTCAGGTGGTGTGCCAGCAATTCCTCGATGGCCAGCCGGCGTTGCGCCGGATGGCGGCCTGCGGCCAGCGCGGCAAGATCCGCGTCCGGCGGTGGCCGGTGCACGGTCAACAGCGCACTGCGCAGCGATGGCAGGCCCAGGCCGGACAACCAGCCGGCCGGCAACAATTCCAGCGTCGATTCTTCGGGCAACCTGTCCAGCGCCAGCCCGATGAACCTCCGCATCGTCGCCGGGCCCACGCCTTCGACCGCCGGATAGACCGGATCGAGGCTGTCGCCCAGCGCATCCTCTTCAGTGCCACCCATCACCCGATAACTGGGATGGACGATCTCCAGCCCGTGATGGCCGGGCTTGGCGGTGCCGTAGCAGCGGATCCGCGTGCCCACGGCGAACTGCGATACCTGCTGGGCGCGGAAATGGAAGAACCGCAGCACCAGCGTGCCGTACGAATCATCCTCGATCGCCACCTTGAGCACCGGCCGATAGCGGAAGCCGCGCTCGACCGCGCTCACCCGCCCCTCCACCTGTGCCGCCACCCCCGGCTGCAGCGCCGCGATGGTGGTCAGCCGGGTCCGGTCCTCATAGCGCAGCGGCAGATGCAGCCACAGGTCCTGCAGCGAAGACAGGCCACGGGCGGCCAGCTTGATCGCCACCGCCGGCCCGATACCGGAGAGCATCGACAACGATGCCTCCCCGGCCGCGGCCAGCGCCGGTGCAGGAGCCCGTGACCGCGCCACGTCAGGCCTGGTCGAGCACCATCACCGCATCGACTTCAAAGTTGGCGGCCTTCGGCAGACCCGCGACTTCGATGGTGGAGCGGGCCGGGAACGGCGCCTTGAAGTAGTCCTGCATGACGGCATTGACCTTGGCGAACTCGCCCAGATCGGTCAGGTACAGGCCCAGGCGGACGATCTGATCCAGCGAACCGCCGGCTTCTTCGGCCACGGCCTTCAGGTTGTCGAACGCACGACGCGCCTGTGCCTCGATATCGCCCACACCGACGATCTCACCGGTGGCCGGATCCAGCGGAATCTGGCCCGAGAAATACACGGTATTGCCCGCACGCACGGCCTGCGAGTACGGACCGATGGCGGCCGGGGCCTTGGCACTGGTGATGATCTGACGGGACATGGGAGCTCCACGGTTCAAAAGGGGGAACGCAATTGTACCGCCGGAACGGGTAGCGCCACGCCATGCGTGGCTTCGCGGTGCCGGGAAGGGTAGCGCCACGCCATGCGTGGCTTCGCGGTGCCGGAACGGAGCGCATCCACGCATGGCGTGGATCTACCGGGATGCCGTCATCCGGCCGGCCGCCGGGGCAATTATTGCCGCCGTACCGACTGCACCACCGAAAGACGCCGCAGCCTGCGCATCACTTCCGCCAGATGGTTCCGATCACGCACCTGCACGTTGAAGCACAGCACCGCCGCATTGAAATCGCGATCCAGATAATCCACGCGCTCGATGTTCGAATGGCTCTGCGCGATCGCCGCGGCCAACTGTGCCAGCACGCCGGTCCCGTTCTCGACCTCCACGATCAGCGACGTATCGTAATCGCCCGACACCGTCGTATCCCACCCGATCGGCACCCAGCGTTCCGGCGACTTGCGCAGCTCCGCCAGGTTCGGGCAATCCAGCCGGTGCACCACGATGCCCTTGCCGGCCGTGTGGTACCCCATGATGTCGTCGCCCGGGATCGGCTGGCAGCAGTTCGCGAAGCTCACCACCCCGCGCTCGCTGCCGTTGATCAGGATCTTTTCCTGCGAATGCTTGGAATGCGCCCCGCCGCGCAGCTCCGCATACGCCATCAGTGCCTGCGCGGCCTGGTTCGGCATCCAGTTGCCCAGTGCCACCTCGGCCAGCAGCGCCTCCAGGCGCGGGTACCGGTGTTCGGCCAGGAAGGCATCCAGGCGCCCCTTCGGCAGGCGCTCCAGCGAGCTGTCCATCGCCTCCAGCGCGCGGTCCAGCATCCGGTGGCCCAACTGCACGGCGTCCTCGTGTTCCAGCTGCTTGAGCTGGTGACGGATCGCGGTACGCGCCTTCGAACTGACCACGAACTCCAGCCACTGCGGCTTCGGCGTGGCCGAACGGGCGGTGATCACTTCCACCGTCTGCCCGCTGACCAGTTTCGTGCGCAGCGGGACCAGCTTCTTGTCGACCCGCGAGGCCACCGCCATGTTGCCGACATCGGTATGCACCGCATACGCGAAATCGAGCGCGGTGGAATTGCGCGGCAAGGCCAGGATCTTGCCCTTGGGCGTGAACAGATAGACCTCGTCCGGGAACAGGTCCACTTTGACGTTATCCAGGAATTCCAGCGACGAGCCGGCCGCCCGCTGCGAGTCGATCAATTCCACGATCCACGCATGTGCGCGGCTCTGCGCGCTGTTGGGCGAATCGCCCCCGAACTTGTACGTCCAGTGCGCCGCCACGCCGCGCTCGGCGATCAGGTCCATCTCTTCGGTGCGGATCTGCACCTCGATCGGCGAACCGTACGGCCCGAACAACACCGTATGCAGCGACTGGTAGCCGTTGGCCTTGGGGATCGCGATGAAATCGCGGAAGCGCCCATCCAGCGGTTTGAACGTGGCATGCACCGAACCCAGCGCGTGATAGCAGTTGGGCACGTTGCGCACCACCAACCGGAACCCGAACACATCCATCACCTGATCGAAGGATTTGTTCTCGTCGCACATCTTGTTGTAGATGCTCCACGGGGTCTTGATGCGACTGACCAGGCGGTGCTCCAGCCCTTCCTTGGCCAGGCGCTGGCTCAGCTGCACCTCCACCTGCGCCATCGCCTCGCGGCGGACCACCGGCTGGCTGCGGATGTGTTTTTCCAGGATCGCGTGGCGCCACGGGTACAGCGCCTTGAAGCCCAGGTTCTGCAGCTCGCTCTTGACCAGGCTCATGCCCAGCCGCTGCGCGATCGGGGCGTAGATCTCCAGCGTCTCTCGTGCGATGCGGCCGCGGGCCTCGCGACTCTGCGCGCCGAGCGTGCGCATGTTGTGCAGGCGGTCGGCCAGCTTGATCATGATCACGCGCAGGTCGCGCGACATCGCCAGCAGCATCTTGCGGAAGCTCTCCGCCGCCGCTTCCTGGCGATCGCGGAACTTCAGCTTGTCCAGCTTGGTGACGCCATCGACCAGCTCGGCCACGGCTTCGCCGAACTCGGCGGCCAGCTCCTCGCGGGTCAGCGGCGTGTCTTCGATGGTGTCGTGCAGGATCGCGGCGATCAACGCTTCCACGTCCAGGCCGAGCTCGGCCAGCACCTGGGCCACGGCGACCGGGTGGGTGATGTAGGGCTCGCCCGACTTGCGGGTCTGGCCGGCATGCGCGGCAGCGCCTACTTCCCAGGCGCGGCGCAGCAGCGGCAGTTGATCGGGCGGCAGATAGTGCGCTGCGCGCTCAAGCTGGAGGACATAGTCGGGTACGGCCGCGCCGGCGGGCGTGGCGACCTTGGCAGTGGGGCCTGGGTTCATGCTCAAAGACTATGCCAGCGGCGTGATATCGGCAAATCCCTGAACAGGGAGTTTCACCTGCAACAACACGCCCCGGCCGCGGCCACTGGCGGCACAAACGAAACAGCCCGCCAAAAGGCGGGCTGTTCGCAGCAACAACAACGGACGCGCGAGGCGATCAGTCGTCGTTCTTGGACATGTCTTCGTCGGCGACGACTTCGGCAGCGGCCCACTCCAGTGCTTCACGCTCGGCACGCTCGCGCTCGGACTTCTCGACTTCGTCGATCAGGGCGTTGTCGATCTTGCGGGCGGCAATTTCGCGCAGCGCCAGCACGGTCGGCTTGTCTTCGGTTTCGCTGTTGTCCAGGGTGGCCTGGACGCCATTGGCCAGCTGACGGGCGCGCTTGGACGCCATCATGACCAGTTCGAAACGGTTGTTCACGACTTCCAGACAATCTTCTACGGTGATGCGGGCCATGCGGGCTCCCGGCAGCCGGTGAGGGCTGCTCAATCGAATGAGGGAAAGGGGACGGAGTGTACCCGCCAGGGCTGGACAAAATCAAGCCAACCGGCTAGCACCCCGTTTGGAATCAGTCGTTTGTGGGCGGGTCCTGGGTCAGCAGGGCCTGGATGAGGCCCGCGTGGCGGACCTTCTGGGCCTCCCGGCGCAGGCGGCTGGCCGTGAAGATGGCGCACAGTTCATCCACCGCGGTCTCGAAGACTTCGTTGACGATCACGTAGTCGAAGTCGTTGAAGTGCAGCATTTCTTCACGCGCGGCGGCCAGGCGCTGGGCGATCACCGCCTCGCTGTCCTGCCCGCGCTTGCGCATCCGGTCCTGCAGCGCCTGCTTGGACGGCGGCAGAATGAAAACCGTGACCGTGCCCGGCACCAGCTGGCGGACCTGCTGGGCGCCCTGCCAGTCGATCTCCAGCAGCACGTCCTGGCCGGCCGACAGCTGCGGCTCGACCGACTGCCGCGCGGTGCCCTTCCAGTCGCCATGCACCCAGGCATGCTCGAAGAAGTCGCCGGCGGCGATCATCGATTCGAATTCCTCGGCGCTGACGAAGTGGTAGTGCTCGCCGTTGATTTCACCGGGGCGGGTGGCGCGCGAGGTGAACGAGATCGACAGGGCGATCTGCGGGTCGCGGGCCAGGGTGGCGTTGACGATGCTGCTCTTGCCGGCGCCGGAGGGCGCGGCCACGATGTACAGGGTGCCGCGTGCAGGCGCACCGACGGGCGGGGTCTGGCTGCTCATTCGATGTTCTGCACCTGTTCGCGGATCTGGTCGATCAGCACCTTCAGCTCGACGGCGGCATTGGAGGTGCGGCTGTCCACCGACTTGGAGCCCAGCGTGTTGGCCTCGCGGTTGAACTCCTGCAGCAGGAAGTCCAGGCGGCGGCCGACCGGCTCGCGCTGCGTGAAGACGCGGCGGATCTCGGCGATGTGGCTGCCCAGGCGATCCAGTTCCTCATCCACGTCCAGCTTCTGCAGCCACATCACCAGCTCCTGCTCGGCACGGCCGGGATCGACCGGGTGCGGCAGGTCGGCCAGGCGGGCGGCCAGCTTGGTGCGCTGGCCTTCGCGGATCAGCGGGATCAGGGTGGTGACCTCGGCGGCGATGCGCTCGATGCTGTCCACGCGTTCCTGGATCGCGGTGGCGAGCTTGTCGCCTTCACGCTCACGCGCGGCGACGAAGCCGTCCAGCGCGGTATCCAGCAGGGCCAGGGCTTCGGCATGCAGCGCGGCGGCATCGACCGCCTCACCCTGCATCACGCCCGGCATCTGCAGCAGCTCGGTGAAACTCACCTGCAGGCTCGGGAAGCCCGAGGACAACCGGGTCGCCAGCTCGCCGAGCTGGCCCAGCAGCGCATCGTTGACCACCAGGGCACCGGTGACCTCCGGCGCGCGCAGGCGCATGACCAGATCGATCTTGCCGCGGCTGCAGCGCGAAGCGACGCGCTCGCGCAGGTGCGGCTCCAACGCACGCAGTTCTTCGGGCAGGCGCACGCCGACCTCCAGGAACCGGTGGTTGACCGAGCGCAGCTCGCAGGCCAGCGTGCCCCAGCGGGTGGCGCGCTCGCCGTTGGCATAGGCGGTCATGCTTCGAATCATGCGGGTTTCCGGTGCTCTCAAAGTGCAAATGGTACCCTAGCGGTCTCCTCAGAGCCTCCTCGCCCGCCGGTCCCCGGCCCGGGCGTGGCCCCGCATCCCCCCGTCTTACCGGAACTTGAGCATGACTGATTCCCGTCCCAGCGGCCGCCAGGCCGACCAGCTGCGCGAAGTGCGCATCGAGCGCGCCTTCACCCGTCACGCCGAGGGCTCGGTCCTGGTCAGCTTCGGTGAGACCCGCGTGCTGTGCACGGCCAGCGTGGAAAACCGCGTGCCGGGCTTCCTGCGTGGCAAGGGCGAAGGCTGGGTGACCGCCGAGTACGGCATGCTGCCGCGTTCGACCCACACCCGTAACGATCGCGAAGCCGCCCGCGGCAAGCAGGGGGGCCGCACGCTGGAGATCCAGCGCCTGATCGGCCGCACCCTGCGCGCCTGCATCGATCGCGGCGCGCTCGGCGAGCGCACCATCACGCTCGACTGCGATGTGCTGCAGGCCGATGGCGGCACCCGTACGGCCGCGATCACCGGCGCCTACGTGGCCCTGGTGGATGCGGTGAACTTCCTGATCAAGCGCGGCGACATCAAGCGCAACCCGATCTTCGGTGCGGTTGCCGCCGTCTCGGTCGGTATCTACCGCGGCACCCCGGTGCTGGATCTGGATTACGCCGAAGACAGCGATTGCGATACCGACATGAACGTCGTGATGAACGACGGCGGCGGCTTCATCGAACTGCAGGGCACCGCCGAAGGCCATGCCTTCCGCCGCGATGAGCTGGATGCGCTGCTGGCACTGGCCGAGAAGGGCATCAAGGATCTGTTCGCCGCGCAGCAGGCGGCCCTGGCCCAGGCATGAACCGTCGCATCGCCCTGACCACCCTGGTGGTGGCCGACTACGACGAAGCGATCGCCTGGTACACCGGCGCGCTGGGCTTCAGCCTGATCGATGACATCGACCAGGGAGACAAGCGCTGGGTGGTGGTCGGGCCGACCGACGGCAGCGCGGCCGCCTTGTTGCTGGCGCGCGCCAGCAACGACGAACAGCGCGCGCGGATCGGCAACCAGACCGGCGGCCGGGTCGGCTTCTTCCTGAACACCGATGATTTCTGGCGCGACCACGCGGCGATGACCACGCGTGGCGTGACCTTCCTCGAAACCCCACGCGAGGAGGTCTACGCAACGGTCGCAGTATTCCGCGACCTGTACGGCAATACGTGGGATCTGCTGGAGCCCAAGCAATGAAACTGGTCCTGGCCAGCGGCAACGCCGGCAAACTGAAGGAACTGCAGGCCATGCTCAGCGGCCTGCCGCTGGAGATCGTGGCGCAGGGCGAACTGGGCGTCAGCGACGTGCCGGAAACCGGCCTGACCTTCGTCGAAAATGCGCTGATCAAGGCACGCCATGCCTGCCAGAGCACCGGCCTGCCCGCACTGGCCGACGATTCGGGCCTGATCGTGGATGCACTCGACGGCGCGCCCGGCCTGTACAGCGCGCGCTATGCCGGCAGCCCGACCAACGATGCGGCTAACAACGCCAAGCTGCTCGAGGCGATGCGCGACGTACCGGCAGAGCGCCGTAGCGCCCGCTTCTACGCGGTGATCGTGCTGCTGCGCCATGCCAATGACCCGCAGCCGCTGATCTGCGAAGGCAGCTGGGAAGGCGTGATCGTCGATGAACTGCGCGGCAGCCACGGCTTCGGTTACAACCCGCTGTTCCTGGACCCGGTGCTGGCACAGACCGCCGCGGAAATGGCGCCGGACCTGAAGAACGCGATGAGCCACCGCGCCAAGGCGCTGCAGCTGCTCAAGCAGAAGCTGCCCGAGCTGCTGTGATGCCCCACGCCTCCTGCGCCCACCTGCCCGGCGAAGCCTGTTCGGGGGACCACGACCACGCCCCGCGGCTGGTGCCACCGCCGCTGGCGCTGTACGTACACCTGCCCTGGTGCGTGCGCAAATGCCCGTACTGCGATTTCAACTCGCATGCGGCGAAGGGCGAGCTGCCGTTCGAGGCCTACATCGATGCGCTGATCCGCGATCTGGACCAGGACCTGCCGCTGGTCTGGGGCCGGGTGGTGAGCAGTGTGTTTTTCGGTGGCGGCACGCCCAGCCTGTTCCCGCCGGAGGCGATCGACCGCTTCCTGCAGGCCGCCTCGGCCCGGCTGCGCTTCGCGCCGAACCTGGAAGTGACCCTGGAGACCAACCCGGGCACCGCCGAGCACGGGCGTTTCGACCGTTACCGCGCGGCCGGAGTGAACCGGATCAGCTTCGGCATCCAGACCTTCAACGACGAGGCGCTCAAGCGCCTGGGCCGCATCCACGACAGCAACGAGGCCGAGCGTGCGGTGAAACTGGCGCAGGACGCCGGCTACGACAACTTCAACATCGACCTGATGTATGCGCTGCCGCAGCAGACGCTGGCGCAGGCCGAGCATGACCTGGAGCGTGCCTTCGCGCTGCAGCCCACGCACATGTCGCACTACCAGCTCACGCTGGAACCGAACACCGTGTTCTTCGCGCGGCCGCCGCAGGGCATCCCCGACGAGGATTCGGCGTGGGACATCCAGGAGCACTGCCAGCAGATGTTGGCCGACGCCGGCTACGCGCAGTACGAGGTCAGTGCCTACGCCAGGCCCGGCCGGCAGAGCCAGCACAACCTCAATTACTGGCGCTTCGGCGACTACCTGGGCATCGGCGCCGGCGCGCACGGCAAGATCAGCAGCGGTGCCGAACAGCACGTGCTGCGCCGCTGGAAGCACAAGCACCCGCAGACCTTCATGGACACCGCTGGTACCGCGGCCTCGATCGGCGGTGACGATGTGATCAGTGCCGATCGCCTGCCGTTCGAGTACATGCTCAACCTGCTGCGCCTGCATGAGGGGTTCGGCCTGAAGGATTTCGAATCGCGCACCGGACTGGACCGGGCGCAGATCGCCGCGCCGCTGGGCGTGGCCGTGGCCAACGGCTGGATGACCGTCAGCGGCGACCGCGCCACCCCGACCGAGCTGGGCCGCCGCTTCACCAACGACGTGGTCGAGCTGTTCCTGCCCTGAAGGACGGCGCCGGCCTCAAAGGGTAGTGCCGGCCGCTGGCCGGCTCCCCGCATAAGCGCGGGCCGGCTCCCCGCCCATGCGCCGGCCGGCTCCCCACATGCCCCGGTAGTGCCGGCCGCTGGCCGGCTCCCCGCGAAACCGTTAGATTCCGTGTTCTCAGGGGAGCTGGAAGAACATCGGATGTCTGCGCCCGCACCTTCGTCGTCCCAGCCCGACATGACCCGCTTCGCGGACGTGGCCGCACCGCCGCGCGTGCGCCGCCTGCTGGCGGCGCTGCACGGGCTGGCGGTGCAGACCCTCACCGCCCCGCTCAAGCTGACCATCGTGGAGCTCGAACGCGAACTATTCCGCGACGCCGAACGCGCGTGCAACAGCCAGATCCAGGCCGACATTTTTGCCCAGGCCCGCCAGCTGCACGAGGTCAACGCGCAGTTCGGCCCGCGCTTCCTGGACGCGCTGGCCGACAGCCTGGCCACGCTGCGCGGTCCGCGCCATACCCAGCGCGTCGTGCCGACTGACGTCTCGGTCCCGGCGACCGCGCTGACCCTGGTCAACGACACCGACGTGGACCGCGACATCGTGCTGGTGGACATCATCCGCCGCGAAGCCCAGCGTTCGGCCAGTGCCCTGCAGCTGCTTGGCCAGCGCTTCGGCGTGCTCGCCGCCGGGCCCGCCTTCGATGCCGATGACCTGCCGTTCGGCCCGCAGGCGCTGTGCCGGATCGTGCGCGAGCTGGGCCAACAGTTCGCGCTGGGGCTGGAAACGCAGCTGGCGCTGTACCGCGTATTCGACCGGCAACTGCTGGAGCGGCTCGGCGAACTGCTGGAACGCGCCAACATCCTGCTCGCGCACGAGGGCGTGCTGCCCGGGCTGGTGTACACCCCCTACCTGGCGCGCTCGGCGACCACGCGCCGGATCATCACCGGGCCGGAGCGCGGCCTGCCCGGCGCACGCGGAGGTGCCGCCGCGCGGCCGCTGACCGGCTGGAACGGCGGTGCGCCGCGCGCCGGCTGGGCGGCGATGACCCAGGAGGCCATGGCGTTGACGGCGCCGGCCGCCGGCCCGGCCTTTAGCGCGCCCGGCGGTAACGCAGGCGCCGCACCTGCACCTGCACCTGCACCTGCACCTGCACCTGCACCTGCACCTGCACCTGCACCTGCACCTGCACCTGCACCTGCACCTGCACCTTCATCGTCGTCCGCCTCTGTACCGGCCAGCAACACCGCGCCTGCGCCGGCGGACCTCGGTGCCCCGGCGATGTCGGCCCTGCACCAGTTGCTCGGCGCCGCCCGCCAGGCGCATGCCGCCGGCACGGTGCCGGGCGGCGAGGCGATGGCCGCGCAGGCTGTCGCGGCGACCAACGAGCTGCCCGGACCGTCCGGGCAGTCCGGGCACCCCACCGACACTGCGTTTCTCGCCCCCGAAACGCCCGCGGCACAGGCCGTGCCCGCCGAAGCCGTGCACGCCACACTGGCCAGGCTGCAGAGCCAGGCCGTCGCTCCGGGCGGGGCGCGCCGCAGCATGGCCGACCTGCACAACGCGCTGCTCGCCCAGGTCCGCGCCGACCATGGCGCGCACGCCGCCCTGACGGTCAAGGACAGCGACACCTTCGACCTGCTCGACATGCTGTACGGGCAGATCCAGCGCGAGGTCCGGCCCGAGGCCGTGGCCGCCGACCTGCTGACCCGGCTGCAGGTCCCCGTGGCCCGCGCGGCCCTGTCCGACCCGGCCTTCTTCGTGCGCGACCAGCACCCCGCGCGCGAACTGCTCAATGCGGTGGCCGAGGCCGGCGCCAACTGGCTGGGCGAGGAGGACGTGGATCCGCAGCTGGTGCAGAAGCTGGGGCATGCCGTGGATCAGGTGGTCAACGAATACGACGGCGACGTCGCCGTGTTCGACACCGCCAATGAAGAGATCCAGCAGCACTTCCGCGCCCTCGCCCACAAGGCCGAACTGGCCGAGCGCCGTCATGTCGAAGCGGCCCGCGGCAAGGAGCGGCTGGAAGCGGCCAAGCAGCAGGCCAGCGCCAGCATCGAGCAGCTCTGCACGCAGGCCGCGCCGCCCCGCTTCGTGCAGGCGCTGCTGAAACAGGCGTGGTCGGACGTACTCACGCTCACCCTGCTGCGCAACGGCGAGACCTCGCCGCAGTGGCAACAGCGCCAGCAGGAAACCGCCCGGATCGCCGAGGTCACCTGCCTGGCGCCGGGTGCGACCGAACGCGACGAGGCGCTGGGCATCCAGGTCGAGTCCGCGTTGCTGCAGGTCGGCTACCACCAGGACGAAGCGGCCGCGATCGCGCGCCGGCTGTCCACGCCCGGCGGTGCGGACGACAGCAGCTCTCGTACCGAACTCACCGCCCGCCTGCGCGCACGCACACGCCTGGGCGAACAAGGCGAGGCCAGCGATCCACGCAGGGTCGCCCCACTGGCCCGCAGCACGGCCGAGGACGACTGCTATCGCCAGCTGCGCACGCTGCCGTTCGGCACCTGGTTCGAGTTCACCACCAACCAGCAGGGGGATATCCGCCGTCAGCGGCTGTCCTGGTACAGCCTGATCACCGACAACGCCCTGTTCGTCAATCAGCGCGGGCAGAAAGTCGGCGAGCATTCCCTGGACGCACTGGCACGGCTGATGGCGCACGGCCAGGTGCGGATCGTCACTGAAGACAAGGGTCGGCTGATCGACCGCGCCTGGCAGGCCACGCTGCGTACGCTGCGTTCGCTGGCGGGCACCCCTGCGGAGAACGCCGAATGACCTCGCCCGATACCCGACGCGCACCCCGCCGCCAGGTGGCCGAGCTGGTGCCGGTGACCGACCGGATGGCCGAGACCGTGATCGGTCGGCTGGGCAATGTCTCCGAAACCGGCATGCTGATGCTGGCCTCGGTGCCGATGCAGGACGACGCGCTGTACCAGCTGCAGTTCACCATCACCGGCCCGCAGGGGCAGCCCCTGCTGATCGATGTCGGCGTGCACCTGCTGTGGAGCGAACAGACCCATGCACCCGGCCAGGCCTGGGTGGGCTTCCGCTTCCTGACCCTGGCGCGCGAATCGCGCGAGCAGCTGCGGCAGTGGATCGCCGAGGAAACTTCGGCAGTCTGAGCGCCGGTTCCGGCACAGCGCCGAGGGCCCGATTGCGGCAGAATCTAGGGCTGCATTCCGCACTGTCAGCGAGCCTCATGCCATGAACCAGCCAGACCTCGGCGCCCTGTACTCCCACCATGCCAGCGTGATGCGCCAACGCGCCGACGAAGCGCTGGCCCGTGGCGGCTTCGATCATCTGGTGATTCCCAGCGGCACCCAGCATTACCAGGCATTCGATGATCGCGATTACCCGTATGCGGTGAACCCGAACTTCAAGGCCTGGCTGCCGCTGACCAAGCTGCCCAACAGCTGGCTGGTGTACACCCCGGGCCAGCGGCCCACGCTGATCTTCTACCAGCCCTTCGATTACTGGCACGTGGTGCCGGATGCGCCGAACGGTTGGTGGGTCGAGCATGTCGACATCGAGATCATCCGCACGCCGGACGCTGCGCTGGCACTGCTGCCCAAGGATCCCGCCCGCTGCGCCATCCTCGGCGAGCCGCAGAGCGCGCTGGGCGCGTTCGTGCCGAACAATCCGGCGCCGGTCATCGATTACCTGGACTGGCAGCGCGGCTACAAGACCCCGTATGAAATCGCCTTGATGCGCGAAGCGCAGCGGCTGGGCGTGCGCGGCCACCGCGCTGCCGAAGCCGCGTTCCGCGCCGGTGCCAGCGAATTCGAGATCCACATGGCGTATTGCCGCGCGGTCGGCCAGGACGCCAATGAGCTGCCGTACGGCAACATCATCGGCCTCAATGAACATGCCGCCGTGCTGCACTACACCGACCTGGGCCGCAGCGCGCCGACCCCGCTGCGCAGTTTCCTGATCGACGCCGGCGCCAGCGCCCATGGCTATGCCAGCGACATCACCCGCACCTATGCCGCCAGCGGCCATGACGAATTCCAGGCGCTGATCGACGCGGTCGACGCGGCGCAGCAGCAGATGGGCGCCGGCGTGCGCGCCGGGGTGGACTACAAGCAGCTGCACATCGACGCGCACCTGTCGCTGATGGGCATCCTCAAGGACTTCGGCGTGCTCACCGTCTCGCCGGAGGCCGCGCTGGCCACCGGCGTGAGCGCGGCGTTCTTCCCGCACGGCCTCGGCCATCTGATCGGGCTGCAGGTGCACGATGTGGCCGGCTTTGCCGCCAGCGACCGCGGTGGCCGCATCGAGCGTCCGCAGGGGCACCCGTACCTGCGCATGACCCGCGCGCTGGAGCCGGGCATGGTGGTCACCATCGAGCCGGGCGTGTACTTCATCGACATGCTGCTGGACGAAGTGAAGCAGGCCGGCAACGGCACCAGCATCAACTGGGACCGCGTGGACTTCTTCCGTCCGTATGGCGGCGTGCGCATCGAGGATGAAGTGCTGTGCACCGAAGGCGATGCCGACAACCTGACCCGGCCGGTGTTCGCGGCCGCCAGCTGAGGGGCCACCTCAAGGTAGTGCCGGCCGCTGGCCGGCTCCTCACGATCCAACGGTACTGCGGAGCCGGCCAGCGGCCGGCACTACCGATACCAACGCGCGCGATCACGCCGGCGCGCCCGGCACCACGGGCACCGCCCGTTTCGCGGTCACCGTGCTGCCCACCGACGCCACCACCGTGCAGCCGATCGCCGCCCACTGCAGCGGGGTCAGGTGTTCGGCCAGCAACCCCATCGCCAGCAGTGCCGCGACCGCCGGCTCCATGCTGATCAGGATGCCGAAGGTCTCTTTCGGCAACCGCTTGAGCGCCATCATCTCCAGCGACATCGGGATCGCGCTGGAAACGATCGCCACGCCGAGGCCGAACAGCAGGATCTTCGGATCCAGCAGCGCCATGCCTGCATGCGCCACGCCCACTGGCACCACCACCAACGCCGCCGCGCACAGACCCAGCGACACCGTATGCCCGGCCGGCAGGTGGCCGGCACGCTTGCCGAAGATGATGTACATCGCCCAGCACACGGCCGCGCCGAGGGCGAACATCACCCCGGCCGGATCCAGCGGCTCGCCATGGCCCAACGGCAGCAGCAGCAACAGCCCGACCAGCGCACAGCCGACCCACACAAAGTCGACCGGCCGCCGCGAGGACCACATCGCCACCGCCAACGGCCCGCAGAATTCGATCGCCACCGCGATGCCGAACGGGATCGTGCGCAGGGCCATGTAGAACAGCAGGTTCATCACCCCGAGCGTGATGCCGTAGCGGATGATCGCGCCGGCATCGGCGCGCGAGGTGGTCCAGCGCCACGGCCGGAACACCATCAGCAGCACCAGCGCCGAGAACCCCACGCGCAGTGCGCTGGTGCCCTGCGCGCCGATCAGCGGGAACAGCTGCTTGGCATACGAGGTGCCCACGGCCAGCGAGGTGACCGAGCCGAGCACGGCCAGGGCGGGAAAGAAGGAGGAGAGGCGGGAGGTCGACATCCGCACAGGATATGGCGGATGCCTTGACGGGGCACGCCGGACGTCGCCAGAGATTCCTCTGGCGGGCGGATCCGCGTCAGCGCGTTGCCGACAACGCCGCGTCGAACAAGGCCGTCGCTTCCTTGATCGCGGCCGCGTGCGTGGCCTGCTTGTCCGCCGTGACCTGGCAGAGTGCGCCGACGCGTGTCTGGCCCAAGGCGGTGCAGCTGGACAGAAAATCGTAGTGCCCGACGGCTGGCAAGGTGGTCAGCCTCGCCTTCGGAAGTGTCGTGGCCACGATGTCGCTGTTGGTCGCAGGCGACGCCACCGCATCCGCCGCACCGACGACGATCGACACCGGCTGCGTTACCTTCTCCAGTTCTTCAGGCGCGAAGGCCTGCACCATCGCCGGCGCGATGAGGAACACTGCGCCCACGCCTGCGATGGCGCGATCGTCCCCGGCCCGGGCAACCCATGGCGCCAGTTCCGGCGTCGCTGCGGCGGTCAACCGGCGCGCCAGCGTCAGCGTCGGGTTCTCCGCCTGGGGCGCGCAGACCCCATCGGCGGGATGCGCGCGGCAGAACGCCAGCAGCCGCTGCACATCCGGCCGGGCACCCGCGGCGACCAGGGCCGTGAACCCACCGGCCGAATAGCCCGCGATGCCCAGCCGCGTGGTGTCGATGTCCGTCGCCAGCGCAGGGTCGGCCTGCACGGCGGCCAGTGCGGCCGCGAGGTCATCCACGCGGTTCCACATCAGGATGCTGCCCGCCTCGGTCATCGGGTCCACGCCGTTGTTGCCGGGATGATCCACCGCGATCACCACATACCCTGCCCGCGCCATCGCGGTGCCAAACCAGCCCATCATCCGTGCGCTGCCGCCGTTGCCGTGCGAGAGCAGCAGGACCGGCCAGCGTCCTTTGGCCATGGCGGCATCGGCGGCGGCCGTGCCCACCTCGAACAACGGCGCGCCCGGCGGGCCGATCGTCAGCGCGGTTTCCTGCGTACCGGACCGGGCCGGGTACCACACGGTATAGCGCACGCTGTCGCGGTGGTCGGCATCGCGCACGGCCGCACTCGGCGTATGCGCGATGCCGTGGCGCTCTCCGACCGGCGGCGCGGCGGCCGAGGCAAACGTGGGCAGGCAGAGCCACAACAGCGCGGCGCAGCAACGGGCGGTCATTCGCATGGGTCGATCTCCTTGGGGGGCAGCGTGTCGGCCAGGGGCAGCCATATCTCCACCCCGCCGTGGCCGCTGCGGTCATCGAAGCGCGCGTCATAGCGCTCCAGGTCCGGTGCATCGGCGAGGGTCAGGCCGGAGCCCGGCAGATAATCGTTCAACAACCAGAACCAGGTGGAACGGATCGCCGAGATGTGCCCGGCGTGCCAGGCGATGAGGTACTCGCGGGGCGCGATCGAGATCGCCTGCCAGCCTGCGGGCACGGGTGCGGCGGCACGGATCTCCACCCCGGCGATGTAGTCGAAGCCGCCATCGGCATCATTGTTGCCGCACACCCCATAGGCGATCTCCGCGCCCAGGCCATGCGCTTCTTCCAGGCGCTGCCACTGCGAGGGAATCGATGCGACGGTCGCGGACGTATGGCGTGCACCGATACCGGCGACGCGCAGGGCACCGCGGTACGCGCGATGCGGCTCGATCATGCAGGGGGTGGCGGCGTCGTCCAGCTTCAAGGCCTCCACCAGCGTCAGACCGCCCAGCCCCTGCTCGCGGACCTGCTCGGGCGAGCGCCCGAACTGCTCGGAGAACGCGCGGGTAAATGCCGCATGCGAGCCGTACCCGGCGGCCATCGCGACACCGAGGATGTCACCGGCGCCGGCCGCCAGCTGGCGTGCGGCCTCGGTCAGCCGGCGCCCACGCAGATAGCGCACCACCGAGGTGCCGGTGCCGAGCTGGAACAGGCGCGAGAGATGGAACGGGGACAGCCCGACCACGCCGGCGATATCGGCCAGCGACGGGTTTTCAGCGAAGTGGCTTTCGATGTACCACAGGGCCCTGCGTGCCGCACCCATACCGCCAGATCCATGCCGATGAACGGGTCCGCAGCGTAACCCAGCGCGCGGCGTGTCATTTGATCGTTCTTGCTGTCCGCTGCCGCTCGCCGCGCGGGCCGC
This sequence comes from Stenotrophomonas sp. TWI1183, assembly GCF_039673115.1. NCBI lineage: Bacteria > Pseudomonadati > Pseudomonadota > Gammaproteobacteria > Lysobacterales > Lysobacteraceae > Stenotrophomonas > Stenotrophomonas sp. TWI1183. Next base: position 75,388 of record NZ_JBDJKZ010000015.1, read on the forward strand.
CTCAGCCCTTCACCGCGGCCTCGATGGCCGCCACGTCGATCCTGCGCATCGTCATCATCGCCTCGAACGCGCGCCGGGCCACGGCGGGGTCCTTGCTGGTCACCGCATCGGTCAGTACCCGCGGAGTGATCTGCCAGGACAGGCCCCACTTGTCGCGGCACCAGCCGCAGGCGCTTTCCTCGCCGCCGTTGCCGACGATCGCGTTCCAGAGCCGGTCGGTCTCGGCCTGGTCATCGGTCGCGATCTGGAAGGAGAAGGCTTCGCTGTGCTTGAACGCCGGGCCGCCGTTGAGCCCCAGGCAGGGAATGCCGGCGACGGTGAAATCGACGGTGAGTACGTCCCCCTGCTTGCCGGAGGGGAAGTCGCCCGGTGCGTGATGCACCGCGTGCACCGCACTGTCCGGGAAGGTGGCGGCGTAGAACGTGGCGGCCTCCAGAGCGGTGCCGTCGAACCAGAGGCAGATCGTATTCTTGCTGACCATGGGCATCTCCTGCAGCGGAGGAAGGCAGCCTGGCATGCGCGGAGCCGCCGGATCGCGCGGAGGCTCAGGTTGTGCACCCAGCGCAGGCTCAGGGTAGCGACGCAGCTGTTAACCCAGCGCGCGGGTAGCTCCGGCGAACCACGAGGCGCGCCTGCGCCCGCGGAGGCTCGGCAGCGGGAAGTATGAATGCGAGAGCGTCTGGAGTCGCCAGCCCTGCGCAGCGGTGCCGATGTCCGATGTCCGAGGCCCGATGCGGTTGATGATGCGAATCATTGCTATTACCATAGTGTGATCCGGGTCGCGTAAGGGATGCGCGCCCGCGAACAGTTATCGAGCCCGCGTCGGGTCCACGCCCCCCGCCAGCCGCTGCCTGCCCCCACTCCGCTCCGCCGCAGGCCACCCAGGACGCCGGCCATGCGCGTTGCCGACTTTCTGGAAACGCCGATGACCCGCTCCACCCATGTGCTGTCCCGCCCGTCGATGCACCGCCGCCCGCTGCCGCAGGCCTTGATGGTGGCCCTGTGCACCTTCGCCGTCGCGCCTGCCTTCGCGCAGGACGCTGCCGCTGATGCCACCACCCTGGACAGGATCGTGGTCAAGGGCGAGCGCGCCGAAGGCTATTCGGTCCGCAGGACCTCGGCCGGTACCCGCTTCGATCTCGCCCCGCGCGAGATCCCGCAGTCGGTCAGCATCATCAGCCACCAGCGCATCGAGGACCAGAACCTCGATGACATCATCGACGTCCTCGCCAACACCACCGGCGTCAGCAGCACCCAGTCCGATACCGAGCGCACCGAGTTCTACGCGCGCGGCTTCTACATCGACAGCTACCAGTTCGACGGCCTGCCGACGCAGATGGTGCAGAACTGGAGCTACGGCGATTCAGGCCTGGACCTGGCCCTGTACGACCGCGTGGAAGTGGTGCGTGGCGCCACCGGCCTGCTGTCCGGCGCCGGCAACCCGTCCGCCTCGGTGAACCTGATCCGCAAGCATGCCGACAGCGCCGAGCTGACCGGCAATGTGTCGGTCAACGTCGGCAGCTGGGGCCGCACCCGCAGCACGGTGGACGTGACCACCCCGCTGAATGCCAGCGGCTCGGTGCGCGCGCGCGTCATCGGCAGCTACCTGGACACCGAATCGCAGATGGACCGCTACGACCAGCACAAGACGCTGGGCTATGCGGTGATCGACGCCGACCTGACCCCGGACACCCAGCTGAGCGTGGGCTACGACTACCAGCAGAAGCGCGCCAACGGCGCGACCTGGGGTGGCTTCCCGATGCTGTTCTCCGACGGCAGCCCGACCCCGTTCGATGAATCTTTCAGCGCCAACCCGCGCTGGACCTACTGGGACACCACCAGCAAGCGCCTGTTCGCCACGCTGGAACATGCCTTCGCCAACGACTGGAAGGTCAAGCTCGGCGCAACCCACGACACCACCAAGGCCGACGACAAGCTGTTCTACCCGGCCTACAACGACTGGACCTCGGGCGCATCGCTGCTGGACAAGACCACCGGCGCGGGCGTCTCACCCTCGGCCGGTTTCTACAACACCGAGCGCAAGGTCAACGCGGTGGACGGCTTCGTGGAAGGTCCGTTCCAGCTGTTCGGCCGCGAGCACCAGTTCATGGCCGGCCTGAGCTACAACAAGCGTGAGTTCGCCAACTATGGCGACTACCAGGTCGGCTGGGCGCCGTTGGACAACTATCTCGCCGGCGTGGGCGATTTCCCGGAACCGAACTGGGTCGGCACCCTGCCGCTGCAGAGCGAAGGCACCATCACCCAGAAGGCTGGCTACGTCGCCACCCGCCTGTCGCTGGCCGATCCGCTCAAGCTGATCCTGGGCGCGCGTTACACCGACTGGAAGAGCGAAGGTGAAGGCGATGACCGTTCGCACAAGGTCACCACCCCTTACGCCGGCCTGGTGTTCGACATCAACGACACCTACTCCACCTACGCCAGCTACACCGAGATCTTCCAGCCGCAGACAGCGCGCGACCGCAGCGGCAGCTACCTCGATCCGGTGGACGGCAAGAGCTACGAAATCGGCGTCAAGGGCGCATGGTTCGACAACCGCCTGAACGCCTCCGTCGCTGCGTTCCGCATCGAGCAGGACAATGTCGCGCAGATCACCAGCGAGCCGATCGCCAGCCGTCCGGGTGAGTTCGCCTACATCGCTGCGCGCGGCACGGTGAGCCGTGGGTTCGAGTTCGAGCTCAATGGTGAACTTGCGCCGGGCTGGAACGCGACCTTTGGCGCCTCGCGCTACGTGGCCAAGGACATCAACGACGCGGACATCAACACCAACCTGCCGCAGACCACGATCAAGCTGTTCACCAGCTACACCCCGCAGTCGCTGACCGCGCTGACCGTCGGCGGCGGTGCCAACTGGCAGAACGGGATCTACTACCCGGTGCCTGCCTACGGCCGCATCGAGCAGGGCGGCTATGCGCTGGTCAGTGCCTTCGTGCGCTACCGCATCTCGCCGGAGTTCAGCGTGCAGGCCAACCTCAACAATCTGCTGGACAAGACGTACTTCTCGCAGATCAACGGGTACGGTGCGTACGGCGATGGGCGCAATGGCGGCCTGACGTTCACCTGGTCGTTCTGATCGATCATTGATCGCAACGCGTCAACAAGGAGAGCCGGGCATTGCCCGGCTCTCTGCGTTTTGCACGATGCGCAACGGACGCGCGGCGCCGCACGGCCAGACCTCGGTAGTGCCGGCCGCTGGCCGGCAGCCTCATGAACGATGAAAGTCTTGCCTGGTTGCCGGCCAGCGGCCGGCACTACCATCAACGTCGTGCGCGCAGCACCAGCGCCAGACCGTCACGGCCGCGCGCGCAGCAGCGCCAATCCAAACCCGATGAAGATCGTGCCGACCACGCGGTCGAACACTTTGCGCAGCCCCGGCTTGGCCAGATGACCGGCCAGGCCTCGACCGCCGGCGGCGTACACCGCGTACCAGAACATCTCCATCACCGCGAAGGTGCCCACCAGGATCACGAACTGCGGCAGCTGCGGCTGGGTGAGATCGACGAACTGCGGCAGGAACGCGGAGGCGAACAGCAGCAGCTTCGGGTTGCTGATGCCGATGATGAAGCCGTCGCGGAACAGTACGGTGCGCGAACTCGGCACCAGCGCCGTGGTGCTGCCCACGTCGATCGGCGCATCACCGCCACGCCAGGCCTTGATGCCCAGGTAGACCAGATACGCCACGCCGGCATAGCGCAGCACGTCGAAGACCATCGGCGACGCCTTGAGCACCGCGCCCAGCCCGGCGGCGGAGATGGCCAGGGCCAGCACCAGCGCGGTCAGGCAGCCGGCCATCGCAGCGATGCTGCGGCGGAAGCCGACCCGCACGCTGCGGGTCATCACGTGCAGCATGTTCGGGCCGGGCGTGCCGCACAGGACGAACACGGTGACGGCGAAGATCCACCAGGTATGCAGATTCATGGCAATGCAGTTCAGGAGAGGTAGTGCTGGCCGCTGGCCGGCTCCCCATGATGCCTGACACAGAATGCACCAACATGCCAGGCACCCGCGATGGCCGGTGTGCGCAACACATTTGTCCGTCCCTGCACGCAGCGGGGCATGACCGGCGCTGCTGCAAGCCACTACCGGGGCGCCGTGATGGCGCCCCGGTGTGTCACCTCCGCATCAGCCCGCGATCAGAACCGCAGATCCGCGCGCACGTACCAGTAGCGCCCGCGCGGGATGTCGTAGGTCGAGGCGTCGTAGCCGTTGAGCGAGCATGACAGGCAGATCGGCGGATCCTTGTCGAACACGTTGTTCAGGCCGGCGCTGAGCTGCAGTCCCTTCATCCAGTCGACCTTGTAGCCCACCTGCATGTCGTGGAAGGTGGTCGCCGCCAGTTCGTTGGTGCCCTCGGCCTGGTTGCCGCAGATCGGGAAGGCGGCCACATCGCCGCACTCTTCGGTGAGCTTGGAGATATGGCGCACCGTCCAGGAGGCGTTCCAGTTGGACAGGTTCCAGCTCAGCGTGGCATTGCTGGTCCATTCCGGAATCGAGCTGTCGGCCACTTCCACGCCGGGCTCCTGCGGCTGCTTCTGTCCCGCCGCCCCCAAGGCCTCGTAACGCCCGACGAAGGTGTTCTGCCAGCCCAGCTTGAACTGGCCGATCTCCGTCTGCGGCAGGGTCCAGAACAGGTCCACATCCCAGCCATCGGTCTTGATCGAGCCCAGGTTGGTCAGCCGGTTGTTGAAGCTGCTGACCGCGCCGGTGGAGGCCCGCGTGATGCCGGCGCAGTAAAGCGGGTCCAGCGTATCCACGCACAGGTCGAGCTGGGTCTGGGCGTTGATCGCCTGGATCGCGCCTTCGATGTGGTGGCGGTAGAACGTCACCTCGACATCGAAGCGCTCCGACCAGGACGCATTGCTGCCGAACCACGGGCTCCACACGAAGCCGGCACTGAAGCTGCGCGAGCGCTCCGGATCCAGCTCGGCGTTGCCGCCGGTGGTGACCGAAATCTGCGAGTTGGCCTGCTGGAAGCCGCCGGGCACGCCGAGGGCGGCGCAGTTGGCCGCGTTGCCGCGGGGTGGCGTGCCGCCGAGGCCGACCGAGCAGGGATCGAACAGCTGCAGGTCGGCACGCGCGGCCGAGCCGTACAGTTCGCCGATCGACGGCGCACGGAAGCCTTCGGCATAGCTGGTCCGCAGCACGAAATCGTTGGTCACCTGCCAGCGCAGGCCGTACTTCGGCGTGAACTCGCCACCGAAGGTCGAGTAGTCCGAGTAGCGCCCTGCCAGGCTCAGGTCGAGCTTCTCGCCGAGCGCGCTCTTGGCGAAGATCGGCACGCTCAACTCCAGGTAGGCCTCGTTGACGTCGTACGAGCCGGACGTGGGCAGCGAGGGCACGCCGTTGTAGTGGCCGATCACGGTCAGCGGATCCGGATCGTAGCGGCCCTCGTACTTGCGGTACTCATAGCCGGTGGCGAACGAGACCGGGCCGGCCGGCAGGGTGAACAGTTCGCTGCTGAGGTTGGCGGTGAACAGGCTCAACTCGTTCTGGCTGCGGTCGCGCACCACCGGCTGGATCCAGCGCAGCATGTCCGGCGTGATCGAGCCGACCCCGCCGAAGATGTTCAGCGGCACGCAGCCCGGCGTGGCCGCACACACCGCCGGATCGCCCAGCGCCATGTTGACCTTGTAGATGTCGTAGCTGCCGTAGTTGGTCTGCTCGGCCTTGTTCTTGCTGTACATCCCGTTGAGGTCCCAGAACCAGCTGCGGTCCGCCGCCTGGAACTGGCCGACCAGACCGGTGGCGAAGTACTGGGTGTTGACCTCCTGCTCGAATACGCGCGCGCCACCTTCGACCGGGCGGCGGCCGATCAGGCTCATGTTGCCCGAGGCGACCAGATCGAAGCCGAACGGGTTGTACGGGTTGAGCCCCGAGACCACGATGTTGTCGGCCAGCGGGTTGCCGGTGGCGCCATCGGGACCGAAGAACAGCGGCTCGGGTGCGGCCTGGTTGGTGGATTCGCGGCGGTTGCCCAGGGCCTTGATGTACCACTGGATGTCATCGGTGAGATCGAAGCGGAACTGGCCGAAGATGCCCTTCCGCTCGGACGGCGTGAGCACCATGTTGTACTCGGCGAAGTTGAAGCGGTCGGCCGAGGTGAAGCAGTGGTAGTCATCGCTGCGGGTGCAGCCGGCACTGCCGTCATAACGTGGGTTGCTCACCCCGGTATTGGGCACGATGTCCTGGTCGGCACCGGTATTGGGATCCACGAAGGAGAAGCGCCCCTGCGGAATGCCGCCACTGCCGAACGCCAGTCCGGTGCCCGGGATGGGGAAGCGCGACTGCTCGCGGTCGCGCGCATACACCGGATCCTGCTTGGTCCAGCTGGCGCCCAGGAACAGGCTGTAGCGGTCGCCACGGGTGCCCCACGCCAGGTCCACGCCCTTCTGGGTGCCGTCGCCCTTGCTGTACTCGCCGTAGTTCATCGTCACCTGCGCACCGTCGAATTCGCGGCGGGTGATGATGTTCACCACACCGGCGATGGCGTCGGAGCCGTACAGCGAAGAGGCACCGTCTTCGAGCACTTCGATGCGCTCGACGATGGCCAGCGGAATGGTGTTCAGATCGGTCGCTGCGCCCACGCCGGATGCGGAGGACTCATTGACCCAACGGATGCCGTCGACCAGCACCAGGACCCGCTTGGCGCCCAGATGGCGCAGATCGACCTGGGCCGAGCCCGCGCCCACGCCGCTGCCATCCGGCGGAAAGCCGAAGTTGCCCGAGGAATTGAACTTCGCATTGAGCGCCGAACCGGAGCCGGTCAGCTGCTGCAGCACATCGCCGATCGAGGTCAGGCCGGTGCGCTCGATCTCGGTGCGGGTCAGGGTCTGGATCGGCACCTGCCCTTCCACCTCGGCCCGCTTGATGCGGCTGCCGGTCACTTCCACCCGGTCCAGGTCGGTGGTACTGCGTGGCGCGTCCTGCGCGCTGGCCAGGGCCGGCGCAGCCAGCAGCAGGCACAGCGATACGGCAACCGCCAGCGGGCGGTGATGCAGGTTGTTCATTCGCTCTCTCTCCAAAGGAATGGTGGGCGGACCTGCCGCGCCCCCCTGCATGGCGGCAGTGTCTCCTTTGTAAACAACCTGTAAATGTGAAGGAGTGACGTATTCCACTCTTTCACGCGGAATCGACAAAGCCGACTGCGTGTGCGCGTTGCTTCCAACCTCTCCCTGGACGGAGCCACGCAACAAAGAACGCCCTTGTTTCCAAGGGCGTTCGAGGTCATGCAAGCGGGGCCGTCGGGCCGCTACTGGACGAACGCGATCCGGTCCATCCCGGCGTTGTTGGCGGCCGCGAGAACCTTGGCCATCACGTCATAGTGCGCATCGGGATCGGCTGCAATGCGCAGCGTCGGCAGGTTGCCCGCGTGGTCGTGCGCCTGTTCCTGCAGCCGCGACTCGAGCGTCTCCACGGCGACCGGCTGGCCGTTCCAGTAGGCCTGGTTGCCGGCGTCGACCCGCACCTCGATCGGGGGCGGTGGCAACGTCGGTGGCACCACGGTGGTGGGCTGGGGAAGATGGACCGGAATCGGCAACGCCACCATCGGGGCGGTCACGATGAAGATGATCAACAACACCAGCATGACGTCGACCAACGGGGTCACGTTGATCTCGGCCAACGGTCCTGCATGTCCTGCTGCGCGGAAGGCCATGGTCTGCTCCTTGACAGGGGGCCGGCTGCCCCAAGGCCGAGACTACGCCCACGCCCCCCTGCTTCCGCGTCCTGGCAGGGATCCGTTCATCCTCGAGTCGGATTGCCCTCACCGCCGTTCACCCGCCCCCGTTATGCTTTCGGCATGACACGACTTCCCCTGTATTTCTTCAGCGCGACCGTCCTGCTGGCCTGCACCGGCGTCAGCCCGGTCGCCGATGCCCAGAACCTGGATGCGCAGCGCGCGCAGCTCAAGGCCGTCATCGACAACGCCGAGCGCGGCCAGTTCGACCCTGCCCAAGCGGCCGCATTGAGCCGGCACCCGCTGTATGGCTGGGTGGAGTTCGCCAACCTGCGTCGCAACATCGATACCGTCAGCAACGCGCAGGCCCAGGATTTCCTCAAGCGCTACAGCGGCCAGGCCGTCGCGACCAGCTTCCGCAACGTGTGGCTGCCGGCCGTGGCCCGCCGCCAGGACTGGCCGACGCTGCTGGCCAATTGGACCGACACCGCCAATGTCGGCCTGCGCTGCGCCCAGCTCAATGCGCGCCAGGCCACCGGCAAGGCCGATGCGCAATGGGTCAGCGAGGCCCAGGCGATCTGGCGCAGTACCGGTAAATCGCTGCCCGATGCCTGCGACCCGGTGTTCGCGGTCCTGGATGCCAAGGGCGGCATGAACGCCGAACTGCGCTGGGCACGTATCGACGCAGCGGCCGATGAGCAGCAGCCTGCCGTGATGCGCAGCGCCGCACGCGGCCTGCCGGCCGCCGATCTGGTGCTGGCCAACACGTATGCCGCGTTCGTCGACAAACCCAACGCCAGCGCACTGAACTGGCCGCGCAACGAACGCAGCCGGCGCATCGCCGCCGATGGCCTGGCCAAGCTGGCCAAGGCCGACCCGGGCGCGACCGAACAGCAGCTGCCGCAGTATGCCGATGCGCTGCAGCTGAGCGCCGCGCAGCGCGCGCAGGTGCTGTACCAGATCGCGTTGTGGACGGTCGCCTCGTACGGTCCCGAATCCGCCCGCCGCCTCAACGCCGTGCCCGAATCGGCGTACGACGAGCGCCTGCACGAATGGCGCGCACGCGAAGCACTGTCGCGCGGCGACTGGCCGGCCGCGCTGACCGCGATCCGCAAGATGGGCCCGACCCAGCGCGCCGACTCGCGCTGGCGCTATTTCGAAGCGCGCATGCTGGACAAGACCGGCAAGCGCAGTGAAGCGCAGGCCGCCTTCCGTGAGGCGGCCCGCGCGGCCACCTTCCATGGCTTCCTCGCCGCCGACCAGCTCGGCCAGAACTACACGCTGTGCCCGTGGGAACCCAACGACAGCGCCCAGGCGCAGGCGGCGGTCGCGCGTGACCCGGCGATCATCCGGGCGATGGAACTGTTCAAGATCGAACGGGCAGGCTGGGCCGTGGCCGAATGGAACGACGCCCTCAGCCGCTACGACACCACGCAGCGTCGCCTCGCCGTCGAAGTCGCCCGCGACAACGGCTGGTTCGATCGTGCGGTGTTCTCGCTGGGCAAGACCCCGGACGAGCAGCGCCTGTATTCGCTGCGTTTCCCGCTGCACCACGACGACAGCATCCGTCGCGAGTCCGCGCGCAACGCCATCGACCCGGCCTGGGTCGCCGCGGAAATCCGCGCCGAGAGCATCTTCAACCCGAAGGCGCGCTCGCCGGCCAACGCCATGGGCCTGATGCAGGTCCTGCCGGCCACCGGTGCGGCCGTGGCCAAGTCGATCGGCCTGACCAACTACGGGGGTGCGGCCAGCCTGTACGACGCGGACACCAACATCGCGATCGGCACGGCCTACCTGCGCCAGCTGATGAACAAGTACGACGGCCTGCCCTACGTCACCATCGCCGCCTACAACGCCGGCCCGACCCCGACTGCCCGCTGGCAGTCGCAGCGCCCGGGCTTCGATCCGGACATCTGGATCGAGACCATCAGCTACAAGGAAACCCGCGAGTACGTCGCGCGCATCCTGGCCTTCAGCGTGATCTACGACTGGCGCTTGAACGGCGACGCGCTGCCGGTGACCGACCGCATGAACGGCCGCCTTCAGGTCAAGCGCAAGACCTTCGCCTGCGCGGCCAACGCCGACAAGGGCGGCGACTGACCGGTCTCGGTAGTGCCGGCCGCTGGCCGGCACTTGGGGATCTCCGGGCATTGCGGGTAGTGCCGGCCGCTGGCCGGCTCCTGGGGATCTCCGGGCATTGCAGGGAGCCGGCCACCGGCCGGCACGACCGGTTGGCGTCGCGTTGGCCCACTGCGGCATCATGGGCGCATGAAGATCTATCTTGTCGGCGGCGCCGTGCGCGACCGCCTGATGCAGCAGACCCCCGGTGACCGCGACTGGGTCGTCGTCGGCGCCACCCAGGCGCAGATGGAAGCGCAGGGGTACAAGGCCGTGGGCCGGGATTTCCCGGTGTTCCTGCACCCCGACACCGGTGAGGAATATGCGCTGGCCCGCACCGAGCGCAAGTCGGGCCGCGGTTACCGCGGCTTCGTGGTCGATGCCGATCCCTCGGTGACGCTGGAAGAAGACCTGCAGCGCCGCGATTTCACCATCAATGCAATCGCCTGCGATGAAGCCACCGGTGCCCTGGTGGATCCCTATGGCGGCGTGCGCGATATCGAACAGCGCGTGCTGCGTCATGTCGGCCCGGCCTTCATCGAGGATCCGCTGCGCGTGCTGCGTGCGGCCCGCTTCATGGCGCGCTTCGCCCCGCTCGGCTTCACCGTGGCCGACGAGACGGTGGCCCTGATGCGCGAGATCGCCGCCAGCGGCGAACTCGAGGCGCTGGTGCCCGAGCGCGTCTGGCAGGAACTGCGCCGCGCGCTGGCTTCTGCCCGGCCGTCCGCCTTCCTGCGCACCCTGCACGATGCGCATGCGCTGGGCGCGATCCTGCCCGAGCTGGAGGCGCTGTACGGCGTGCCGCAGCGCGTGGAGTTCCATCCGGAAGTGGATACCGGCGTGCACCAGGAAATGGTCAGCGACATGGCCGCACAGCTGGCGCCCGGCGACGATCTGATCGGCTTCGCCGCGCTGACCCATGACCTCGGCAAGGGCCTCACGCCGCCCGACGAATGGCCGCGCCACATCATGCACGAGCAGCGCGGTGTGGCCCCGCTGCGCGCGCTGGCTGAACGCCTGAAGGTACCGGTCGATCACCGCCAGTTGGCCGAAGCGGTCTGCCGCGATCATCTCAACGTGCACCGCATCGACGAACTGCGCGACGCCACCGTGCTCGAGTTGCTGGCCCGGTGCGACGGCTTCCGTCGCCCCGAGCGGATCGCGCAGATCGCGCTGTGCTGCGAAGCCGACAAGCGCGGCCGGCTGGGCTTCGAGGACAGCGACTACCCGCAGGGTGAAACGCTGAAACGCCTGCACCTGGCCGCGCTGGCAGTGCAGGCGCGCGATCTGGATCTGAGCGGATTGAAGGGCCCGGCAGTGGGTGAAGCGCTGGCCAAGGCACGGGTAAAGGCGATCAGCGCAGTGCGTACGCGCTGATCGATGCCTGGGCGGCAGACCCCGGCCCCGCCTGATCCAGGCGAACCGGACGCCGTCTCAGCTGGCGCTGGCCGCGCACGCGGGCTGTGCCAACAGCCAATCGCGCGCCGCTGCCGCCGCGTCCTCGCCTTCACCGACGACCACATCCGGAGCGATCTTGCCGCCATCGCCCCGACCGTTGCGGTCGACCATCACGTTGCCGGTGACCAGCAATGCACTTCCGTCGGGCAGACGCTCGGTACGGTTGCCGGTCGAGAAGCCCGCCGTGGGCTGGCCGAAACTCCGGGCATTGGCGCGCCCACGGAAGGCCAGCGCCGTTGCTTCCCCTGAGCTGGCGGTGCGCGGACCGAACAGCACCGCCACCGGTGCGCCCGGCTGGCGGAGGCGATACACCGCCGCGCCACCGTCGAGCATTTTCTTCTGCTCCAGCCAGACGGCGCCATCGTGCGACGACCATGACCGCGCCGCATCGGCCGTGGCGAACGCACCGATCCGCAGCGCATCGCCATCGGCCTCTTCCAGCAGCGGCGCCAGGCCCAGCAGCATCGGCCACATGTTGCCGCCGCTGTTGCCCCGCAAATCCACGACCCAACCGCATCGTTCCGCCCGGTCCTTGCCGCGGATCGCGTTCTGCAGCCTGCCGGCAAACGCCAGGCTCGCCTGCTGCCAGGCCTGACTGCCACCCGCGCCGCTCGCGTTGAAGGCTCCCACCGTCATCCATCCAATGCGGCGGCCCACCGTATCCATATCCCGCTGCAGATCCGTGCGTTGCGGCGTGGCGCTGGCCTGGCGTATGGGCTGATCTTCAGTGGTTGGCGTGGTTGCCGCCACCGTGCCGCGGTTCAATGGCGGCTGCAGCGACGGGTGCGTCGCCGGCATCCACCGCCCATGCCCGCCGCTGCTCACGGCAATGGCATCGCGCAGCAGCGGCCAGGTCTGCGCGGGATCGGCATCGGGCGCCTGCAGGCGAGTGCGCAGCGCCTGCCAGCCGACCTTGTCGCGGTACAGCGCCTCGCGTTCCAGCACCTCGACAATCCGTGCCTGCACCGCCGGCGTCGGCATGTCCTGTCCGTTCGCCATCGGTGCAGACAGCACACCGGCCAGCAGCGCGAGCAGCGAAGAACGAGACCCTCTGGACATCACCATCGCGCTACATCCGTGTAGTTGAGTGGGCCGCAGCATAGCGCTGCATGCGGCCCCAGGAAAAGCAGGCACGACGCAATTCCAGCGACACGCCAGCCCGAAATGAAGAGCACCTCATCCATTCCGGGCGGCGTGCCGGCAATCAACCCGTGCCCGCACCAACCTCACCAATCGAACCGCAGCCCGATGTTGCCTTCGATGCTCTTGCGCTCCTTCTGCTCGCTGCTTTCCAGGTCGCGGGTGTAGTCGGCCACCGCAAACGCACTGACGTTGGCGTTGAAGCGCGCGACCACGCCGACGCCCACTTCCAGTGCGCGCGAACCCTGCTGGTTGGTCAACTGATTGGTGCCGAAGGTGATGCGATCCTCGCCATCGAAGGTCTGCCAGTAGTTCACTTTGAAGTAGGGCTGCCAGCCATTGCCCGCGAGGGTGTAGTCGGCCGCCAGACGCAGGCCGACGCGGCCGGTCCATGCGTTGTCGTTGTCGTAGCCCACGGTGGAAATGCGGTCGGCGCCGTCATCCAGTGCGGTGCGCTGCCAGATCACCTGCGCCTGCGGCTCCAGCCACCAGGCGGACTGCCCGAGCTGCAGCAGCGGCTTGCCGACTTCCAGCGAGGCGGTAGTGCCGTCACCGCGCAGATCGATGCCGAGCCCGCGTGCCGACCATGCATTGCCGTCGTAGCGGCTCTGCATCACCACCGTGTCCAGGTAGCCCCCGGCGCTGCCCACGCGGGTCCAGTACAGGCCGACGTGCTTGTCGTCCAGGCGGGTGCGGCCGACGGCCACGTTGTCCCAACCGATCGCGAAACCGTTGACGTTGCCCTGCGCACGGGTGCGCCCGACAAACACACCGACCTGGTCGCGGTGGCGGTCATCGGCGTTGGCGAACAGATCCACGCCGGCCTGGATGCCCTGGATGTCACCGTCGAAGCTGGGTCTGGCGTCGCCTTCCCAGTGCTGCTCATGGCTCTGGCCGATCATCCGCGCCCACGCCGCGCGGAAGCCACCCTGCCCGGCCAGCAGGCGCTGTTCGCCCTGGCGCTCGTGGAACGTGCCCAGGCTCAGGAGGCTGGTCTCGCGCAGCAGCGGCGGCACCACGGCATACGTGGCTGCCTCCACCCGGTACAGCGGAATGATGTCGCCGTCGGCGGGCACCGCGCCGGGCGTCGGCGGCACCGCCAATGGACCGGGTACTGCGGCGGGGGTCGTCGGTACCGGCGGCGGGGTATCGGCCTGCGGGGGCGCCACCGGTGCCGGTTCGGGCGGCGGCGGTGGCGGTGCCGGTTCGGGGGCGAGCGGGTCCGGGTTCTCCGGCAGATCCGGCGACGGCGGCGGGGTCAGTGGCGGCGGTGGGGTGCCTGCATCCTCCGGCGGCGGCGGTGGCGGGGTGACCGTGGATACACCCGGCGGCGCGGGCGCCGGGGCCGCCAGGACACCCGTTACCAGCGTCGATCGCAGATACCAGTTCTCGCTGCTGCCGGCACTGACGCCGCCCTTGAACAGAAAGTACTCGAACGCACCGGCCGCGACCGGGTTGTACAGCGCGAATGCGTTCGGCGCGGTGCTCGCGCCGTTGATCGACTGCACCACCAGGATGCCGTCGGCCAGCGTCGCCGCGCCACTGCCACCCGCGTTGAGGATGCCCAGGCCGGTGCTGCCGCTGGCCACGCCATTGGAGATCACCAGGCGGTCAGAGGGCGCGCCGTCACCCGCCAGCACCGATTGCAGGTACACACCGCCGTTGTTGCCGACGTAGTTGCCCGCGATGGTGAACGCATCCCCCGGACCATTGCTGCCGTTGCTCAGGTCGATGCGACCGGCATTGATGACGTTGACCTGCTGGCCTGCGGTAAAGCTGCGCACGCTGGCGTTGAGGCCGCCGGCGAACACCGTGCTGGTGCGGTCGATATCCAGGGTGCCACCGGCGGTGGTGGCGTCGGCCAGCACCAGATCGGCATCGACGGTGAGCTGGCTGTCCTGGCGCAGGTTGATCTGCTCCCAAGCGGTGAAACGCGCCACGCCATTGGTCTTGACGTTGTTCAGGGTCAGCAGGTCGGTGCCCGCGCCACCGGTGAACAGCGGTAACGCGCCGAGATGGCTGTTGTTGAGGTTGCTGAGCGTGCTGACGTCATCGCCCTCGCCCATGTCCACGGCGCCGTAGACCACGCCCCCACCGGACCAGGTAAGCCGGTCCGTGCCGGTGCTGGCACGGATTTCGCCACGCACGGTGCCACCGGTGATGGTGATCGCATCGTCGCCACCGCTGACGCTGATGTTGCCGCCGATGTAGCCGTCGGACAGGAGGATGGTGTCATTGCCGAAGCCGGTGACGAGGTTGCCGTCGATGGTGCCGCCGGACATGTCGAAGGTGTTGTTTTCCAGTTTCATGTTGACCCGGCCGATGCGGCCGCCGGTCATCTCGGCATAGTCACCGTCGTCGAAGCCGCCGATGATCTGCCCGCCGGTCATGCGGAAGCGATCGGTGCCGTCGCCCTGCAGCAGCGCGCCGACCGTGCCACCAGTCATCAGGAAGACGTCCTGGCCACTGCCCTGCTGCACCGTGCCGGTGATGGTGCCGCCGCTGACCTCCAGCGTATCCACCCCATCACCCTGGTCAACGCTGTCTATGACCCCATCGCGCATCAGCAGCGTATCGTTGCCTGCGCCTTGCACCACGCCGCCGCGGATGCTGCCGGCCAGCATCTCCAGCCGATCATTGCCGGCACCAAAGAAGACACCGCCGGTACTGCCGCTGATCACCCCGCGATTGATCACGATGGAAGCGGCATCCAGCTGCAGGGCACGCCCGGCGGCGGCAAGGATGTTTCCGTCATTGATGATCAGGTGCCCACCGCCACCGGCCTGCAGCGTGATGGCGTTGCCGGTGGCAGGCGCGAGCTGGGCGTTGCCCAGCACATTGAGGGTGATGGTGCTGCTGCCTGCCGCGCCGGTGACCGGGACAGTGTCCGGATTGGGCAGTTGGCTGGAGCAGGTCACGGTCTGACCGGTGGTGGGCGCAGGGTTGTCGCAGCCCGCCCAGGCCGGGAATGCCCCGGCCATCAGTGCGGTGCCGAGGGCGCCATAGCGGCCAACATGCAGTAGACGGGCTATCTGGACGGACAGCAGCGGCCGAGCCGCCCGAGCAAGCATCTGGTGCATGTACCTTTCCTGTTCAGCAGAAGGGGGACAGCAACGGCCCAGTGCTTTTACGGATGACCGGCGTAGGTACTTTTACTGCGCAAACGTGATGCGAAGGTAAAGAATCCGGACGGATGCCGGCGCCGACGGCATGTGCGCCCGCATGCCCTCGCATTCAGATTTTCAGGTAGACGCGCCGGCGATCCAGCACCCACACCACGCCCCACCAGATCGCCACGAAACCCACGGCGCAGGCGAGCGAGGCCAGCTTCTGCGCCTCCGGCAATGGCCGCTCCAGCGCATGGAACATCCAAGCCCATGCACCGGTGGCCCCCAGCACGAGGGCCATCGCCGAGGAACCGAGATAGGCCGCGATCGCGTTCACGCCGAAGCGCCGGCCCAGCGCGGGCGCGCCCCAGCGATCGATCAGCAGATGCGCCAGCAGCAGTGCCGCCACGGAGAAACCGCCCGTCCACAGCACGAAGCTCGGCGTCCACAGCTGCTTGTTCAGCGGCAGCCACAGGGTGGCCAGGCCGCCGATGGCCAGACACACCGCTGCGAGCATCGCCAGCTGCGGCGCTCGGCCGGCCCGCAGCCACGCACCGGCGCGCAGGCCGAGCAGCGTACTGGCGATCGCGCCCAGGCTGCTCAGCAGCCCTTCCGGGTCATGCCCCAGGCCGGTGAGCGCGGAATACTTGTACAGGAAGGGGGCGAACAGCGCAGTATCCAGCCGGCTGGCCGGATTCACCCAAGGCTCCAGCGAATCGGCAGACAGCAGGATCGCGGCATAGGCCACCAGCAGGCCCACGATCACCGCCCATTGCGTCCGCGCCTGCGTGTAGACCGCCAGCACGCCGACCACCGCCACGCACAACGCGATACGCTGCAGCACACCCCACAGGCGATACGCCGGCAGCTCGAACAGCCACCACGCCAGCAGGTGCAGCAGCGCGCCGGCGACCAGGATGCGCAGCGCGCGTTGCAGGACCCCACGCACCAGCGCCGAACGCGTGGCCGGGTCGCCCGCGCGCGGGGCCAGACTGAAGGCCATCGAGACGCCGGCGATGAACAGGAACAACGGGAAGATCAGGTCGGTCGGGGTGAAGCCGTGCCAGTCCGCGTGCAGCAGCGGCGCGTAGACATGGCTCCAGTCGCCCGGGTTGTTGACCAGCAGCATCGCCGCGACGGTCAGGCCGCGCAGCGCGTCGATCGAGCCCATCCGTCCTGACGGCGTGGCGCTCATACGTCTTCGCGCTGCCCGGCGATCCAGGTGCTGCGCACCTGCAGGGCGTCATCGAGCAGCACCAGATCGGCGTGATGCCCTTCGGCGATATGCCCGTAGCGGTCATCCAGATTCAGGAACTGCGCGGGATAGGTCGAGGCCATGCGCGCCGCCTCGGCCAGCGATACGCCCAGCAGCTGCACGCTGTTGCGCACCGCCGTGGCCATGTCCAGCGCCGAGCCGGCCAGTGAGCCGGCCGCATTGCGCACCACGCCGTCCACCGCGGTGATGACCTCGCCGTACAGCTCGTAGCTGGGGTCTTCCGCACCGACCGGCGGCATCGCATCGGTCACCAGCATGACCTTGCCACGCGGCTTGGTCGCCAGCGCCACGCGCAGGCTGGCCGGGTGCACGTGCACGCCGTCGGCGATGATGCCGACCCAGCTGTCGCGGTCTTCCAGCGCCGCTCCCACCGCGCCCGGCTCGCGCCCCGTCAGCGGCGACATCGCGTTGTACAGATGGGTGAAGCCACGGATACCCGCCTCCAGGCCGGCACGCGCCTCTTCATAGCTGGCGGCGGTGTGACCGGCCGCCACCACCACGCCCCGTTCGACCAGCGCGCGGATGCTCTCCAGCGGCACCCGTTCGGGGGCCAGCGTGAGCAGGGTGACGCCGTTGTCCAGCGAGGCCGCCAGGGCGATCTCGGCGGCATCGGGGACGCGGAACTTGTTGGCGTCGTGGGTGCCCTTGCGCGCCGGCGCGATGTACGGGCCTTCCAGATGGATGCCCAGCACGCCGGGCACGCCTTCGCTGATCGCCTGGCGGGTCGCGGCGATGGCCGCGCGCATCACCTGCACGTCGTCGCTGATCAGGGTCGGCAGCAGCCCGGTGGTGCCGAAGCGGCGGTGCGCCTGCGCCAGCGTGCGCAGCGTGGCGACATCCGGACTGTTGTTGAACAGCACCCCGCCGCCGCCGTTGACCTGCGCATCGATGAAGCCCGGCAGCAGCCAGCCGCCGCCCAGGTCCACCTGCTCATCGGCCTGGCCGAGCATCGGCGCGGCATCGGAGACCAGCGCGGTGATCCGCCCGCTTTCGATCACCACCGCCAGGTCATCGCGGAAGTCGTCGCCGGCCAGGATGCGGGCGTTGCGCAGGACAGTTTTCATCAGACGGTTTCCGTCACCTTGTTCAGATGCGGCGGCAGATCGGGGTTGTGGCCGCGACGCAGCGCCAGCGCGTTGATCGCGCGGTAGAAGCTCTGGATGGTCAGCAGCGGCGCGCAGGCCGGGTGCGGTGTGACCGGCAGCGGCAGGTCGCCATCATCGACATCGGCCAGCCAGACCTGGGCATCGCGCGCGGCGAACTCGGCCAGCACCGCGCGGGTGCCGGCGCCGGTTTCATCCGGCTGGGCGAACGCCAGCACCGGGAAGCCGGGGCCGACCAGCGCCATCGGGCCGTGCTTGACCTCGGCCGAGCTGTAGGCCTCGGCGTGCAGGCCGCAGGTTTCCTTGAATTTCAGCGCCGCTTCCTGCGCGGCGGCCAGGCCGAGGCCACGGCCAAGCACGAACAGGTTGTGCGCCGGCACCAGGCCCTCGGTCAGCGACGACCAGTCGCTGTTCCAGGCCGCGCGCAGGGCATCGGGCAGCGTGCGCAGCGAAGCGATCAACCCGACGTCCTGCGTCCAGTACGCCACCAGCTGCAGGATCGCCGAGAGCGAGGCCAGGTAGCTTTTGGTCGCCGCGACGCTGCGCTCGGCGCCCGCGCCCAGCGGGATCACCGTCTCGGCCAGCTGCGCCAGCGGCGAATCCTCGACATTGACCAGCGCCACCACGCGCGCGCCGGCCGCACGGGCAGCCTCGGCGTTGCGCAGCAGGTCGGGGCTCTTGCCCGACTGCGAGATCACGATGTACAGCGCGCCACGCAGCTTCAGCGGCGCTTCGTAGACCGAGCCCACCGACGGCGAGGCCGAGGCGGTCACCAGCCCCAGCCGCGTTTCCAGCAGGTACTTGGCGTAGGTGGCGGCATGATCGGAACTGCCCCGCGCGCAGGTCACCACGAACGGCGGCGGCGCCGCGCGCAGGCTGGCCGCCAGCGTCTCCACGGCCACCTGGTTGCGCGCGAACTGCGCGGCGATCACATCGGCGGCCTCGGCGGCTTCGCGGTACATCAGGGTGTCGTGGGGAGCAGGCAGGGACATGGGGACTCAGGTCGTTTCAGGAGAAGGAAGCCGTGCACCCTGCGGGCGCATCGGCGCGGTGGAACCACGCACCACCAGCTGCGGCACGAAGCCTTGGTTCTGCAGCTGCAGCGGTGCGTCGTCGTAGGCATCGCTGCGCAGCTGCGCGATCAGCAGGCGTGCGGCATGCCGTGCGATGTCCTCGGTGGCCTGCTTGGCCGTGGTCAACGGCGGCCAGGACTGCCGCGAGAACGGGCTGTCCTCGAAGCCGGCGATCGACAGGTCGTAGGGCACGTTCATGCCCGTGGACTTGGCCGCCGCCAGCACGCCGGCGGCGATCTCATCGTTGGAGCCGAAGATCGCGGTGGGCGGTTCGCGCAGCGCCAGCAGGCGGCGCGCACCACGGAAGCCGTCATCGAAGGTGTAATCGCCCTGCACCACCAGGTGCTTGTCGATGGTCATGCCGTAATCGCGCAGCGCGGCTTCGTAGCCGGCATAGCGCTCGCCGCTGGAACGGTGCGAGCTGCCACCCCAGAGGAAACCGATGCGCTGATGGCCGAGCTGGATCAGGTGCTCGGTGATTTCATAGGCGGCCTCGCGGTCGTCGACGAACACGCAGGCGCCATCCTGCGGATCGGCGGTGGCGGCGATGATGCGCACCAGTTTGATCCCGCGTGCGGTGAGCGCGGCCACCAGGTCCTTGCGCTCGGACATCGGCGCGGTCAACACCAGCCCGGCCAGGCGCGAACGCTGCACCCAGTCGGCCAGTTCCTCGGCCAGCATCGGCGAGCTGGAATCGCAGGGATGGATCTGCAGGCCGAAACCGGTCTCCCGGCACGCGGCGAGCACGCCGTTCTGCACGCCGATGATGTGGTACGGGTTCGGGTTGTCATAGACCAGCCCGACCACCAGGGTAGTGCCGGTGCGCAGATTGCGCGCCGCCGGATCCGGCTCGTAGTCCAGCTCGGCGATCGCACGCAGCACGCGCGCCCGGGTGGCCTGCATCACCGAAGGCTCGTTGTTGATGACCCGCGAGACCGTCTTCAGCGATACCTTGGCCCGTTCGGCGACATCCTTGATGGTCGCTCTGCGCATCGTTTTTCCCTGGCTGACCGGTTGAGCGTCCATGATCGCCGATCACTGCCCGTCGCGGGACAGCCCGACGCGGTGGCCGCGCATCGAATAGAACAGGATGTACAGGTAGCAGGGCACCATCAGGCCGGCGAACACCCACTGGAAGTCGAAGTGCTGCTTGAGCACGGCAAACAGCTGGGGAATGATCGCGCCACCGGCGATGGCCATCACCAGCAGGGCCGAACCGGTCTCGGTGAAACGGCCCAGGCCGCGGATCGCCAGCGGGAAGATCGCCGGCCACATCATCGCGTTGGCAAAGCCCAGCGCGGCCACGAAGCCCACCGAGACATAGCCGTGGGTCAGCAGCGCGCCGATGCAGAACAGCACGCCCAGCACGGCGGAAATGCTCAGGTAGCGCGACTGCGAGACCAGGTGCGGGATCAGCGCCAGACCGGCGAGATAGCCGATCAGCATTGCCCCCAGCGTGATCGACGTGAACATCTTGGTCTGGTCCAGCGGCAGGTTGAAACTATGCCCGTAGGTACCGATCGCATCACCGGCCATCACTTCCACGCCGACATAGACGAACAGGCACAGCACGCCCAGCCACAGGTGCGGGAACTGGAAGATGCTGGTGCGCTCGGCCACCCCCGGCGCGCGGGCCGGCGTGGCGTTGGCCTCGGAGGTCTTCAATTCGGGCAGCGGCGAGAACAGCACGCCCACCGCCAGCACCACCAGCAGCCCGGCCATGGCCATGTAGGGCAGCTGGATCTTGGCCGCGAAATCGTTGAGCAGCACCGTTTTGGCGGCGGCGTCGGCGACCTTCACCTGCGCATCCAGATCGCCGATACCGTGCAGCACCAGGGTGCCGATCAGCACCGGGGCGAGCATGCCGGCGATCTTGTTGCAGATGCCCATCAGCGCGATGCGCCGGGCGGCGGTCTCGATCGGGCCGAGGATGCTGATGTACGGGTTGACCGCCGTCTGCAGCAGGGCCAGCCCGCTGCCGATGATGAACAGGCCGCTGAGCGCGCCCGGGTACCAGCGCTGCTGGGCGAAGTGGGCGAACACCACCGCGCCGGCCGCCATCACCAGCAGGCTCAGGCTCAGGCCTTTCTTCATGCCGGTGCGCTTGAGGATCCAAGAGGCCGGCAGCGCCAGGAAGAAATACGACAGGTAGAAGACCATCAGCACCAGGAAGGCGCCGACCTCGTCCAGCTCGAAGGCGAGCTTGACGAAGGTGATCAACGGGCCGTTGAGCCAGGTGAAGAAGCCGATCAGGAAAAACAGCACGCCGATGATCAGGATCGAGGTGAGCACGCTCGAACGCGCGGAGGCAACAGGCACGGCAGACATCAGGGAGGCTCCTGCATCGACGGCGCCGGAGCGGCGTCGGAAGAGTGGCTGGGAACAACGTTGTCACATTTATTCGTTGCGGCCGCCGGGTTTGTCAACAACTGGTTCACGCCGCCCCCGCGCATTTTCCTTTGCTGCACCTGCGCAATCTGGCGGCAACGCTCACGGCGGGCGGGGCGGAGCCCGTATTCACGGCAGTTTGCAAAAACATGACGGTGCCGTGATGAAAACGTTTTCGCGCGCAAACCCACGTTGCGACGCAACATCGAAAGTCTGAGGTTATCGTTGACATCGTTGTCAGAACGATTACAGACTCCGCCTCAATCGCCGGGTCCGCCCTGGCCACGCCCAACCGATGGAGTCCGTGTGACCAACGCCGCCCACGCTGTTCCGGCCCATGCCCCGCCCGCCGCGATGCCGCCGTTCCTGGCCGCCGACGTGGGTGGTACGCATGTCCGGGTTGGCCGGGTCCAGGCCAGTGCCGATCCGGCCCATCCGGTCGAACTGCTGGACTACCGCAAGTTCCGCAATGCGGATTACGCCGGCCTCAGCGCGATCCTCTCCGACTTCCTGGCCGATGGCCCGCGCCCGACGCATTGCGTGGTCGCCACCGCCGGCTATGCCCGCGACGACGGCACGGTGATCACCGCCAACCTGCCCTGGCCGCTGTCGGCGCGGCAGATCGAGCGGGAGGTCGGCCTGGACCAGGTCTACATCGTCAATGACTTCGAGGCCGTGGCCTATGCCGCCGCCCAGGTTGATGCCAGCGGCGTGCTCCAGCTGACCGGCCCGGCCACCGCCCCGCGCGGCCCGACCC
The DNA here is from genome assembly GCF_039673115.1 of Stenotrophomonas sp. TWI1183. Classification (NCBI taxonomy): domain Bacteria; kingdom Pseudomonadati; phylum Pseudomonadota; class Gammaproteobacteria; order Lysobacterales; family Lysobacteraceae; genus Stenotrophomonas; species Stenotrophomonas sp. TWI1183. Next base: position 97,501 of record NZ_JBDJKZ010000015.1, read on the forward strand.
TGGTGGTCGGCCCGGGCACCGGGCTCGGCGCGGCCGTGTGGATCCCGACCGCACATGGCGCGGTGGTCCTGGCTACCGAAGCCGGCCAGCCCACCCTGGCCACCACCACCGAACTGGAGATGGCGATCGTGCGGCAGATGCTGCGCGAGCGCTCGCATGTCTCGGTCGAGCAGGCGCTGTCCGGCCCCGGCCTGATGAATCTGTATCGCGCCCTGTGCGCGTTGAACGGCCAGGCGCCGACGCTGACCACCCCCGATGCGGTCACCGCCGCCGCGATGGCCGGCCACGACCCGCTCGCGAGGCAGAGCCTGGACGTGTTCTGCGGCCTGCTCGGCAGCACGATCGGCGACATGGCACTGCAGTACGGCGTCACCGGCGGTGTCTACCTGGCCGGCGGCATCCTGCCGCAGATCCGCGACTTCCTGTTGAACAGCACGTTCGTCGAGCGGTACCTCAACAAGGGGCCGATGCGCGAGGCGCTGGAACGCATTCCCGTGAAGGTGGTCGAGCACGGGCAGCTGGGCGTCATCGGCGCCGCCAGCTGGTACCTCGGCCGCTCGGACACCTGATCTGCCGCGGCGCCGGGATCGGCGCTGCGGACAACGCACCACGCAGTACGTAGCACCCAAGGCGCACCGGACAACAGGCGCGCGGCACAGTCGTACCAGACGCAAGCAAACAGACGCCGTCGCCGGCGACCATCGAGTGATGAGGAGAGACATCATGAACACCCGCAAGACCCTGCTTTCCGCAGCCATCGTCAGCTGCCTGGCCTTCAGCGCCCACGCGCAGCAAGCCCCCGCCTCCACGCCGGCCGCAACCGACCTGGACACCATCCAGGTCACCGGCATCCGCGGTTCGATGGAGAAGTCGCTCGATACCAAGCGCGAAGCGAATGCGCGCCTGGAAGTGGTCACCGCCGAAGACGTGGGCAAGCTGCCCGCGCACAACGTCGCCGATACCCTGCAGCGCGTGCCAGGCGTGAACATCAGCTCGTCCAGCGCCGATGAAGGCGGCTTCGATGAAGCCGACCGTGTCAGCCTGCGCGGCACCAGCCCGAGCCTGACCCAGACCCTCATCAACGGCCACAGCGTCGGCTCGGCCGACTGGTTCGTGCTCAGCCAGGGCAACAACGTCGGCCGCAGCGTCAGCTATTCGCTGCTGCCGTCCGAGCTGGTCAGCTCGGTGGAAGTGAACAAGTCCTCGCAGGCCAAGCTGCAGGACGGCGGCACCACCGGTACCGTCAACATCATCACCCGTACCCCGCTGCAGTTCGCCAAGCAGTTCACGGCCGAAGCATCGATCGGCGCCGTGCGCTCGGACCAGGCCGACTCGACCGATCCGCAGTACTCGGCGTTGTTCAACTACAAGAATGACGCCAACACCTTCGGCGTGCTGGTGCAGGGCTTCTACCAGGAGCGCGAACTGCGCCGTGAAGCGCAGGAAATCCCGGGCGGCTTCTTCGCGCTCAAGGCGACCGATCCGGTCGTGGCAGGCATCCCCGATCCGGCCAATCCGGGCCAGTTCCTGCAGGCGCCGCGTCCGGACCTGGAAGGCCTGTCCATTCCCGGCCTGCTGGGTTCGACCCTGTTCGAGCAGACCCGCAAGCGCAAGGGTGGCATGGTCACCGTGCAGTGGAAGCCGATCGACACGCTGACCCTGGGCCTGAGCGGCTTCACGTCCGAACTGGAAGCGAACAACTACAACCGCAACTTCATGATGTTCGGCAGCGGCTTCGGCCGCACCCAGGCCCCGGACCCGGGTTACACCGTGGTGGATGGCGTGATCACCAACGCGACGTATACCGGCGTTCCCGGTACGAACTACGGCGTGTACGACATGATCTACCGCGAGGCCACCGCCAAGAGCAGCTACGTCACCTTCGACGCGGACTGGCAGATCAACGACAACCTCAACGCGAAGTTCCAGGCCGGCACCACCAAGGGCACCGGCGAAACCCCGCGCCAGTTCATCGCCGAAGTCACCGTCGGCCAGGGTGGCGGCGCGTCTTACGCCAGCCACGGCGCCGGCTCCCCGGTCGACTGGAACATCGGTGGCGACATCAGCGAAGCAGGCGTCAGCAGCTTCGGCACCTGGGGCAACCAGCTGGTCAAGGCAGAGGACAAGGAAGACTGGGCGTCGCTGGATTTCAACCAGTACTTCAGCAACGGTGGCACGCTGAGCTCGATCGACTTCGGCCTGCGCTTCGCCGACCACGAACGTGAAGCCCTGTCGCCGGAAGGCGCCAGCCCGGGCGACATCTGGTCCGCACTGCGCGGCAGCGCCACCGGGCAGTACCCGGGCAACTTCGCCAGCGGCGTGGGCGGCAGCTTCCCGCGCAACATCTGGTACTACACCCCGGATGCGCTGCAGAACGCCATCGTCAACAACTCGACCTGGCTGGCCGGCAACGACGGTCCCGACGGCCGCCACAACTACGGTGCCGAGTGGAAGGTGAAGGAAAAGAACTTCGCCGGTTACGTGCAGGCCAACTTCACCGGTGACTGGTGGAGCGGCAACATCGGCCTGCGTTACGTCAACATCAAGCAGGACATCGACACCTACCTGGCCGTCAGCGATCCGGCCCGCGCCGACGTGCGCAGCCTGTTCGGCATGTGGCAGCGCCAGGCCTTCGAGAACAAGCACGACCGCGTGCTGCCGAGCGCCAACATCAAGTTCGACCTGGACGATGACCTGGTGCTGCGCGTGGCCGCGTCGCAGACCCAGACGCTGCCGGACTACTCGGCACTGGGTGCGTCCTCGTGGGGTTCGGATCTGAACAAGACCGGCGGCGGCGGCAACCCCGACCTGAAGCCGACCCTGTCCAGCAACCTGGATGCCAACCTGGAGTGGTACTTCATGCCGCGCGGCCTGTTGTCGCTGGGCGCCTACCATATGCGCCTGAAGGACTACATCGCCTTCGACGTGGTCCAGCGCCAGCTCTTCAGCGAACTGACCAACCAGCTTGAAACCTACGACATCTCCACCCCGATCAATGCCGATGGGCAGGTCACCGGCGTGGAAGTGGCCTACGAGCAGCCGATCGGCGAGTACTTCGGCGTCAATGCCAACTACACCTACGCCAATGGCAAGACCAACCACACCTGGGCCGACGGCACCAACAACCTGCTGGGCACCTCGAAGAACACCTACAACGTGGGTGCCTACTTCGAGAACGAACGCTTCGGCGCCCGCGTCAGCTACACCCGCCGTTCCTCGTTCCTGATCAGCCTGTCCGGCACCAACCCGTACTACCAGGACGACTTCGGCACCCTGTCGGCGTCGCTGAGCTACAAGGCGACCGACTGGCTGAGCATCAGCCTGGATGGCCTGAACCTCAACAACCCGACCTACAAGTACTACCAGAGCGCGTTGATCCCGACCTCGTTCTACTCCAACGGCCGCCAGTACTATCTGAACTTCCGCTTCAAGTACTGATCGCCGCGGTAACACGCTGCACACCTGAAACGGGCCCGGATCTCCGGGCCCGTTTCACAGGTGGAACCCGATTCGCTACAAAGGAATGACCCGATGCACACCCGCACCCGTCGTACCTCGCTGTCGCTGCTGTCCTTCGCACTGGCACTCTCCCTCGCACCGCTGGCCCAGGCCGCCGACGCACAGGCAACGGATGGCCCGAAGGCTCTGGCCGGTTCGCTGATGCTGATCCCCGCACCGGCGAAGGCCGAACGCCTCGCCGGCGCCGGCTACGCGGTGACGGCGGCCACGCCGGTCCGTGCACAGGGTCAGGCCGCGCAGCGCGTCGCCACGCAGTTCGCCACCCTGCTGCGCGACAGCGGTGGCCCGGCGGTAACGGTGGGCGAAGGACGCGGCAAGGACGGCATCCGCTTCGTGCTGGACGCCACGCTCAAGACCGGTGCCGAAGGCTACCAGCTGCGATCGAACGCGCGCGGCGCGACCGTGCAGGCCGCCACCGAGGCCGGCCTGTTCTACGGTGCGGCCACGCTCTCGCAGCTGCTTACCGGCGGCAGCGATGGGATGCTTCCGGCGCTGCGCATCGATGATGCCCCCCGTTTCAGCTGGCGCGGCCTGATGCTCGATTCGGCCCGCCACTTCCAGAGCCTCGACGAGATCAAGCAGGTCCTCGATGCGATGGCCGAGCAGAAGCTCAACACCTTCCATTGGCATCTCACCGATGACCAGGGCTGGCGCATGGAGATCAAGCGCTACCCGAAACTGACCGGCGTCGGCAGCTGCCGCATTCCGGCCGGCGACGGTGGCCGCGATCCGGTCACCGGCGCCGAGCGTCCCTACTGCGGGTTCTACACCCAGGAACAGATCCGCGAGGTGATCGCGTATGCGGCCGCGCGCCATATCCAGGTCATTCCCGAGATCGACGTGCCCGGCCATGCCACCGCAGCGATCGCGGCCTATCCGGAGCTCGGCACGATCGACACCCCGCTCAAGCCGCTGAGCGAATGGGGCGTGTTCCCCAACCTGTTCAACACCGACGACAGCACCCTCGAATTCCTTGAGAACGTGTTGGAAGAAGTCATCGCGTTGTTCCCGGCCAGGTACGTGCACGTGGGGGGCGACGAAGCAGTCAAGGACCAGTGGGAGGCTTCCGCGCGGGTGCAGGCACGCATGCGCGAGGTGGGCGCCGGCGATGAGATGGAAATGCAGAGCCACATCATCAAGCGCCTGGAAACGTTCCTGGAACAACACGACCGGCGCCTGATCGGCTGGGACGAAATCCTCGAAGGCGGGTTGCCGCCGGAAGCCACGGTGATGTCGTGGCGCGGCACGGAAGGCGGCCTGAAGGCCGCCAGCGAAGGTCACGACGTGGTGATGTCGCCGGTGACCGACATGTACATGGATTACCTGCAGACGAACTCGGAGAACGAGCCGCCGGGCCGTCCGGCGACGATTCCGCTGGCGCGCGTGTACGGCTTCGAGCCGGTGCCGGACGCGCTGGCCAAGGACAAGCAGCACCACATCCTCGGCCTGCAGGCCAACATGTTCACCGAGCACACGCGCAGCTACGCGCGCCTGCAGCACAACCTGTTCCCGCGCCTGGCTGCCGTGGCCGAGACCGGCTGGTCGCCGCGCGAGCGTCGTGATTACGCCGATTTCCTGGCACGCCTGCCGGCGCAGCTGCAGCGATACCAGGCGATGGGCATCGCGTATGCACAGACCCCGTTCCAGGTGGAACTGGACAGCCGTGACGATCGCGCTGCCGGCACCGCGACGCTCGCACTGCGCAATCCGCTCGGCTACGACATCCACTACAGCGTGGATGGTAGTGCCGTCACCGCCCGGTCGCCGCGCTATACCGCCCCGCTGCAGCAGCCGCTGCCGGTGGCGTTGCAGGCCGCGACGTTCTTCAACGGCCAGGCATTGGCCAAGGCCGCCAGCCGCTTCGATATCACCGCCACCTCGCTGCTGTCGCGGACCGACGAGCATCTGGCGCAGTGCCCGGGCGAAGGCCAGCTGCTGCTGCGCCTGGAAGATGATGGCCCGGCCGACGGCGAGCGTGCGATCTTCAACGTCGACATCTTCAACCCGTGCTGGCTGTGGAAGGATGCCGATGTGGACGGCATTGCCAGCGTCCGCATCCGCGCCGGACAGATCCCGTATTACTTCCAGCTGGCCCACGACGAGCCCAGCCGTCGCTTCGCACCCAAGCGCAGCGCACACGGGGAAATGGACATCCTCGGCGGGCAGTGCGATGGCAAGCCACTGGCCAGCGTGACGCTGCCGGCCGCACCGGGTGCCGATGGGTTCATCACACTGGAGGCGGCGCTGCCGCGTTCGCTCAAGGGCACGCAGAATCTGTGCGTGCGCTTCACCGGCGACACCCGGCCGACGATGTGGGTGCTGGATGAGATGACGCTGCAGCCGCGGTAACGCCGCAGCCACAGCCACAGACAAAACGGAGGAGGTAGTGCCGGGCGCCGGGCCGGCCCCCAAAAAAACCAAAAAAACCGCGGGGGCGGGCCCCCGCCCGGCCAAACAA
>NZ_JBDJKZ010000016.1:0-95439 GCF_039673115.1 Stenotrophomonas sp. TWI1183
GTCGTACGAGCCCCCATGGATGGGTTCACGGCGTGTCTCGCCCAGCCCTGCCCGACGCGCTCTGGACACATATCCGCATGCGGACAGAAAGGCGAAGCGGCACTGCACTTGCTCTTTGTATCCGCGCCAGCGACGGAAATCTTGGTGGATGAGGCCGGGTAGCCTCTGGCAGGACCGTTCGACGGCATGGATGCCGTCGTACGAGCCCCCAGGGATGGGTTCACGGCGCGTCCTGCCAGAGGCTGCCCGGCCTCAGCCTGTGCGGGCCAATAAGGCGCCACGCTCTACGAGCCATCCGTCAGCAAGTCAGCAGGCACCCAAACAACCAGGACCAACGAGCCGCGCAGCTTCACAGCCGCGACCGGGTATGATCCCCGTTCGGTGTGGTTTCACAGGATGTGAACGAAACGCCGAAACCTCCTCCCCCCAAGGAACCCTTGTCCGCATGCGCATCCTGCTTGCCCGTCACGGCGAAACGCCGTGGAATGCCGAAGGCCGCTACCAAGGCCAGATCGATATCCCGTTGTCGCCGATCGGCGAAGCCCAGGCCAAGGCGCTGGGCGAACGGCTGAAGTCCGTGGACATCACCCGCGCCGTCGCCTCGCCGCTGGTGCGCGCCCAGCTCACCGCCCAGCTCGCCCTTGGCGCCGAGCGGGCCCCGATGCTGCTGACCGAACCGGACCTGCAGGAAATCGCCCACGGTGAATGGGAAGGCCTGCTCGCCAGCGAAATCCATGACAAGGATCCCTCCCGCCTGCGTGCCTGGCGCGAAGAGCCGGACACCGTGCTGATGCCCGGCGGCGAATCGCTGCGCCTGGTGCTCGAGCGCAGCTGGCGTGGCCTGGCGCGTGCCGCCGAAGGCCTGGGTGAGCATGACACCCTGCTGGTCGTCGCCCATGACGCCGTCAACCGCGTGATCCTGTGCCGCATCCTCGGCCTGCCGATCTCGCGCCTGTGGACCTTCCGCCAGGCACCGACCACCCTCAACCTGCTCGAAGGCCCCGACCTCGACCAGCTTGAAGTGGTCCGCCTCAACGACTGCGCCCACCACACCCCGTTCTTCGGTGAAGCCAAGCACCGCGCGCTGTAACGCACTGCGTCCCATCCTGCCGTCCGCCCCAACGATTCCGATCCAGCGACCATGACCACCATCGCCCGCCCGCAGACCCTCTCCGATTGGCTCGGCTACATCGAGCAGCAGCACCCCGCCACCATCGACATGGGGCTGGACCGGGTGCGTACCGTGGCGGAGGCGATGGGGCTGGGTGCACCGGCCGAGCGCAGCATCGTGGTCGGTGGCACCAACGGCAAGGGCTCCACCGTCGCCTTCATCGAAGCGATCGCCCGTGCCGCCGGCTGGAAGGTCGGCGCGTACACCTCGCCGCACTTGCTGCGCTACAACGAGCGCGTGCGCATCGATGGCGAGGATGCCAGCGATGAGGCCCTGATGGCGGCGTTCAATGCCATCGAAGATGCCCGTGGCGACACCACGTTGACCTACTTCGAATACGGCACGCTGGCCGCGCTGCACCTGTTCGCGCAGGCCGGGCTCGACCTGGCCGTGCTGGAAGTCGGCCTCGGCGGCCGCCTGGATGCCGTCAACATCGTCGATAGCGACGTCGCGGTGATCACCACCGTGGACATCGACCACAGCGACTGGCTGGGCGAGGACCGTGAAGCGATCGGCACCGAGAAGGCCGGCATCATCCGCGGCTGGAAGCCGGTCATCCTCGGCGAAATCGACCCGCCCTCGAGTGTGCTCGCGCGTGCCTATCTGGTGGGGGCCAACGCCATCCGGGGTGGCAGCGACTTCTTCGCCGACGACATCGATGGCGAACGCTGGCGCTGGCGCGATGTCGGCTTCCGTCTCGAACTGCCGTACCCGACACTGCGCGGTCCCATCCAGCGCGCCAATGCCGCCACCGCGATCGCCGCCCTGCGCGCGCTCGATCGTCCGCTGCCGCGCACTGCCTTCATCGAAGGCGTTGCCGCCGCGCGTATCCGCGGCCGTCTGCAGGCCTTCGATCGTGACGGCGTCGAGGTCCTGGTCGATGTCGGCCACAACCCGCAGGCCGCCCGCGAACTGGCGGGCGCACTCAAGGCCGCCCGCGTCACCGGCAGTACCCTCGCCGTGTTCGCCGCGCTGCAGGACAAGGACGCGGCCGGCGTCGTCGATGCCCTGGCCGACCAGGTCCAGCAGTGGCATCTGGCCGGGCTGGCCGGTGCCCGTGCGCAGAGCGCGGGGGAACTGCAGGCCCGCCTGGACGGCACGGCAGCGGCCGGCGCCACGCTCCACGCCACCGTCGCCGAGGCCCTGCAGCACGCCCTGCAGCAGGCCAAGGCCGGTGATCGGGTGCTGGTGTTCGGCTCCTTCCATACCGCCGCCGAGGCACTGCAGACCCTGGATCCCGGCGCCTGAGGGGTCTTTGCAGCGCCGTTCAGCCGCATCAGCCGCCGCACACGCGCGCACCCGTATAATCCCCGTGGCATTCCGCCGCGCCGCCTGCCTGCCTTCACGTGGATACTCCTCTGAAACAGCGACTGATTGGTGCCATCGTCCTGGTGGCGTTGGCCGTGATTTTCCTGCCCATGCTCGTCAAGGGTCCCGCGCCTGACAGTGGCGTTGCCAACGTGCCGATCAGCGCACCGGCCGCGCCATCCGATGGCCAGTTCGAAACCCGTGAGCTGCCGCTGGTCGCACCGACCGGTGGCGCCACCGGCCTGCAGAGCGGGGGATCGACCACCCAGCCACTGGCCGACAGCGCCGCCGCCGCCGATCCGGCGCCGGCCGATACCTCGCCGGCCGTGGCCGCGGGCAATTACGCCGTGAGCTTTGGCGCCTATGCCAGCGAAGCCGATGCCGACCGCGTCATCGCCACGCTGAAGAGCGCCCAGCTGGCGGGCTTCCGCGAGCCGGCCACGATCAATGGGCGCCAGGCCTGGCGTGTCCGCGTGGGTCCCTATGCCGACCGCGCGCTGGCCGAAGCCGGCCGCCTGCAGGCGGTAAAGGTGCGCAACGACGTCAAGGCCGAAGTCATCACCCTGGATGCGCGCGCCGATACCGCTGTCGCCGCCACCCCGGCACCCGCTGCACCCGCTGCAACGGCGCCGACCGCCTCCAGCGCCGCCGCTGCGCCGTCCGGCAACACCGTGAAAACCGAATCCCTGCCGGCTGAGCCGGTCGCGGCTGCCCCGAAGCCGGAACCGAAGCCGGCCGCGCCGAAGCCCGAGCCCAAGCCGACCCCGGCACCCAAGCCCGAAACCGCTGCCGCGCCACCGGTCGCGGCCCCGGCTGCGCCGGCCGCCAGCAGCGTCGGCTTCGCCGTGCAGCTGGGTGCCTTCGGCCAGGCGGCCGAGGCCAACGCACTGCGCGACAAGGTCCGTGCCGCCGGCTTCAGCGCCTTCGTCGAGCAGGTCCGCACCGAAAAGGGCACCCTCAACCGGGTCCGCGTCGGGCCGGTCGCCAACCGCGGCGATGCGGAGAACCTCAAGGCCCAGGTGGCTGCCAAGGTCGGCGTCGCCGGCATGGTCCGGCCGCATCCCTGATGCCGGCCATGCGCCCGTGCCTTGAGGCCCGAACGTTCCTCCCCGGAGGAGGCGCGTGATCGATTTCGTACTGTTGGCGGTGATCGGCATCTCGACCCTGCTCGGGGTGATGCGCGGCTTCGTCAGCATCCTCATCAGCACCCTGTCCTGGCTGCTCGGCAGCTGGGCGGCGCTGATGTTCGGCACGGCGGCCGCAGGCTGGTGGTCGGCGCCGGCGGCGCCCGGTACCGGGCACCTCTTCGCGGGCTATCTGAGCGTGTTCCTGCTGGTGATGGTGGCGGTGTGGGCCATCGGCCTGGTGATCCGGCAGGCCGTGCGATCGACGAGCCTCAACGGCGCCGATCGGATGCTGGGCGGCGTGCTGGGCCTGGCCCGGGGCGGCCTGATCGGTTGTGTGCTGCTGCTGATCGCCTCGTATACGCCGTTGCCGCGCGAGGCGGCCTGGCACGATTCCAACCTGCGCGCGATGCTCAGCCCCGGCGTGGGCTGGATGCAGGCCAGGATGCCGCAGATGCCCGACATGCCGAAGCTGCCCGACCTGCAGGGCATGCCGATGGCGCTGCCTGACGTGAACATGGCGCAACTTCCCGGCTCGGAGTTGGGCAAGCCGCTGCTGACAGGCGATAATGGTGTGCTTGACGGCCTGCTGGCCGGGCGCGGATGGCCGCGACCGCTGGACGAGACGCCAGAGCAGGGGGGAGACCCCGCCGACGTATCGGCGCGTGGGTCTCACCCAGGTACCCCCGACAACATCGATCCGGCGCTCGTGCGCCCGGATCCCACCGATCCGGCACGGAGCGGTTCCCCCGGCCAGGCACGGCCACCTTCACAGTAAATGGGCGCAGCCCAGCGGAGATTCGCACCATGTGTGGCATCGTCGGAATCGTCGGCAACCAGAACGTCGCCGGGCAGTTGTATGACGGCCTGACCGTCCTCCAGCATCGTGGCCAGGACGCGGCCGGCATCGCCACCGCCGACGGCACCCGCCTGCGCGTGCAGAAGGCCAATGGCCTGGTACGCGATGTGTTCGATGCCAAGCGGATGTCCACGCTGGAAGGCCGCGTCGGCATCGCGCACGTGCGCTATCCCACCGCCGGTTCGGAAGGCATGGACGAGGCGCAGCCGTTCTACGTGAACTCGCCGTACGGCATCGCGCTGGCCCACAACGGCAACCTGATCAATACCGAAGCCCTGCGCCAGCAGGTGTTCGAGCAGGACCGCCGCAACGTCAACACCGATTCGGACAGCGAAGTGCTGCTGAACGTGTTCGCCTTCGAACTGGATGCGCAGCGCCAGCTGACCCCGGAAGCGGCGATCCGCGCCGTGGCCGCCGTGCACCGTCGCGTCAAGGGCGGCTATGCGGTGATCAGCGTGGTGCTGGGCCTGGGCCTGGTCGCCTTCCGCGATCCGCACGGCATCCGTCCGCTGGTGCTGGGCAAGCGCGCCCACGCCGAAGGCGACGAATACATCGTGGCCTCCGAATCGGCCGCACTCGACGTGCTCGGTTTCCAGCGCGTGCGCGACGTGCGCCCGGGCGAAGCGCTGGTCATCACCGCGCGCGGCGAGCTGTTCTCCGAAGTCTGCGCCGAGCCGGTCGAGCACAGCCCGTGCATCTTCGAGTACGTGTACTTCGCGCGCCCGGACTCGATGATCGACAACGTCTCGGTGCACAAGGCGCGCATGCGCATGGGCATCAAGCTCGGCGAGAAGATCCTGCGCCTGCGCCCGGACCACGACATCGACACCATCATCCCGATCCCGGATACCTCGCGCGATGCCGCGCTGGAGATTTCCAACACGCTCGGAGTGAAGTACCGCGAAGGCTTCATCAAGAACCGCTACATCGGCCGCACCTTCATCATGCCGGGCCAAGGCGAGCGGGTGAAGTCGGTGCGCCGCAAGCTCAATCCGATCCACCTGGAGTTCCGCAACCGCGTGGTGCTGCTGGTGGACGACTCGATCGTGCGTGGCACCACCAGCCAGCAGATCGTGCAGATGGCGCGCGACGCCGGTGCCCGCAAGGTCTACCTGGCCAGCGCGGCGCCGCCGGTGCGCTACCCGAACATCTACGGCATCGACATGCCGGCCGCCGAAGAACTGGTCGCGCACAACCGCAGCATCGAGGAAATCGAGAAGCACCTGGGCTGCGACTGGCTGATCTACCAGGACATCGAGGACATGGAAGCGGCGGTGAGCGAAGGCAATCCGGAGCTGAAATCGTTCGATTCCTCGTGCTTCAACGGCGTCTATCCGACCGGCATCGAGCCGGGCTATTTCGAGCGCATCCAGCAGCTGCGTTCGGACGATGCCAAGCACAAGCGTCGCGCCTGAGGGCAGGGCATGAGTGATGTGTTGGATACCGCGGCCGGCGATCTGCTGCAGGCCGCGCAGCACTGCCTGGCCGAGCCGGATCCGCTGCGCAAGGTTGCGTTGACCCAGCACTACGCCGTGCAGTTCCGCGCCGGTCGCCTCAAGGCACCGGCCGATGCGCCGGCACCGGACCCGATCCGGATGCCGGGGCGCCCCGCCAAGCCGATCCTGGTCCACCCGCGCGATCTGCCGCGGCGTGGCCTGGGCAGCGTGGAAGGGCGTGCGGCGTTCGTGCACGCCATCGCGCATATCGAACTCAACGCGATCGACCTGGCCTGGGATGCGGTCTACCGCTTCCGTGGCCTGCCGACGTCCTTCCACGCCGACTGGGTCAGCGTGGCCGATGACGAATCGCGCCACTTCATGCTGCTGCACGATCGGCTGCAGGCCAACGGCTACGCCTACGGCGATTTCGACGCGCACAACGGCCTCTGGGAAATGTGCGAGAAGACGGCGCACGACGGACTGGCCCGCATGGCGCTGGTGCCGCGCGTGCTCGAAGCGCGCGGGCTGGATGTCACACCGGGCATGATCGTGAAACTGCGCGCCGGGGGCGACCACGCCACCGCCGATGTGCTGGAGATCATCCTGCGCGAAGAAGTGGCGCACGTCGCCGCCGGCTCGCGCTGGTACCGCTGGTACTGCACGCGCGAAGGGGTCGAGCCGCGCCCGCGCTTCATGGCGCTGCTGAAGGAGTACGCCGGCGGCTTCCTGTATGGCCCGTTCAACCTGGAAGCGCGCCTGCTGGCCGGCTTCGACGAGGAAGAACTCGCCGAGATGATCGAACAGACCGAACTGCGCGGTCAGGTGTTGGCCAGCACCACGCGCTGACCGCTTGCGGTCGGCCGGTTGATGTAGAACAACCCGGGACCCGGCCGATAAGGCAGTTCCCGGGTGCCCGCATCGGCGGCATAGAGCAGGGCGGTGTCGCCCAGCGCATCGAAGTTCCAATGCGCCGACTGCATCAGGTAGCGCTGGCGCAGCAGGCGTTCCTGCGCGGGATCGAGCGGCGTGCCGGCCAGCAGCCGGGCGGCGATGGGCTGCAGTTCCGCCGGCAGCGCCAAGGCAGGCAATGCGTCCGGAGAGGTTGTCCACGCCACGCCGGCGGCCGCGGCACGCTGGTGCAGCAGCCGCAGCGCGATGAACTGGTAGCGCGCATCGATCTCGCGGCGCAGTACCACCGCCGCATACGCACGCAGGGTGGGCTGTGGCAGGACGCTGCGGCTCTCGACGCGGCGTTGCGGCTGCCACTGATGCCACACGTCCACCCAGATCGCGTCATCGCCCAGGCCGAGTGCACGCTGCCAGCGACGGCACGTGGCCTGTGCGTTGCGGTACACCGTGGTCGCGCGCAGCAGGTCCAGCGGCGGCACCGCGCCGGGCGCCAATCCGTTGCCACGCAGCAGCTGCCCCTGCGGACGGCTGAGCAGCTTGGGGCCTTCGATGCGCTGGTCGTAGCCACCGCCGATGTTGGCGTGCACGCCCGGCAGCGCGATCTCTTCATGTTCGGGTGCGACGCTGGTGAGCGCGAAGTGCTCACGGTGTTCGTCGCGCGCCACCAGCTGCACGACCTTGTCCGCGCACCCTGCGGGAAGCGCGACCGCGGGCATCTCATCGCGATGCTGGCGGCCGATCGCCACCACCGTATCGAGCAGCCCCACGAAGCGCACCGGGCGGGCGGTGCCGGGAAATGCCGGTGCCAGCGCCCAGCCCGACCGCACCAGCTGTTCGCGCAGCCATGCGGCGGCCGCCGGCGCGTTGAGCACGTTCACCGCATCGCGCGCGCTGGCCGCGCCGCGCGAGTAGCCGAACAGATCCACCCGCACGCTGCCCAGCGTGCGCCCGGGCTGGGCGCGGGCGAGCTCGCGCAGCGCCCCGGGCAGCAGCTGCTCCAGCGCCTGGCGGCGTTTGGCGCGCACGCCCGTGCGGCCGATCCCGAATGCCAGCCCCATGAGGTCGTCTTCCTCACCGGTGCGCGTGCCCACCCCTTCGATGTAGAGCGACAGCGCCAGCGTGTCGCCCACCGGCGGCATCTGCCGGTGATCGGGGTACAGCGCCTGCAGCCGCGCGATGTTGGTCAGGCCATTGCTGTAGCTGCTGGTCAACCGGCTCTGGTAGGGCGATGCATCATCGGCGATCACGGCGGGCGGCCGCGGTGCGGGCGTGGTGGCGCCGGCCGGGCGCGACGCGCGCTGCAGGTTGTCGGCGTTGTTGCGGGTGCCGTCGAAGAACAGGCCGATATGCAGCGACACCGTGGTCGCGGTTGCGGGTTGGGTAGGTGCCACCGCGATGTCGTCCCTGTTCCCCGAGGATGCCTGGCTAAGGTAGCGCGGAATCCACACGCCGCGACAGCACCGGTGGGCCGTGCTGACCTCCCTGAACCAAGATGCGGTCGATCACAGTTCCGGAATCCCATCTGCAATTGCTATTGAATTCACACGACCGCGTCGCGCCAGATGGGCAGGCCGGCTCGCCCGGCGGATTGCAGCAAACCGACTCCACTCCGTTTTTCACTCAAAGAGAGGCGACATGATGTCCAGTTCGATGAGCAAGGCCGCAGGTGTGATCGCGTTGTGTCTGTTGGGCGCCGGTGGCGCCGCCGCCGCCCCGTTGTTCGAGCCGGTCACGGTGCTGACCCGGGCCGGCACTGCCCAGCAACCCGCCCTGCAGGCGCTGATGGGCGCGCCGTCGACCAGCGCGGTGCAGGAGGTGCGCGTGGATGCGGCGGCGGTGGCGTCGGCGCAGAAGCAACTGGAGTTCGAACTGCTGGGGCAGCCGGTGCAGGCCCTGCAGAGCCGGGTGGAGACGCTCGCCGACGGCGGCAGCATCTGGTACGGCCAGATCGGCACGCGCGCCGGCGCACGGCTGCTCAAGGCCGGCGCCCCGGATCCGATGAACGCGGTGATCCTGGTGCGCAACGGCGACACGGTGACCGGCTCGATCCGCAGGGACGGCCAGCTGTACCGGCTGCGTCCGGTCAGTGATGGGCGGCATGTGCTGGTGGAAGTGGATGAGGCGCGCATGCCGGCCGACCATCCGGCCGACTACAACAGCCTGCCCACCATCGCGATGCCGGCCAGCGACCGGGCCGGTATCGCCGCGGCTTCCTCAGGCACCCCGGCCACCATCCGTGTGCTGGTGGTGGCCACCAACGGTGCGGTCGCGGCCTACGGCGGCAACATGCAGTCGCTGGTGCAGCTGGCCGTCGCGGAGTCCAACCAGGGCTACAGCAACAGCAATGTCGGCATCACCCTGCAGCTGGCCGGGTACGAGACCACCAGCTATGCCGAGTCCAGCAGTTTCTCCACCGATCTGGCGCGCTTCCGCAACACCAGCGATGGCGTGATGGACAGCATCCACGCCAGCCGCAACACCACCCGCGCCGATGTCGCCGTGCTGGTGATCAACAACGCCAGCTCGTGCGGGCTGGCCTCGGGCATCGGCTCCACCGCGGCCACCGCGTTCGCGGCGGTGCATTGGGACTGCGCCACCGGCTACTACTCCTTCGCGCACGAGATCGGCCATCTGCAGAGCGCACGGCATGACATCGCCACCGACTCCAGCACGTCGCCGTATGCCTACGGCCACGGGTACCGCTACGAGCCGGCGACCGGCACCGGCTGGCGCACGATCATGGCCTACAACTGCACCCGCAGCTGCCCGCGCCTGAACTACTGGTCCAACCCGAACATCACGTACAACGGGATCCCGACGGGCATTGCCAGCAGCGCCGACAACCAGCGCGTCCTGGTCAACACCAAGGCGGCGGTGGCCGCGTTCCGCTGATCTGCGCCTCCCCGCGGCGGCCGTAGGCCGTCGCGGGTATCAGCCGGCCAGCGCGTCCAGCGTCCAGCCTTCCGGCGTGACGCGCAGTACCGAGCCCTGCTCGTACCAGTCGCCCAGCACGATGCGGGTGCAGTCGCGGCCGCCGGCCTGCAGTGGATGGATGGCCGGGCGATGGGTGTGGCCGTGGATCATCGTGTCCACGCCATAGCGGCCGAAGGTGGCATCGACTTCCGCGGGGGCAACGTCGGTGACGGTTTCGAACTGGGCGCGGTCGCCCTGCTTCATTTCCGACTGCCGCGCCTGGCTGGCGTCGCGCGCCTTCTGTGCGAACGCGATGCGCGCGGCCAGCGGCTGCGACAGGAACTGCGCCTGGAACACCGGGTCGCGGGTCTGCGCGCGGAACTGCTGGTAGGCGACATCGTCCGTGCACAGCAGGTCGCCGTGCTGCAGCAGCACCGGACGGCCATACAGATCGATCACGCTCGGGTCGGGCAGGATCGTGAACCCCGCGCGCCGCGCATAGTCCTCGCCGACCAGGAAATCGCGGTTGCCGCGGATGAAATACACCGGCACGCCGGCATCGGCCACGGCATGCAGCGCGATCGCCACCGCATCGGCGGCCGGGGAGGGCGTGTCATCGCCGATCCAGGCTTCGAACAGATCGCCCAGGATGTACAGGGCATCGGCCTGCATCGCTTCATCGCGCAGGAAGGCCAGGAACAGGTCGGTGATGGCTGGACGACTCGGGTCCAGGTGCAGATCGGAGATGAACAGCGTGGTCATGCCCACATTGTAAAACGGGATCACGGGACGAGGCATCGCTGCAGGGTGAAGAGCCCGCGTGATTCAAGGGGGCGCGGCGACAGCCGCTACAACGGCAGCCACTGGAGGCTGGCGGCGGCAAGCAACGCGGCGATCCCGGTCGCGGCCAGCACATCGCTGGGATAGTGCAGGCCCAGCACCACCCGCGACAGCCCGATCAGCGCGGTGAACGGCACCAGCAGCGGTGCCAGCCACGGGTAGTAGGCGAGCGCCACGATCGTGAAGGACACCGCATGCAGGGTGTGCCCGGACGGGAAGCTGAACTCGTCCAGCGGCGCCACCCAGGCACGGATGCGCAGATCTGCGGCGAACGGCCGCGGGCGTCGCGTCCAGCGCTTGAGCCCCTTGTACAGCAGCAGGGCCATCAGGCCGGTGGCGGCCATGTGCAGCGAGGCGCGCAGACCATCGAAGCCGTCCAGCAGCACCAGCCCGGCCATCAGTGCGTACCAGAACACGCCATCGCCCAGGCGGCTGATCACCGCAAAGGCATGCCGGACACGGCGGCGCCGGCAGTAGTGGTTGGCGCGTCGGCACCAGCGCGTTTCGTGCCCGCGCAGGGCATCAAGCGGCGTGGTCGGCATGCGGCCTCCGGGCCTGGGCCAGTTCGGCGAGCAGGGCATCGAACTCGGCCACCACCTGCTGTGGATGCAGCCGCTTCATCGCGGTGGCGGCGTTGCGGCCGAGCCGGTGGCGCAGGGCGTCATCGCCGGCCAGCTGCACGGCGGCGGTCACGAATTCGGTGTCGTCGTTCACGGCGATGCCGTTGTCATCGGTGCGCAGGTACTCGCGGGCGGCGCCGTAGTCGAAGGCGACCGTGGCCACGCCGCTGGCCATCGCTTCCAGGGTGACGTTGCCGAAGGTCTCGCTGCGGCTGGGGAACAGGAACAGATCGCCGCTGGCGAAGTGGCGCGCCAGCGCATCGCCGCGCTGCACGCCGCAGAAAATGAAGTCCGGGTTGTCGTGGGCAAGCTTGGCCCGCGCCGGGCCATCGCCGACGAACACGAAGCGCGCCTTGGGCCGCACCTGCTGCAGCCGGCGGAACGCTTTGACCGCCAGCCCGAGGTTCTTCTCCGGCGCGATGCGGCCGACGTAGATCGCGGCGAAGCCGTTGCCATCGATGCCCCATTCCTCGCGCAGGGCCGGGTCGCGGCGCTCGGGCTCGAACTGGCTGCTGTCCACCGCGCGTGCCAGCAGGCGGACCCGGTCGAAACCCTGTTCGCCGAGGAACTGCTGGAGTTCCTGGGTTGGCACCAGGGTCGCATCGGCCTGGTTGTGGAAGCGCCGCATCCAGCGCAGCGCGGCGGCCTGCAGCCAGGCCACGCCGTAGTCGGGGAGGTATTCGTCGAAGCGGGTATGGAAGCCGGTGGCGACCGGAATTCCCAACCGGCGTGCGGTGCGCAGGGCCGACCAGCCCAGCGGGCCTTCGGTCGCGATGTAGATCGCATCCGGGCGCTGCTGCTGCCATTGGCGGGTCAGGCGGGACGGCGCGGGCAGGCCGAAGCGCAGGCCGGGATAGCGCGGCAGGTTGGCACCGGTGACCAGGACGGTGCCCTCGGCCGCATCGACATCCGATGACTGCCGCGGGCGGACCAGATCGACCTGGTGGCCGGCGGCGCGCAACCCCAGTTCCAGGCCCTGCACGGTCAACGCAACGCCGTTGACTTCAGGGGGATAGGTTTCGGTGACGATGGCATAGCGCATGGCGGGCCTCCGGTATGCCATGCATGCTGGGGCCGGGCGATGTAGCCGACATGACCGCCGTATGACGCCGGCATGACGCCGCTCCCTGGCCGGCAGCCTCACGGCCCCGCAGGGCCGTGTCAGTCACGCGGTCAGGCGGTCAGGCGGTCAGGCGACGAAGGGGCGGAACTGTACGCCGAGCCCCGCCATGCCCTCGGTTTCGCCGATCAGATCCGCGCGCAGCAGCGGGCGCGCATCGATGTACGCCTGCGGCAGGATCAGCGACAGCCGAGCGTCATCCGCGGTCAGTTCCAGCGCGGGCATCGGCGTGTCTTCGTGCGCACGGTTGAGCAGGACCGCCAGGCGCAGCAGCGCGGTCATGCGCCGTGCCGGCTGCAGCAGGCGCTCGGGCAGCGCGTCGAAGGCGGACTTGGAGATATTGCGGCGATGGCTGCGCACCAGTGCGGCGAGCAGCTGCTGTTCCTGCCGCGAGAACCCGGCGATGTCCGAGTTCTCCAGTACGTAGCTGCCGTGCACGTGATACCCGCTGTGCGCGATCATCAGGCCGAGCTCGTGCAGGCGCGCGGACCAACCGAGCATGCGCGCATCGTCCGGGTCCAGCTGCCAGCTTTCCTCGACCTGGGCGAGCAGGTTCATCGCGGTGTTTTCCACGCGGTCGGCCTGGACCGTATCAATGCCGTAGCGCTGGGTCAGCGCGGCGACCGACTCGTCGCGCAGGTCGTTCTCGCTGGCGCGGCCGAGGATGTCGTACAGGATGCCTTCGCGCATGGCCGCCTTGCTGACCAGCAGCTTCTGCAGCCCCAGCGCCTGGAAGGCCGCTTCGAGCACCAGGATGCCGCCGGCGATGATCGGGCGGCGATCGGCGGACAGGCCGGGCAGGTCGATGTCCTCGATGCGCTTGGCCTTGAGCAGTTCATCGCGCAGCTGTGGCAGGGCTTCGGCGGTGATCGCGCCCTTGCTCAGCTTCATGGTGGCGCAGATTTCACTGATCGCCTTGTGCGTGCCCGACGAGCCCAGCGCTTCGTGCCAGCCCAGGGCGCGGTATTTGTTGGCGAACTGCTGGAACTCCGCGCCGATTTCGGTCAGCGCATCCTTCCAGCGCTTCTTGCTCAGCTTGCCGCCGGGGAAGAAGCGGCGCGTGCTGGCGATGCAGCCGGCCTGCAGGCTTTCGCGCTCCAGGGTCTGCATGCCCTGGCCGATGATGAATTCGGTTGAGCCGCCGCCGATGTCGATCACCAGCCGACGCTGGTCCGGCTTGGGCGGCTGCGCATGGGCCACGCCCAGGTAGATCAGGCGCGCCTCTTCGCGGCCGCTGACCACTTCGATCGCATGTCCGAGCGCGGTTTCGGCCGGCATCAGGAAGGCCTGCGGCGAGCGCAGCTGGCGGACCGTATTGGTGGCCAGGGCGCGCACCCGCACCGAGGGGATCGCGCGGATGCGCTGGCCGAACCGGGCCAGGCATTCCAGCGCGCGCTGGCGGGCTTCGGCGGACAGGCCGCCTTTGCCATCCAGGCCATCGGCCATGCGCACGGTCTCGCGCAGGCGGTCGACCACCCGCAACTGCCCGAGGGTGTATCGCGCGATGACCATGTGGAAACTGTTGGATCCCAGGTCGATGGCGGCGAGCAGGTCGCCATCCTGCAAAGCGGGCGGAGTCGTGGAGGTATGCGGCATTTGCGAATGTTAGCCGAAGGGTGGGTCGCGAAGTCACCGCGCGCCCTTCACATGGGCCGGCTGCGACGACCGGTCGCATCGAAGGGGCAGGCGGCTGCCCGGCAAACGGCAGAACCGGTAGGTGCCGACCGTTGGTCGGCACGCAAAAACGTACCGGCCAGGGCAATCAACGCGTACCGACCAGGGCAATCAACGCGTACCGACCAACGGTCGGTACCTACAGGCCCTGCAGCAGGGCCATCTGTGCCGCATGCGGCGGCTCGTCATGGCCCGGCGTGCACTTGATGTAGCTGCCGTCGGCCTGCAGTTCCCAGGCGTTGAGGTTGTCGTCCAGGTAGTTCTGCAGCACGTCGCGGTAGACCTTGCGCGCCAGCTCCGGGTCCAGGATCGGGAAACAGGTCTCGACCCGGCGCAGCAGGTTGCGCTCCAGCCAGTCCGCGCTGGCGCAGAACAGCTCCGAGGCGCCGTCGTTGCCGAACCAGTAGACCCGGCTGTGCTCCAGGAAGCGGCCGACGATCGAGCGCACCCGGATGGTGTCCGACACGCCGGGGACGCCCGGTCGCAGCGTGCACGCGCCGCGCACGATCAGGTCGATCTGCACGCCGGCCTGCGAGGCCGCATACAGGGCGCGGATCATCTGCGGTTCGTTGAGCGCGTTCATCTTGGCGATGATCCGCCCCGGACGGCCACTGGCGGCCAGGCGGGTTTCGCGTTCGATCCGCTGCAGCAGGCCCGGGTGCAGGGTGAAGGGCGACTGCAGCAGGCGCTTGAGCTTCATCCGCGGGGCCAGGCCGGAGAGCTGCTGGAACAGCAGGTGCACATCGTTGCCGATGTCCGGATCGGCGGTGATCAGGCTCAGGTCGGTGTAGGCCCGTGCGGTACCACTGTGATAATTGCCGGTGCCCAGATGCACGTAACGGCGCAGCTTGCGGCCTTCGCGGCGCACGATCAGCAGCATCTTGGCGTGGGTCTTGAACCCGACCACGCCGTAGACGACCTGCACACCGGCTTCCTGCAGGCGGTCGGCCAGGCCGAGGTTGGCTTCCTCATCGAAGCGCGCGCGCAGCTCGACGACGACGGTGACGTCCTTGCCATTGCGTGCGGCCTGGATCAGCGCATCGACGATCAGCGAATCCTTGCCGGTGCGGTACAGGGTCTGCTTGATCGCCAGCACGTTCGGGTCGACCGCGGCCTGCTTGATCACATCCAGCACGGCGGTGAACGCATCGAAGGGATGGTGCAGCAGCACGTCCCGGCGCGCGACGATCTCGAAGATGCCATCGCTGTCGCGCAGGACACGCGGGCTCAGCGAGGGATACTTCAGTTCCGGCCGCTGGATCACGTCGTACAGCTGGATCACGCGGTTGAGGTTGACCGGGCCATCGATGCGATAGACCGCGTTCTCGGTCAGGCCGAAGTTCTGCAGCAGGGTGCGCACGATGTCGCGCGGGCAGTCCTGTGCGATCTCCAGCCGGACCGCCGGGCGGTAGCCGCGGTCGACCAGTTCGTCGCGCAGCGCCAGGGCCAGGTTTTCGACTTCTTCCTCGTCCACCACCAGCTCGGAATTGCGGGTCACGCGGAACTGGTACGCGCCCTGGACTTCCATGCCCGGGAACATCTCATCGACGAAGGTCGACAGCACCGAGGACAGGAACACGAAGGTCTGCGGGCCGCCGAGTTTCTCCGGCAGCTGGATGATGCGCGGCAGCGACCGCGGCGCCCGCACGATCGCCAGATGCCCGGCGCGACCGAACGCGTCGGTGCCCTTGAGCACCACCACGATGTTCAGCGACTTGTTGAGGATCTTCGGGAACGGATGCGACGGATCCAGGCCAAGCGGCGACAGCACCGGCATGATCTCGTTGCGGAAGTACGCACGCAGCCAACGCTTCTGGCGGTGGTTCCAGGAGTGCCGGCCGAGCACGTCGATGCCGGCCTCGTGCAGCGCCGGGCGCAGGGTCTCGTTCCAGCAGCGGTACTGCTGGTCGACCAGCTGCGCGGCGCGGTCGTGGATCGCGTTGAGGATCGCCTGCGGCGTCATGCCATCCGGTGCGGGCGGCAGGCCGAACTCCTGCGCATGGCGCACCGCGGCCGCGCGGATTTCGAAGAACTCATCCAGGTTGGTGCAGGAAATGCACATGAAGCGCAGGCGCTCCAGCAGCGGCACCTGCGGGTCCATGGCCTGGGCCAGCACGCGGAAATTGAAATCCAGCTGGGACAGTTCACGGTTGATGTACAGCGCGGGATCGCGCAGCGGATCGCCGTCCACAGGCACGGCGACGGGAACAGGAGTGCTCATGCGGAAAAGTCTTCAGAAGAAGGAAGGGAGACGGCCTCGGCGCGCGCACGCACCTGGTCGGCATCGAAATGGCAGGAGAACGTGCTGCCTTTACCCACCTCGCTCTGGATCTCCAGGCGGGCATGGTGCAGGCCGAGGATGTGCTTGACGATCGACAGCCCCAGCCCGGTGCCGCCGCTCTCGCGCGAGCGGCTGCTGGAGACGCGGTAGAAGCGTTCGGTCAGGCGCGGCAGATGGTTGGCCGGGATGCCGTAGCCGGTGTCGCGCACCGACAGCACCACGCCATCGCCTTCGCGCGCGAACTCGACTTCCACGCGGCCCCCGGCGGGCGTATAGCGCACCGCGTTGGTGACCAGGTTGGAGAAGGCGCTGTGCAGTTCCTTGTTGGAGCCCTGCAGGTCCACGCCGGCGGTGTCGATGATGCTGATCTGGTGGCGGCCCTGGCTGTGCGCTTCGGCTTCGCGGCGCAGCGTGGCCAGCATCGGGGTCATCGCCACGGCTTCGGCTTCGGTGTGTTCCTGCGATTCGAGCCGCGACAGGGTGAGCAGGTCTTCGACCAGCTGCGCCATGCGCTGGGATTGCTTGCGCATCTCCTCCAGCATCGGGCCGGTGCCGGGGAAGTCCTCCGGATCCATCATGTCCAGGTAACCGTGCACCACGGTCAGCGGCGTGCGCAGTTCATGCGAAACGTTGGCGACGAAGTCGCGGCGCACCTGTTCCAGCCGCAGCAGCTTGCTGACGTCGCGTGCGATCAGCAGCCAGTAGTCGGGCGAGTAGGGAATCAGGCGCAGGTTGAGGCGGATCGCCGGGTCGACCGGCGAGGGCACATCCAGGATCGGTTCGGCGTTGCGGCCACCGGCCAGCCAGTGCGCCAGCGGCATCGGCTGCAGGCGTTCGACCAGCGCTTCACCGAGATCGCCCGGATGGTGCAGGCCGAGCAGCGAGGTGGCCGATTCGTTGAACCACTGCACGCGCTGGCTGTTGCGGTCGACCACCACCACCGCGTCGGGCAGGGCCGCGGCGGCGGCGCGATAACTGCGCAGCATGTCCAGCAGGCGCCGTTTGCGCGTGCGCATTTCCCACTGGTTGCGGTAGAGCAGGCGGTCCAGTTCGTTCCACACACCGGTGCCGTCACCCATGTCCCAGCGATGGCGCGCGGTGAGCCCGCGCAGCACCCGGCGCAACCGCCAGTAATGCCAGGCGAGCGCACCGATCGAGGCCAGTGCGATGCACATCCAGACATGTCCGACCGCCAGGCCCAGCAAGCCGGCCGCGAGCAGCAGGGCGGCGAGGGTGGCCAGCGTTTTCAACCAGGCAGAACGGATGTGGCGGGGCATTGCGGTCTCGCAGAAAGTGCGGGCCTCGGAATCGATCCAAGGTTATAGCAGGAGTGGCCGGAACCGGGCATGCGCGCCCGGTTCCGGCCCGGCGAGACTCAGGTCGAGGTGGAGAACCGGTAGCCGGCGCCACGCACGGTCTGCACCATGTTCTCCGCGGCGAACGGCTCCAGCGTCTTGCGCAGGCGGCGGATGTGCACGTCGATGGTGCGCTCCTCCACGTACACGCTGCCGCCCCACACGTGGTCCAGCAGCTGGGCACGGGTGTAGACACGCTCGGGATGGGTCATGAAGAAGTGCAGCAGGCGGTATTCGGTCGGACCGATCGGGACCGGCTGGTCGCCGGCGAAGACGCGGTGAGCGGCGCCATCGATGCGGATCGTACCGACGGCCACGCTGCCGTCTTCGTCATCGTCGCGGGCACGGCGCATCACCGCACGGATGCGGGCCAGCAGTTCGCGCGCCGAGAACGGCTTGACCACGTAGTCGTCGACACCGGCCTCCAGGCCACCGACGCGGTCGTTCTCTTCGCCGCGCGCGGTCAGCATGATGATCGGCACCTCGCGGGTGAGGGCTTCTTTGCGCCAGCGCCGGGCCAGGTCCAGGCCGCTGGTGCCCGGGAGCATCCAGTCCAGCAGGATCAGGTCCGGGACGCGATCGGCGATCGCGGTCTGCGCCTCGCGGGCGTCGCCGGCATGGATCGGGTCGTAATCGCCCTTGCGCAGGGCAAAGGCGACCATTTCGCGGATCGCGGGTTCGTCATCGACGATCAGGATGCGTTTCTGCACATGCCCACCGTATTACTCATCAGATCGGGATTGAGCCCAGTAGACTACGGTTTCATGACAGGTTTGTGACGGGGTGCCGGACGGCCCTCAGCGGCGGTCCAGCTCCGGGTCGTCGATGCCCTGGCGGCGCATCTCCAGCACGGTCGGAGTAATGCTCTCGATCCGGGCGTCCACACGGGCGCGGCCGACATAATCCAGGTTCGGCTGCCGCTTCAGCGCCTGCAGCTGGATCAGGGCCTGTTCCGGGCGGCCGCTCAGGAAGGCGGCCTCGGCGTAGGCCTCGCTGGCCCGGGTGGTGTCGCCGGCCAGCTCGCTGGCGCGGGCGAACCGCTGCTGGAAGACCGGATCATTGCCGCTTTGCGACAGCATCGGGCGCAGCATCGCCTGCGCGCGCTGGCCGGCCTCGCGTCCGCCCTGTTCATTGAGGATGGCCGCATAGGTCAGCGCCACCGGCCGGCTGCCCGGGTGCTGGCGCATCAGGGTTTCGAACCGGGCGTTGGCCTGCGCCGGCTGGCCGCTGCGCGACTCCGCCTCACCCAGCGCCAGCGCCACCCAGACATTGTCCGGGTGGTCGCGCAGCAGCTCGCCCAGGTCGCGGCTGGCCTGGGCGGCCGCGCTGTTGCGCAGCCGGCCCAGGGCCAGGCCGTAGCGCTGGGGCTCGGTCAGCCCGTTTTTCTGCGCGCGCTGCAGGCTCTCGTACTCACGGATCACATCGCCAGGCGTGTCGGCACTGAGCACGCGCAGGCGCTCGCGCGCCCATTCGAACTGGCCGGTGCTGCCGCGGCTGAGGGAATTGACCGAAATCTGCATGGAGGCGGGCAGCAACGGGTTGCTCCGCCGCACCAGCGGGTCCGACAGCGCCGGATCGGCCGGGTTGACCCGCTCCTGGCGGACCCCGCCGGGCACTTCCGTGGTGAGCAGCACCGTGTCCTTCTTCATCTGCTCGGCGCGGGCCTTGGCCTCGCTGATGCGGGTGGTCGTGACCGGGTGGGTCTGCAGGAAGTCGGGGACGCTGTAGCCGCCCTGGTTGCCGCGCATCGAGGCCGACATCCGCTCGAAGAAGCCGGCCATGGCATCCACGTCGTAGCCGCTGCGGGCCAGGGTGCGGATGCCCAGGCGGTCGGCCTCGGATTCGTTGGACCGGGTGTAGTTGATCTGGCGCTGCTGCATCAGCCCCATGCCGGAGGTGATCGCGGCCATGGTGGCGTCGCCGGAGGAATTGCCGCCGGCCTGCTGCGCGGCCACGATCGCGGCGAGCATGCCCAGCAGGATCGGGATCTGGTCGCGCTGGGCCCGCTCGACCCCGCGCAGCACGTGCTGCTGGGTGACGTGGGCGATTTCGTGGGACAGCACCGCGGCCACCTCGTCTTCGCGTTCGGCGGTCAGCACCAGGCCTGCGTTCACGCCGATATAGCCGCCCAGGGTCGCGAAGGCGTTGATCTGCCGGTCCTTGAGCATGAAGAAGGTGTAGGACTGGCGCGGCTGGGCGCTGTTGGAGCCCAGCCGGGCGCCCATGGTCTGCAGCCAGTCATCGACCAGGGGATCGTCGAGCAGATAGCCGTAGTTGCGCAGTTCGCGCAGCATCATCCCGCCGTACTCGGCCTGCCGGGCCGGGGTCAGCAGCTCGCCGGCCGAGGAGCCGATGTCCGGCAGCTTGTTTTCCTGCGCCCCGGCCAGCGGCACGGCCAGGGCCAGGGTCAACGCGGCAGAGAGCAGCAAGGGGCGCAAACGAAGCTCCTGGGGGGAAGGCGGGCGACAGCGTGACAGAGCGACGGCAACCTGCAGTTAAACCACAGTGTTGCGACGGTGACGTGGAAAATCCAGCGGACCGCTACCATATACAGACCAACGTTCCGCTGTGGAGTTTCCCGTGAGCCAAGATGCTGTTTCCACCCCCGGTGGTGCACCCGCCATCACCATCTACTCGACCGCGGTGTGCCCGTACTGCGTGGCCGCCAAGAACTTCCTGAAGAGCAAGGGCCGCGACTGGACCGAGGTCCGGATCGACCTGGACCCGGTCGAGCGCGAGAAGATGATGGCCAAGACCCGCCGCACCAGCGTCCCGCAGATCTTCGTCGGCGAGGTCCATGTGGGCGGCTACGACGACATGATGGCCCTGCACCGCGCCGGCAAGCTGGAGCCGTTGCTGGCCGGGCAGGACCCGGCATGAGTGCGGCCGACGACGGCAGCAAGGACCGCATCGCCGAATTCACCGAGTTCCGCCAGCGCATGAACCAGCGCATCCTGGGCGAACCCAACCAGGTCGTGCGCCGCTTCTTCGCGCTCGACACCCAGACCTACCAGGCCGGCGCGCTGGACGTGAAGACCAAGGAGCTGCTGGGCCTGGTCGCCTCGATGGTGCTGCGCTGCGATGACTGCATCAGCTACCACGTGGCCCAGTGCAAGGACGCCGGCGTGACCCGCGAGGAGTTCTTCGAGACCTTCTCCGTGGGCCTGGTGGTCGGCGGCTCGATCGTGATCCCGCACCTGCGCCGCGCCGTGGATTTCCTGGACCAGCTCGAAGGCGGCGCCGAAGCGCCGGCCGTTCACGAGCATTGAGGTCGGGGCCGTGATGGCCCCACCCCGGTAGAAGCCGAACGTTGGTCGGCTGCTTGGGCGCCCCAGCGATGTCGGCGCCCCAGCAGTGCGCCGTTCATGTTCGCCAGCCCGTTCCCACCGACCAACGGTCGGTGGCTACCCATCGTTCAGCTGCCCTGGTTGCCAGCCAGCGGCCGGCACGACCGATGCCGTGTCTGGAGAAGAGCCCCCTTCTGTTGAAGGGGGCGCGCCAACGGCGCGGGGTAGAGGAGGCATGCGCGGGCAATTCTGCCTTACCCGCCTTGGACCAATGGCCCATTTGGGGTCCATTGGGCGGGTAAGGCATAATTGCCGATGAAACTTCCCTTGCGCCCGCGCTTCGCGCACCTCACGGACGGCGCTCCCCCCTCGGTTCGGAATACACATCAATGACGCAGAAAATCACGGTCATCCGCGGTGACGGCATCGGCCCGGAGATCATGGACGCTACCCTGTTCGTGCTCGGCAAGCTGGACACCGGCTTTGAATACGAAGACGCCGACGCGGGCCTGGTCGCGCTGGAAAAGCACGGCGATCTGATGCCGGCCTCCACGCTGGAGTCGATCGCACGCAACAAGATCGCGCTGAAGAGCCCGCTGACCACGCCGGTCGGTGGTGGCTTCACCTCGATCAACGTCAGCCTGCGTCGCCACTTCGACCTGTACGCCAACGTGCGTCCGGCCGTCTCGTTCCCGAACACCAAGTCGCGTTTCGGCGACGGCGTGGACCTGATCACTGTCCGTGAGAACACCGAAGGCGCGTACCTCGCCGAAGGCCAGGAAGTCTCGGCCGATGGCGAGACCGCCTTCTCCGGCACCCGCATCACCCGCAAGGGCTCCGAGCGCATCGTGCGCTACGCCTTCGAGCTGGCCCGCAGCACCGGCCGCAAGAAGGTCACCGCCGTGCACAAGGCCAACATCATCAAGTCGACCTCGGGCCTGTTCCTGGCCGTGGCCCGCGAAGTGGCGGCGAAGTACCCGGAGATCGAGTTCCAGGAAATGATCGTCGACAACTGCTGCATGCAGCTGGTGATGCGTCCGGAACAGTTCGACATCATCGTGACCACCAACCTGTTCGGCGACATCATCTCCGACCTGTGCGCCGGTCTGGTCGGCGGCCTGGGCCTGGCCCCGGGTGCCAACATCGGTGAGAACGCGGCGATCTTCGAAGCCGTGCACGGCACCGCACCGGACATCGCCGGCCAGGGCAAGGCCAATCCGTGCGCGCTGCTGCTGGCCGCCGCGCAGATGCTGGATCATGTCGGCCAGGTCGAGAACGCCGAGCGCCTGCGCAAGGCCATCGTGGCCACGCTGGAAGCCAAGGATTCGCTGACCGGCGACCTGGGCGGCACCGGCAACACCATGGGCTTCGCCCAGGCCATCGCCAGCCGCCTGTAAGCGCGCGGGTGGTTGGTTGTCCAGAAAGCGGGGCGCTTCGGCGTCCCGCTTTTTTGTTGCCTGTTGTGTGTGTCGCGACAGGCGGCGGAGGCATGAAAAAGGCGCCTTGCGGCGCCTTCGTCATGTCACTGCGGGTGCGTGGATCAGCGCTGCTGGATCTTGGACAGCAGGCGCAGGAATTCCACGTACAGCCACACCAGCGTAACCATCAGGCCGAACGCGCCGTACCACTCCATGAACTTCGGCGCGCGCGCCTCGGCACCGGTTTCGATGAAGTCGAAATCCAGTACCAGGTTCAAGGCCGCCACCACCACCACGAACAGGCTGAAGGCGATGCCCAGCCAGCCACCTTCGTGGATCATCGGCACGTTGATGTTGAAGAAGCTCAGCACGAACGAGGCCAGGTACAGCAGCGCGATGCCGCCGGTCGCTGCCACCACGCCCAGCTTGAAGTTCTCGGTGACCTTGATCAGGCCGCTGCGGTAGACCGCCAGCATCACGAACAGGGTGCCGAAGGTCAGCATCACCGCCTGCATCACGATGCCGGGGAACTTGGCATTGAACATCGCCGAGATCGCGCCGAGGAACAGGCCTTCCACCAGCGCGTACATCGGCGCGGTGACCGGCGACCATTCCTTCTTGAACACCGTCACCAGGGCCAGCACCAGGCCGCCGATCGCACCGACCAGCGTGTACAGCATGGCGCTGGAGGTGGGCAGGCCGTCCGCATCGACCGACTGGCTCCACGCGAAGGCGGCCGTCAGCACGGTGAGCAACAACAGCAGGCCGGTCTTGTTGACGGTGCCGTTGATGGTCATCGCCTGGTCGGGGCGGGCCACGACCGAGCCGCTGGCCAGGTCGAGGAAGGTCGACTCGGAAAGTGCGGGATTGCCGCTGCGCATTGCCAATCTCCTTGAAGGGGTAGGGGTTCGGCCATCCGGCCGCTGACCCGAGCATAGCCCAAGCCGCCATCGGCGATGACGGGATGTGAATTGATGTGTGAAAACCGTTGACAGATGCCACACCGATTCCCACAATAGGCGGCTCTTTCGGGGGGAACCCCGGAGGGAAACAAACCGCCGGGGTATAGCGCAGTCTGGTAGCGCGCCTGCTTTGGGAGCAGGATGTCGGGGGTTCGAATCCCTCTACCCCGACCAAGCCCGCTGCTCAAATCGGGATTGGAGTGCGGCAATCCGGACCGAGCGCCCGTAGCTCAACTGGATAGAGCACCGGCCTTCTAAGCCGGCGGTTACAGGTTCGATTCCTGTCGGGCGCACCATCCGGTGCAAGCGGTAGGAGACAAAGGTTTTCAGTGGTGGCTGTAGCTCAGTTGGTTAGAGTTCCGGATTGTGATTCCGGTGGTCGGGGGTTCGAGTCCCCTCAGCCACCCCACTGATTCAAACTGGTTCACCGAAAGTGAATCAGGGTTGCAAAAGGCAGCACACACGCTACAATGTGCGCCTGAGTTTTCAGGGCTGTTAGCTCAGTTGGTAGAGCAGTTGACTCTTAATCAATAGGTCCAAGGTTCGAATCCTTGACAGCCCACCAAGACAGAAGCCATCGGGTCCGCCCGGTGGCTTTTTTCTTGTTCGAGACATCGTGTTGACCAGGCTGGTCGCTGTGGGTCTTCAGACGCCATTCGCCCTCCATTCAAACAAAACGCTTGCGTCGCGTGCAGGAAACCCTGCATAATTCGCCTCCCGATTTTCGGGCTGTTAGCTCAGTTGGTAGAGCAGTTGACTCTTAATCAATAGGTCCAAGGTTCGAATCCTTGACAGCCCACCAAGACAGAAGCCGCCTGGTCCGCCAGGCGGCTTTTTTCTTGCCCGGCGCTTCTGCTTTCGGCCCGGGCCTGCAACAATGCGCGCCTGAGTGGAAAAACTCGCGAAAGTGGCGGAATTGGTAGACGCCCTGGATTTAGGTTCCAGTGCCGCAAGGCGTGGGGGTTCGAGTCCCCCCTTTCGCACCAGTGCAGGGCGTTTTCGCCGGCACCATGACCATGGGCACGTCCCGGATCGGGGAGACGGCCACATGCTGGGCCCGTGGTGGCCCCGGACGTTCTCGGCCCGCGCTGGCGGCGCTGGCGTTTATCGGCGAAACTACAGGGCTGCGGCGGGCATGCGCGTCCACGACCCCGCGTCCAAAACCCGTTTCATCCATCACATCGTGCCGGGGCCCATGCCGCCGGTGGCAGGAGTCAACATGCAAGCTTCGATCGAATCCACTGGCAATCTGGAACGCCGCCTGACCTTCTCGCTGCCGGAAGACCGTCTGCAGACGCACATCAGCGGCCGTCTGGGCGAGATCGCCCGCACCACGCGCATCAAGGGCTTCCGCCCGGGCAAGGTGCCGGCCAAGGTGATCGAGCAGCGTTTCGGCCAGCAGGTCCGCAGCGAAGCCGTCGACGGCCTGCTGCGTGAAACCTTCGATGCCGCCCTGCGCGAGCACGAACTGCGCATCGCCGGTACCCCGCGCATCGACAAGGGCGAGGGCGAGTTGTCCTTCGTGGCCACCGTCGAGCTGGTGCCGGACTTCGGCGACGTGGACGTCAGCAAGCTGACCGTGGTCCGCCACACCGCCGAGATCAACGACGCCGACATCGACCAGATGATCACCAACCTGCGCGAGCAGCGCCGCAGCTGGAGCCCGGTCACCCGTGGCGCCCAGGACGGCGATCTGGTCGCCCTGGAAACCTGGTCGCAGGCCGGCGATGAGCGCCTGCCGGCCGAAGGCACCGAAAAGGGCAGCGTGATCGTGGGCCAGGGCATGATGTTCGAGCAGATCGAGCAGGGTCTGGTCGGTCTGGCCGCCGGTGAAGAAAAGACCCTGGACGTCGAGTTCCCGGCCGATTGGCGCGTTCCCGCGCTGGCGGGCAAGCAGGTCAAGGTCACCGTCAAGGCGGTGGACGTGTCCGCGCCGGTGCTGCCGGACGTCGATGCCGAGTTCATCAAGAGCTTCGGCGTGAAGGGCGGCGACGTGGAGCAGTTCCGCAAGGACATCCGCGCCAACCTGGAGCGTGAGCTCAAGGGTGCCCTGATGAACCGCCTGCGCCGCGAAGTCGGTGAGCAGCTGATCGCCGCCTACGCCTCGGTGGAAATGCCGCCGCGCCTGGTCGAGAACGAAGCCCGCGCCATGCTGGCCCAGCAGATCGAGCAGATCCGCCGCAGCGGCCGCAACCCGGGCGACGTCCCGGCCGACGCCCATGAAGGCTTCAAGGACGCCGCCGCCAAGCGCGTGCTGGTCGGCCTGCTGGTCGGTGAAGTGGCCCGCAAGAACGACCTGCGCCTGGACCCGAAGCGCCTGAATGAAACCATGCGCCTGATCGCCTCGACCTACGAAGAGCCGGAGCAGGTCATTGAGATGTACCGCAATGACCCCCAGCTGATGACTGGGCTGCAGAATCGCGTGATGGAAGAGCAGGTGATCGATTGGATCGCCGAGCGCGCCCAGCACACCGAAGAGAAGCTGTCGTTCCAGGACGCGATCCGCCAGTAAGCGGCCCGCGTTTTACGCCCCGCGCCCCGGCGCGGGGTCGTTCCCCCCAAAATAGGTGCCTCACTAATGGACAACCGAACCACAGCCCTGAACATGGTTCCGATGGTGGTCGAACAGACCAGCCGCGGCGAGCGCGCCTATGACATCTATTCGCGCCTGTTGAAAGAGCGTCTGATCTTCCTCGTGGGCCCGATCGACGATCACATGGCCAACGTGGTGGTGGCGCAGCTGCTGTTCCTGGAAGCGGACAACCCGGAAAAGGACATCAGCATCTACATCAACTCGCCCGGTGGCGTGGTCACCGCCGGCATGGCGATCTACGACACCATGCAGTACATCAAGCCGGACGTGAGCACCATCTGCGTCGGCCAGGCGGCCTCGATGGGCGCGCTGCTGCTGGCATCGGGCGCGGCCGGCAAGCGCTATGCGCTGCCGAATTCGCGCGTGATGATCCACCAGCCGCTGGGCGGCTACCAGGGCCAGGCCTCGGACATCGACATCCATGCCCGGGAAATCCTGACCCTGCGTTCGCGCCTGAACGAAGTGCTGGCCAAGCACACCGGCCAGTCGCTGGAGACCATCGCCCGGGATACCGAGCGCGACAACTTCAAGAGCGCGGCCGATGCGGTGGCCTACGGCCTGGTCGACCAGGTCCTGGAGCGTCGTCCGGAAGAGTCGATCCAGCCGGCGTAAGGTTGCACCAGGCCGGGAAACCGGCTTGTTTCCACCGGGTCGGGCAGGACTGGCGTCCTCCTGACCCTGTGCTATTCTCGAATCGAACCCCCGTTCAGTCGGGTGGGGTAACTGGGTAAGCGAAGCATGAGCGAAGACCGCCAAGGTCGTTCCACGGACACCGGCAAGATCCTCTACTGCTCCTTCTGCGGAAAGAGCCAGCATGAGGTGCGCAAGCTGATTGCGGGTCCGAGCGTATTCATCTGCGATGAATGCGTCGAGCTGTGCAACGACATCATCCGTGAGGAGCTGGAGGAGAAGGCGCAGTCGGCCCGCAGTTCGCTGCCCAAGCCGCGCGAGATCCTCGAGGTCCTGGACCAGTACGTGATCGGGCAGAACCGCGCCAAGCGGACCCTGGCCGTGGCCGTATACAACCACTACAAGCGCATCGAGAGCCGTCAGAAGAACGACGAAGTCGAACTGGCGAAGTCGAACATCCTGCTGGTCGGTCCGACCGGTTCGGGCAAGACGCTGCTGGCCGAGACCCTGGCCCGCCTGCTCAACGTGCCGTTCACCATGGCCGACGCCACCACGCTGACCGAAGCCGGTTACGTGGGCGAGGACGTGGAGAACATCATCCAGAAGCTGCTGCAGAAGTGCGACTACGACGTCGAGAAGGCACAGCAGGGCATCGTCTACATCGATGAAATCGACAAGATCTCGCGCAAGAGCGAGAACCCGTCGATCACCCGCGATGTGTCCGGCGAAGGCGTCCAGCAGGCCCTGCTGAAGCTGATCGAAGGCACCGTGGCCAGCGTGCCGCCGCAGGGCGGTCGCAAGCACCCGCAGCAGGAATTCCTGCAGGTGGACACCAAGAACATCCTGTTCATCTGTGGCGGCGCGTTTGCCGGCCTGGACAAGGTGATCCAGCAGCGCTCCAACGATTCGGGCGGCATCGGGTTCGGTGCCAAGGTGAAGAGTTCCGAGCGCAAGCAGGAAGTGGGCAAGATCCTGGCGGAAGTCGAGCCGGAAGATCTGATCAAGTTCGGCCTCATCCCGGAGTTCGTCGGCCGCCTGCCGGTCGTGGCGACCCTGGAAGAGCTGGACGAGGCCGCCCTGGTGCGGATCCTGACCGAGCCGAAGAACGCCATCACCAAGCAGTTCAAGAAGCTGTTCGAGATGGAGCACGTCGAGCTGGAGTTCCGTCCGGACGCCCTGGCCGCCATCGCCCGCAAGGCGCTCAAGCGCAAGACCGGTGCCCGTGGCCTGCGTACGATCGTCGAATCGGTCCTGCTGGACACCATGTATGACCTGCCCTCGGCAGAGAACGTCAGCAAGGTGGTAGTGGACGAATCGGTGATCGAACACAAGTCCGAACCGTACCTGATCTACCAGACGCCACCGGCGCCTGAACAGAAGGCGGCTGGTGCTGAATAATCAGTTCAAGTAATTGAATTGAAAGAATTTTTTCAGAACAGCTTGCATCTAGAAGCCGATGGCCCCATAACGAGGCCATCGGCTTTTTTTGTATCCGGGCGAGGCGCCCGGAGGCCATCCCCACTGTTCCACTGGAGCCCACATGGCCCGTTCCCCAACTGAGACTCTCGACCTGCCGGTACTGCCGCTGCGTGACGTGGTGGTGTTCCCGCACATGGTCATTCCGCTGTTCGTCGGCCGTGACAAGTCCATGCATGCGCTGGAGCAGGCGATGGAGGCGGACAAGCGCATCCTGCTGCTCGCGCAGAAGTCCGCCGAGACGGATGATCCGTCCGCCGCCGATCTGTACCAGGTCGGTACGCTCGCCCAGGTGCTGCAGCTGCTGAAGCTGCCCGATGGCACGATCAAGGTGCTGGTCGAAGGCCTGTCGCGCGTCAACGTCACCGAAGTGACCGAGCGCGATGGCTCGCTGCACGGCGTGGGCATGGAAATCGAATCGGACGAGTCGCGCGAGCCGCGCGAGATCGAGGCGATCGCCCGTTCGCTGATGTCGCTGTTCGAGCAGTACGTCAAAACCAACCGCAAGCTGCCGCCTGAGCTGCTGCAGACCCTGGCCGGCATCGACGAGCCCGCGCGCCTGGCCGACACCATCGCCGCGCACATCAGCGTGCGCCTGGCCGACAAGCAGCGGCTGCTGGAAACGCTGCAGATCGGCGACCGCCTGGAAATGCTGGTCGGCCTGGTCGATGGCGAGATCGACGTCCAGCAGATGGAAAAGCGCATCCGCGGCCGCGTGAAGTCGCAGATGGAAAAGAGCCAGCGCGAGTACTACCTCAACGAGCAGATGAAGGCCATCCAGAAAGAACTGGGTGACCTGGACGATGCGCCGGGCGAGATGGACGAGCTGGCCCGCAAGATCGCCGAGGCGGGCATGCCCAAGCCGGTGGAGACCAAGGCCAAGGCCGAGCTCAACAAGCTCAAGCAGATGTCGCCGATGTCCGCCGAAGCCGCGGTCGTGCGCAATTACCTGGATTGGCTGCTGGGCGTGCCGTGGAAGAAGCGCAGCAAGGTCCGCAAGGATCTCAAGGCCGCGCAGGACACGCTGGACGCCGATCATTTCGGCCTGGACAAGGTCAAGGACCGCATCCTGGAATACCTGGCGGTGCAGTCGCGCGTGAAGCAGATGAAGGGCCCGATCCTGTGCCTGGTCGGCCCGCCCGGCGTGGGCAAGACCTCGCTCGGCCAGTCCATCGCCAAGGCGACCAACCGCAAGTTCGTGCGCATGAGCCTGGGTGGCGTGCGCGACGAGGCCGAGATCCGCGGGCACCGTCGTACCTACGTCGGCTCGATGCCGGGCCGCATCGTGCAGAACCTCAACAAGGTCGGCAGCAAGAACCCGCTGTTCGTGCTCGATGAGATCGACAAGATGTCGATGGACTTCCGTGGCGATCCGTCCTCGGCGCTGCTGGAAGTGCTCGACCCCGAGCAGAACAACGCGTTCAACGATCACTACCTGGAAGTGGACCTGGACCTGTCCGAAGTGATGTTCGTGGCGACCTCCAACTCGCTCAACATCCCCGGCCCGCTGCTGGACCGCATGGAAGTGATCCGCATCCCCGGCTACACCGAGGATGAGAAGCTCAACATCGCCATGCGCTACCTGGTGCCCAAGCAGATCAAGGCCAACGGCCTGAAGCCGGAAGAGCTGGAGATCGAGGCAGACGCCATCCAGGACATCGTGCGCTATTACACGCGCGAGTCGGGCGTGCGCAACCTCGAGCGCGAAGTCGCCAAGATCTGCCGCAAGGTGGTCAAGGAGATCGCGCTCGCCGGTCCGGTTGCGCCGGCCAAGGCTGCGAAGCCGCCCAAGGCCGGCAAGAAGGCCAGCGCGAAGAAGAAGGCGCTGGTGGTGGTCAACGGCAAGAACCTGGACAAGTACCTGGGTGTGCGCCGTGTCGATTTCGGCCGTGCGGAAGAACAGAACGAAGTGGGCCTGGTCACCGGCCTGGCCTGGACCGAAGTCGGCGGCGACCTGCTGCAGATCGAATCCACGCTGGTGCCGGGCAAGGGCCAGCTGATCCTGACCGGCCAGCTCGGCAACGTGATGAAGGAGTCCGCCTCGGCGGCCCTGTCGGTGGTGCGTTCGCGTGCCGAGCGGCTGGGCATCGACAACGAGTTCCTGCAGAAGCACGACGTGCACGTCCACGTGCCCGATGGCGCCACCCCGAAGGACGGTCCCAGCGCGGGCATCGCGATGGTGACCTCGCTGGTCTCCACGCTGACCAAGGTGCCGATCCGGGCCGAAGTCGCGATGACCGGCGAGATCACCCTGCGGGGCCGCGTCACGGCCATCGGCGGCCTCAAGGAGAAGCTGCTGGCGGCGCTGCGTGGCGGGATCACCACGGTCATCATCCCCGAGGAGAACCGCAAGGATCTGGCCGATATCCCCGCCAATGTCACCCGTGATCTGAAGATCGTGCCGGTGAAGTGGATCGAGGAAGTGCTCGACCTGGCGCTGGAGACGCCGCTGACCGCGCCGAAGCCCAAGAAAGATGGGCAACGTGTCACGGTACGCGGCAAGTCCAAGACAGCTTCCACCACGCGCGTCAAGCATTGACGCGCGCTGTCCAACTGCCCGAAACCCGCGTCGTTATTGGCTTTTCAGCTTGCGCGGGTAGGGGGGCACTGGTATAAAAGCACCACTCGCGAGTCAGCGTAAATCTGAATTCGGCGAACAGAGAACTTCACTGGCATCCGGCGGCGTATCGTCGTCGGGTGTCTCAATGTTGAATCCGCGGAATCCCCGCCAAAGGAGCTGTAGAGAATGAACAAGACCGAATTGATCGACGCCGTTGCTGAAGCCGCCGACCTGACCAAGGCCGAGTCCAGCCGCGCCGTTGATGCCGTCATCGCTTCCGTCACCAAGGCCCTGAAGGGCGGTGATGCGGTGACGCTGGTGGGCTTCGGCACGTTCCAGGTCCGCGACCGCGCTGCCCGTACCGGCCGCAACCCGAAGACCGGCGACACCATCAAGATCGCTGCGTCGAAGAATCCGTCGTTCAAGGCTGGCAAAGCCCTGAAGGATGCCGTAAACTAAGCGGCTTGCTGGGGTGCTTAGCTCAGCGGTAGAGCGTCTCCTTTACACGGAGAGGGTCGGGGGTTCGAAACCCTCAGCACCCACCAGGCACTGCCAGTAAAAAGTTTTGAAATGTGGAGCGGTAGTTCAGCTGGTTAGAATGCTGGCCTGTCACGCCGGAGGTCGCGGGTTCAAGTCCCGTCCGCTCCGCCAGTTTCAATAGGGCCCCTGAGCGATCGGGGGCCTTGTTTTCTCCAGCGACGCAGGTCGCGGCGGAAACAAAAGCGGTTTAGTGCGGAGCGGTAGTTCAGCTGGTTAGAATGCTGGCCTGTCACGCCGGAGGTCGCGGGTTCAAGTCCCGTCCGCTCCGCCAGTTTTACAAAAACCTCGAAAAAAGCAGTATTTCGGGGTGGGCAATCTGAATATCTTCGGATAGAATGAGCGCCTGCAAAGTTTCAAGTGCGGAGCGGTAGTTCAGCTGGTTAGAATGCTGGCCTGTCACGCCGGAGGTCGCGGGTTCAAGTCCCGTCCGCTCCGCCAATCTTTGAAGAGCCCTTGGTGAAAGCCAAGGGCTTTTTTTTTGCCTCCGATCCAGCAGGTCGATCAACTTCGCACTGCCGGTCGTCCGCCAGCCGCCGATCCGCTGGCGTGGCACCGGGCGGATCGTGCGCCGGGGCGCGGCGCGCGGACTTTTGGAGCCTGCCGCGAAGCGGGTTACACTGCCGGGCTCGCCAATCAGGCCTTGATTTTTCCCATGCTGCAGAAACTTCGCGACAAGACCTCGGGCTGGATCGTTACCGTGATCCTGGGGCTGCTGATGATTCCGTTCCTGTTCGTGATCGACTCCAGCTACCTCGGTGGCGTCGGCTCGCAGAACGTGGCCAAAGTTGCCGCACCGCCGACCTGGTGGAAGTCCGCCCCGTCGTGGTGGCCGGTCTCGTTCCTGTGGCAGCACCATGAGATCAGCTCCAATGATTTCCGCGTGCGCTTCGAGCAGGCGCGCCAGCAGGCACGCCAGGAACAGGGCGAGGACTTCGATCCGCGCCAGTTCGAAAGCACGGAAAGCAAGCTGGCCGTGCTGGACCAGATGATCGACGAGCAGGTCGTGCGCCTGGCCGGCGAGCAGTCCGGCATCGTGATCGGCGATGGTGCCGTGCGCGAGTACATCGCCTCGATCCCGGCCTTCCTGGATGCGAACGGCACGTTCAACCAGGACAACTACCGCATCGCGCTGGCCAGCGGCAATCCGCCGCGCACGCCGACGCAGTTCGAAGCGCTGGTGCGCGAGAGCATCCAGCAGTCGATCATTCCGTCGGCCCTGCAGCGTTCCGGGTTCACCACCCAGAGCGAAGCCGAGCGCCTGATGAAGCTGCTGGGTGAAACCCGCGACGTCGAGCTGGCCGCGCTGCCGGAAATCCCGGCCGATACCGCCGAAGTGACCGACGCGCAGATCAAGCAGTGGTATGACGGCCACACCAAGGATTTCCGCCAGCCGGAAACCGTGTCGCTGGAATACGTCGAGATCAACGGCGCGAACCTGCCGGCTGCCGCCGCGGCCGACGAAGCCACGCTGCGCAAGCGCTATGCGGACGAGAAGGCGCGCTTTGCCACGCCGGAACAGCGTCTGGCCTCGCACATCCTGATCGCCGTCGACGGCAGCGATCCGGCCAAGCTCAAGGCAGCCGAAGAGAAGGCCACGCGCATCGCCGCCGAAGCCAAGGCACCGGGTGCCGATTTCGCTGCACTCGCCAAAGCCAACTCCGAAGATCCGGGTTCCAAGGACACCGGCGGTGACCTGGGCTGGGTCGAGCGCGGCGCGATGGTGAAGCCGTTCGAAGACGCGCTGTTCGCCATGAAGGCGGGCGAGATCACCGGTCCGGTCAAGACCGACTTCGGTTTCCACGTGCTCAAGCTGCGCGAGACCAAGGGCGGTGAAGGCCGTTCGTTCGAAGACGTGCGTGACCAGCTGGCGGCCGAGCAGGCCAAGGCCGATGCAGATCGCGTGTTCACCGAGCTGAGCGGTCGCCTGGTCGACCTGGTCTACAAGAACCCGACCTCGCTGGAAGGTCCGGCCAAGGACATGAGCCTGCCGGTGCAGACCCTCGGCCCGTTCACCCGCACCACCGCCAGTGGCATCGCCGCCAACCCGGCCGTGCTGCGCGCGGCGTTCTCCGACGTCCTGACCCAGGACGGCACGGTGAGCGACCCGATCGAGCTGGGCCCGAACCACTCCGTGATGATCCGCGTGACCGAACACAGCCCGGAGCAGGCGCTGCCGCTGGCCAAGGCCCGTGAGCAGGTCATCGCTGCGATCCATGCCGACCGCACCCGCCAGGCGTCCGAGAAGGCCGTGGACGCCGTGCTGGCCAAGCTGAAGGCCGGTCAGACCCTGCAGGCGCTGGCCGCCAGCGAGAAGCTGCAGATCAGCCCGCTGCCGGGCCTGCCGCGCACCCAGCCGGTGCCGACCCCGGAGATCAACCGCGCCGTGTTCAGCGCGCCGCTGCCGGCCGAAGGCAAGCCCAGCTACGGCAAGGTCGCCGTGCAGGGCCGCTACGTGATCTATGCGGTCACCAAGGTCAGCCCGGGCAACGTCGCCGAAGTGGACGCCGCCCAGCAGCAGCAGCTCAAGGAACAGCTGAGCCAGATCGACGGCATGGCCGCCGCCAAGGCCTACGTCGACGCGATGCGCAAGCACTTCAAGGTGCAGACCGAAGAAGCCAACCTCTAACGGGGTCGGCTTCTGCAGGACAACAAACAGCCCGGCACTGCCGGGCTTTTTGTTGTGCGTGCCTCGTCCGCCATCCGGGCCCCGCCGGAACCGGCGGACAACGCCCGGAAACGACAATGCCCGGCAGAACCGGGCATTGTCGTCACCTGCAATGCGGACCGCGGGGTCAGTCTTCGACGCGCAGCACCGCACCCGGCTTCAGCACGCTGCTGCCGCTGAGCCCATTGAGCGACAGCAGGGCCTTCAGCGGCATCCCGTAGCGGCGGGCGATCGCCCAGGCCGACTCGCCATCCCGCACGGTGTGGCGGCGGCTGCGCGGGCGATCCGCGCTCGCCACGGCGCGGGTGGCCACCGGACCGGGCGCGGTACGCGCGGCCGTGGTGTCCGTCGGCGCGCTCGGCGCCACCGCGATGGCGGCCACGCTGGCGCTGGCATCCACCGGCGCGTGCGCGATAGGGGCCAGAACCGTCACCTGGCCGGCCGGACGGCCCTTGCCACTGGCCAGGGCCGGATTGAGGCGGGCGATCCGTGCCGGATCCAGGTCGCGCTGCTGGGCCCACTGCTGGACGCTGGTGCCGGCCGGCAGGGTATGACCCTTCAGCACCGGCACGGTGCGGTCCAGCGAGGCCATCACCGCCGGCTCGGTTTCCGCGTCTTCCAGCACGCAGGCCAGCGCATGCAGCTTCTCGACGTAGGCATAGGTCACCGGCGAGAGCCCCGGCAGTTCGGCCGGACGCGCGTTCTGCGCATTCATGCCGGCCTTGCGCAGCGACTGCAGCACCCGGTACTCGCCGGCGTTGTAGGCCATCGTGGCCAAGCGCCAGTCGCCGCCGAACATGCCGTGCAGGGTCTTCAGGTAGCGCACCGCGGCCTGGGTCGAATCCACCGCCGACAACCGGCCGTCATAGCCCGGGGTCATCTGCACGCGGTGGTTCTTGGCGGTGGTGGCGATGAACTGCCACAGACCGGCCGGGCCGCCGCCATTGCGGGCGTTGGGCCGGTAGCCGCTTTCCACGAAGGGAATCAGCGCGAATTCGGTCGGCAGGTCGGATTTGCGCAGCTCTTCGACCACGTAGCCGAACAGCACCAGGGCGTCATCGTCCTGGTTGGCCAACCGCGAGGGGGCATGCGCGAACTGCTTCTGCCAACGCGGGCTGGTCGCCTCGGCGTCGCAGGTGGGTTCGGCCAGGCCAGCGCGGAAGCTGGCGAAGATGTCCTGCCCGTTGCGCACCGAGGCCGGCGGCAGGGCCGCAGCGGTCAGGGGAAGGGAGGACAGGCCGGCCACGTTCTGCGACATGCCGGCGGTCAACGACTGGGCGCCCGCGCTGCCGGCCACGGCGATCGCCAGGCCAAGCGCGAGCGGCAACAATCGCCGACTCATGTTCGAAATCCGTCTTTCCAGTGTCGCAGGCCTGCGACAACATCGACTTCATCGGTAACGGGACGCCCGAGATGGGCGCTGACGGCCGCCTGGATGGCGGGGGTGTTCGTACGCAGGAACGGGTTGCATTCCAGCTCGCTTGCCAGTGAAACCGGCAGCGTGGGCAGGTCATCGCGGCGCATGGCCAAGGCCTCCTCATGGCGCTGCGACAGCGCAGCGTTGGTGGGGTCTACATGCCGCGCGAAGACGGCATTGGACAGGGTGTACTCGTGGGCGCAACAGACCATCAGTTGCGCTGGCAGGGACGCCAGCTTCCGCAGGGATGCCAGAAGCTGGGGAGGCGTACCTTCGAACATGCGCCCACAGCCCAGGCTGAACAACGCATCGCCACTGAAAAGGTGTTCAGCGGTGTGAAACGCGATATGGCTCCGGGTGTGCCCGGGCACGGATACTACGTGGAACCCCAGCCCCAATGCCTGAACGCATTCACCTTCAGCCACCCGGTGGGCAGGGATCGCGATGCGCGGTTCCACCGGTGCGTACACCTCCACCGCGGGAAAACGGGCCTGCAGCTCGGCCACGCCGCCGATGTGGTCGTCGTGGTGGTGGGTCAACAGAATGCTGTGGGGAACCCATCCCTGCTGCGCTGCGGCGGCCAGAACGGGGTCGGCCTGGCCGGGGTCGATGACGATGGCGCGGCCGTTGTCGGCGACCAGCGCCCAGATGTAATTGTCCGCAAACGCGGGTAGGGCGGTCAGTCGCATAGAATTGGACCATGCCCCTCGTGCCGAGCCCCCGTCAAGCGACAGTCGCATCCTGGTTTGATACTGAACCGGCACAAGCCTTGTGCCGTCTGGAATCCGAGCGGTTGCGCAGCCTGCTTGCCGAGCGCCCGGTGAACCCCTGGCTGTGGGTGGCACCGACGCCCGGCTGGCTGGAGCGTGTCGACCTGCCCGGCCGCGGCCTGCGCCTGTTCCGGGACGGGGCGGCCTACGCCGGAGATGTGCACTGCGGCCTGCCGCTGCCGCTGCCGGACGAGAGCGTCAATGCGATCGTCCTGCAGCACGTCACCGCGCGCGATGCCGAGCAGCTGATCGCCGACTGCGCCCGCGTGCTGATGCCGGGCGGCCGCCTGTGGCTGTCCACCCTCAACCCGTTCAGCCCGTACCGCCGCCAGTGGCGCCATCACGGGCTGGTCGTGCGCAGCCCGCAGCGGCTGCGCCACACCCTCACGCAGGCCGGCCTGAGCTGCGAGGACCTGCAGTACCTCGGCCCGATGTGGCGCGACCGCTCGCCGGCCCGGCGCGACCTCGCCCCGTTGCGGGCCGCCTGTCTGTTCACCGCTGAAAAACGCACTCTGGCCCTGCCGGGACCGACGCCCGTGGCCGTGCCACGCTGGCACGGGACCGTGGCCACCTGATCTGGAATGGAATGAAGACGATAGAAATCCACACCGACGGTTCCTGCCTCGGCAATCCCGGCCCCGGCGGCTGGGCGGCGTTGCTGCGCTACAACGCGCACGAACGCGAGCTGAGCGGTGGTGAAGCGCATACCACCAACAACCGCATGGAACTGATGGCGGCCATCTCGGGGCTGGAAGCGCTCACCGAGCCGTGCAACATCGTGCTGTTCACCGATTCGCAGTACGTGCGCCAGGGCCTGACCGAGTGGATGCCCGGTTGGATCCGCAAGAACTGGAAGACCGCCGGCGGCTCGCCGGTCAAGAACCGGGAGCTGTGGGAGCGCCTGCACGCGGCCACGCTGAAGCACACCATCGACTGGCGCTGGGTGAAGGGCCACTCCGGCGACCCGGACAACGAGCGCGTGGACCAGCTGGCGCGCGACGCCGCGATCCGGATCCGCGCCGCCGGCCCGGTACACTGAGCCCATGCGTCAGATCATCCTTGATACCGAAACCACCGGCCTGGAATGGCGGAAGGGCAATCGCATCGTCGAAATCGGCTGTGTGGAACTGCTCGAGCGCCGCCCCAGTGGCAACAATTACCACCAGTACCTCAAGCCGGACTGCGAGTTCGAACAGGGCGCGCAGGAAGTCACCGGCCTGACCCTGGAGTTCCTGGCCGACAAGCCGGACTTCGCCCAGGTCGTCGATGACTTCCTCGCCTACATCGACGGCGCCGAGCTGATCATCCACAACGCGGCGTTCGATCTGGGCTTCCTGGACAACGAGCTGTCGCTGCTCGGCGACCACTACGGCAAGATCACCGACCGCTGCACGGTGATCGATACGTTGAAGATGGCGCGCGAGCGCTTCCCCGGCCAGCGCAACTCGCTGGACGCGCTGTGCCGGCGCCTGGGCGTGGACAACGCGCACCGCCAGCTGCACGGCGGCCTGCTCGATGCCCAGATCCTGGGCGATGTGTACATCGCGCTGACCTCGGGCCAGGAAGAAATCGGCTTCGGCTCGGCCGACGACCACAAGCCCGGCAGCGCCCACGCGCAGACCTTCGACACCTCGCGTCTGCTGCCACGCCCGCGCGTGGTCGCCACGGCCTCGGAGCTGGAAGCGCACGAAGCGCGTCTGGCCAAGCTGCGCAAAAAGGCCGGCCGCGCGATCTGGGATGGTGAACCCGAAGCGGTAGAAGCGGTCAGCGCCTGACGCAACAACCCCGGCGGTAGGTCCCGACCGTTGGTCGGGACGGTTGTATCAGTGGCACCGCACCAGAATCACCGTGATGTTGTCCGAGCCGCCGCCATCCAGCGCGGCGGCGACCAGGGTATCCACGCATTCCTGTGCACTGGCATCGTCGAAGGCGAGGGTGCGGGCGATGCCCTTGTCCTCGACCTCTTCGGTCAGCCCGTCGCTGCACAGCAGCAGCTGCATGCCCGGGCGCAGCTCACCGGTGGTGGTCGCCACATTCAGGTGCGCCGGATCGGTCACGCCGAGCGCCTGGGTCACCACATTGCGGTGCGGATGCGCGCGGGCCTGCTCGGCGGTCAGATTGCCCTGTGCGACCAGTTCCTGGACCACGCTGTGATCCTGGCTGAGCTGGGCCAGCGTGCCGTCGCGCCACAGATACGCGCGGCTGTCACCGACCCACGCCACCTCGTACCGATTGCCCTGTACCCGGGCCGCCACCACGGTGGTCCCCATCGGCA
Source organism: Stenotrophomonas sp. TWI1183 (assembly GCF_039673115.1). Lineage (NCBI taxonomy): Bacteria > Pseudomonadati > Pseudomonadota > Gammaproteobacteria > Lysobacterales > Lysobacteraceae > Stenotrophomonas > Stenotrophomonas sp. TWI1183. The sequence continues at coordinate 38,207 of NZ_JBDJKZ010000016.1, forward strand.
GGCTGTCGTTGCGGCGGCGCGAGGTGCGGATGATCTCCTCATCGGCGATCCGGATCGCATGCGCCAGCGTCGCGCCGCGGCGGATCTCGCGCACGATGGTCTCGCGCGCCAGCGCACTGGCCACCTCACCACAGGCGTGCCCGCCCATGCCATCGGCGACCAGCCACAGCGCCAGTTCGCCATCGCCGTAATACGTATCCTCATTGAGGTCACGGCGCAGGCCGGGGTGGGTCAGGTGTCCGAATTCGATCATGGGAAGGCGCGGGCCGGTGAGGATTGCGAGGGATAACGGCATGATCGCGGCCCGCCGGACATCCGGCAAGGCATCCATACAGAAGAAATTCACTTCTTTGCCCGCAATGACTTGTCGCCAGCGCCTCCTGCCCGTATCATTCGCGTCCCGGTTCGCCGGGACCATCTGGAGAGGTGGCAGAGCGGTTGAATGTACCTGACTCGAAATCAGGCAGGCGTTTATAGCGCCTCGGGGGTTCGAATCCCCCCCTCTCCGCCAGATAAAAAGAAAAGGGCTGCCCATCGGGCAGCCCTTTTCTTTTTATCTGCCTGATGGGCGGATGAGAACCCCCGACGGGGGTTCGACGGATCTGCAGGAGCAGATCCGGACAGACGAACGTCTGGCCCTGGAGCGCGCAGCGCGGAAGGGCTGGGCCCATGGATGGGCCCAGCAATCCCGGCAATGAAGCGGCCACCCCGCAGGCCACACGACGCCATCACGGTAGAGCCACGCCCAGCGTGGCTGCCTTCCGCCGACCACTGCGCAGCCACGCATGGCGTGGCTCTGCCGGAGGGCAACACCCCCGCCCCACACCCGTCCAACATGCGCTCCGCTAAACTGCCCACCTCACGTAACGGATCCCCACCATGACCGCTGAAATCCTCGTCCCCGTGTCCTTCGGTGAACTGCTCGACAAGATCTCGATCCTGCAGATCAAGTCCGAGCGCATCAGCGACGAGGCCAAGCTGGCCAACATCCGCACCGAGCTGAGCGCGCTGGAAAAGACCTGGATGGCGCACCCGGCCGGGGTCAAGGACATCGCGCGCCTGCGTGCCGAGCTCAAGGCCGTCAACGAGCGCCTGTGGGACATCGAAGACAACATCCGCCTGCAGGACAAGGCGCAGGCCTTCGACGACCACTTCGTCGAACTGGCCCGCAGCGTCTACCAGCAGAACGATGAGCGCGCCCGCATCAAGAAGGACATCAACCTGGCGCTGGGCTCGCTCTACGTGGAAGAGAAGTCGTACAAGGATTACGCGCCGCGCGGCGTGTAATCGGCGACATACCGCTCGAAGGCGGCAATGCCGTCCTCGACCGTGATCAGCTGCATCACGTCGTCGAACTCGACCTTCGCGCCCCACTTCAGTTCGCTGGCCGGCTTGCCCAGGAATCGGCGCGCGGCATCGTCGTAGCGGTCCACGCAGTAGCGGCGGTCGGAGTAGGGGCCGCTGCGGTGCGGGTTGCTGGCCGCATGCAGGCCGAGCACCTTGGTGCCCATCGCGTTGGCGATATGCATCGGGCCCGAATCGGGCGTCATCACCAGCGCGGCGCGCGCCAACAGGGCGGGCAATTGCTTGAGCGTGTCCTTGCCGACCAGATCCAGCGCCGGCGTGGTGAGCTGTGCCTGGATGGCATCGGCCATGCCGCGTTCGAGGTCGCTGCGCCCGCCGCACAGCACTACGCGCCAGCCGCGTGAGGTGGCGTGGTTGGCCACGGCCGCATAGCGGTCGGCATACCAGTTGCGGCGTACGTGGCTGGAGCAGGGCGAGATCATCAGCACCGGGCGGCCGTCGTCGGCCCACTGGGCGTTGGCCCACTCGAACGCCGCCGGCGGCACGGCCAGATCCCAGCTGACCTCGGTCTGTTTCAGGCCCAGCGGCTCGCAGAAGCTGCCGATCGCGTCGAGCACGTGGATGCCCGGGCGGTCGGGAATGCGCTCATTGATGAAAAGCCCGTGAAGGTCCTTGGAGCGCGATCTGTCGTAGCCGATGCGGCGTTTGGCGGGTACGAAGGCCGAGAGCACGTTGGCGCGGAAGGCGACCTGCATCTGCAGCAGCGCATCGAAACGCCCGGCGGGAAGGCTGTCGCGCAGGGCCCGCATGCCCGGCAGGCCGGTCTTCTTGTCGTAGCTGTGGAAGGTCACGCCAGGCAGCCCGTCGAGCAGCTTGTGGCCGGCCTTGTCGATGATCCAGTGCAGCGACACCCCGGGATCGGCCTGCTGCAGCGTGCGCACCAGCGGCACCACATGGGTCACGTCCCCCAGCGCGGACAAACGCAAAAGACACAAGGAAGAGGACGTTGGTGCCATGGTGTTGTTAGACTCGAAGGAATGGTCGCATTCGACGCCACTGAAGCGCTGACGCCCTGCCGCGATGGACGCGGTATCGGTGCCATTCTGTTCGACCGCGAAGCCCTGCGGCAAGCCGAGATGAGCCTGTTCTCGCCGGCGCACTGGGGCGAGCGGGCGCGGCCGGTCGGTGATGGCGGCCGGGGCGGCGCCTGGTTCGTCGATGCGCCCTTCGGCCACGCCGTGCTGCGCCAGTACCTGCGCGGCGGCCTGGCGGCCAAGCTGAGCCGGGACCACTACATCTGGCGCGGCGCCAACCGCACCCGCAGTTTTGCCGAATTCCGGCTGATGCGTGCCCTGCACGCGCAGAAGCTGCCGGTGCCCCGACCGATCGCCGCGTTCTACATGCGCGAAGGTCTGCGCTACAAAGCGGCGATCCTGATGGAGCGGCTGGAGGGCGTGCGCTCGCTGGCCGACCGCGCGCTGGTCGCCGGGCGCGGGGCCCCCTGGGAAGAGACCGGCCGGCTGATCGCGCGCTTTCATCGCGTGGGGCTGGATCATGCCGATCTCAACGCCCACAACATTCTGTTCGATGCCAACGGCCACGGCTGGTTGATCGATTTCGATCGTGGCGTGCTGCGCATCCCCGCCACCCGCTGGCGCGAGCGCAATCTCAAGCGGCTGCTGCGTTCGCTGATCAAACTGCGTGGTGAGCGCAGCCATGACGACGTCGAGAAGGACTACGCACGGCTGCGCCGCGCCTACGATCTGGCCTGGAACCGGGGTTACTGATGGACTGGGCATTGCGTTTCATGGGGGTCGGCAATGCGTCGGCCGTGCAGCTGGGTTCACCGATGGCGGTGATCGAGCGCGATGGCCGCCCGTGGCTCACCATCGACTGCGGCGGGGAAGGGCTGACCGCCTTCCAGGCGCACTACGGCCATGTGCCGCAGGCCGTGTTCGTCACCCATGTGCACCTGGACCATGTCGCCGGTTTCGAGCGCCTGTTCGTGGATGCGTACTTCTCGCCGCAGCGCCGTGGGCGCATCCGCGTCTACGTGCCGGCGAGCGTGGTGCCGTTGCTGCACAAGCGCGTGGCCGATTACCCGAACGTGCTGGCCGAGGGCGGTGCGAATTTCTGGGATGCCTTCCAGCTGATCGTCGTCGGCGACGCGTTCTGGCATGACGGCGTGCGCCTGGAGGTGTTCCCGGTGCGCCATCACTGGCCGGAAACCGCCTATGGCCTGCGCCTGAAGGGGGCGGTCACCTGGAGCGGGGATACCCGTCCGATTCCGGAAATGCTGGCGCGCTACGCCGACGACAACGAGCTGATCGCGCACGACTGCGGCCTGCACGGCAACCCGTCGCACACCGGCGTGGATGACCTGGAGCGTGAGTACACGGCCGAGCTGCAGGCGCGGATGATGCTCTATCACTACGCCAGCGAGGCCGACGGCGAGGCATTGCGCCAGCGTGGCCACCGCGTGGCGCTGCCCGGTGAACGTGTGGCGCTGGCGACTCCAACCGCCATGCACGTGCTGGCGCAGGATCCTCCCTGAGCATGGATGACGCGCTGGCCGCCCATCTGCAGGCGCTCGAACGCGCGTTGCATGCGCCAGCGGTTCGCGGTGATGTCGGGCAGCTGGCGGCGCTGTTGGATGACGACTTCCGCGAGATCGGCAGCTCGGGCACCTGTTTCGACCGTGCTGCCGCGCTGGCCGAGATTCCGCGTGAGCGCGCGCAGGTGGAGATTGTGTCCAGCGATTACGCCGTCGTCCTGCTGGCCCCGACCTTGGCACAGGTGCGCTACCGCAGCTGGTATGTGATCGAGGGCGAGCGCCAGCGCGAGGTGCTGCGCAGTTCGCTGTGGCGGCTGCGTGGCGAGGCGTGGCGGATGGTGTTCCACCAGGGCACGCCCGCGGCGCCTTGACCGGCAGCATCGCGAAGGAGAACAGGGGGGGCCAAAAAGGTGGCGGCCCCGCCGGCTGACCTCGGCGCCCGCGTCGATCGATACCGTTGCTGCCTTCCGGCCCTGGCGGGATTTTCGACCTAGCGTCGCGAGGGGCCGACGGGGCCACCATAGAGACGTTCCGGCTGCCGGGCGATCAAGGATCAGCCAACCGCAGGCGGAAGCTGCAGCGCAGGAACTGGTCCGGCAGTGCAGTCGCGTATTCTAGCGCATGCGCGGCACGCAGTGCCAGACTGCCCAGCCTGAATCCCGTGTAGCCCGTTGCCGCAGGCAGCGGCCACTGCGCGGGCGGGTTGCTAAAATACGCGGCACAGGAGGAACGGCCTCCCCCATTTCGGGACCCACTGACCAGGACGGCCTGGCCCCCATCAAGGAGGGCCGCATGGCCTGGATCTATCTGTTGGCAGCTGGTGTACTGGAAATCGTCTGGGCGTTCTCGATGAAGCAGTCCGAGGGGTTCAGCAAGCTCACCCCCTCGATCATCACCCTCGTTACCATGATCGCCAGCTTCTGGCTGCTGTCGCTGGCGATGCGCACGTTGCCGCTCGGCACTGCGTACACGATCTGGACCGGCATCGGCGCGGTCGGCGCGTTCGTGATCGGCATTACCTTCCTCGGCGAGCAGGTCAGCGCGATGCGGATTGCCGCGGCGGTGTTGATCGTGAGCGGGCTGGTGTTGATGAAGCTGTCGAGCAGTTGAGGCGTTGAAGCGCAGGCTGCGGCTTCAAGGGTAGAGCCACGCCATGCGTGGCTGGCGCACGGCTGACCCGATCGAATCGCTGGCGCCGCTCAGTGCGGCGCCAGTTCGAGCACCATCTCCACCGCATCCAGCCCGGGGCCATGCCCATCGGGAGTAATGTGGGTGACGACGAAGCCGAGGCCGGCGTAGAAGTCCTGCGTGTGCTGGCTGGTGCTGAGCGTTACCCGCTGGGCGCCGAGCGTTTCTGCGTGGGCCAAGCGTGCGTGGGAGAGCTGCGTGCCGAGGCCTTGGCGATGCCGGGTGCGGTCGACCATGCCCCAGCAGAAGGCGGCGGTGTGTTCGTTGTCGAGGGCGAGGCCACCGCAGGCGACGAGCTGGCCGTTGTGGTCGATCACGAGGTAATCGTGGGTGCGCTCCGGGTGGAGCAGGTAGGTGGCGAAGTCCTGGCGTTCGTGTGGGGCGAAGTAACGCGGCACGTTGGAGTCGAACAGTGCGAGGCAGGCGGGGGCGTCTGTTGGGGTGTAGGGGCGGAGGGTGGGCATGGGGACGACTTTGGCATGCTCCGCGTTGGGGTGGTCGGCTTCGGATGCAGGCTGGCCACTTCATTGGGATTGCTGGGTGCATCCATGCACCCAGCCCTTCCGCGCTGACGCGCTCCAGGGCCAGCCGTTCGGCTGTCCGGATTCGCTCCCGGCGAATCCGTCGAACCCCCGGTCGGGGGTTCTCATCCCCCTCTCCATGGTTTCGCGCGCTGCTACCGGAGCCGGATGAATGACGAACGTGAGAAACGCAAAAGGCCGCCCCGAAGGGCGGCCTTTTACGTTTGTCTGGCGGAGAGAGGGGGATTCGAACCCCCGAAGCGCGGTTTAGACGCTTACACACTTTCCAGGCGTGCTCCTTCAACCGCTCGGACACCTCTCCGGACCTGCTGCGATAACCCGCTGCAGGGGCGCAGATTCTAGCGGGGGAATTGGAATCGCACAAGCGGTTCGTCACAGAGGGCAGGGGGGCTGGACAGGCGTGGCACAATGGTCGTCCCGATGAAGACGGTGGCCTGATGTCCTATCTCGTCCTTGCCCGCAAGTGGCGTCCGAAGCGTTTTGCCGAGCTGGTGGGCCAGGAACACGTGGTCCGTGCGCTCAGCAATGCGCTGGACAGCGGCCGGGTGCACCATGCGTTCCTGTTTACCGGCACCCGCGGGGTCGGCAAGACCACCATTGCCCGTATTTTCGCCAAGTCGCTGAACTGCGAGCAGGGCACCAGCGCCGATCCGTGCGGTCAGTGTCCGGCCTGCCTGGATATCGACTCCGGCCGCTACATCGATCTGCTCGAGATCGATGCCGCGTCCAATACCGGTGTGGACGATGTCCGCGAGGTGATCGAGAACGCCCAGTACATGCCCTCCCGCGGCAAGTACAAGGTCTACCTGATCGACGAAGTGCACATGCTGTCCAAGGCGGCGTTCAATGCGCTGCTGAAGACGCTGGAAGAGCCGCCGGAGCATGTGAAGTTCCTGCTGGCCACCACCGACCCGCAGAAGCTGCCGGTGACGGTGCTTTCGCGCTGCCTGCAGTTCAACCTGAAGCGGTTGGACGAGGACCAGATCCAGGGCCAGATGACGAAGATCCTGGCCGCCGAGGAGATCGAGTCCGACCCGACCGCGATCGTGCAGCTGGCCAAGGCGGCCGATGGCAGCCTGCGTGACGGCCTGTCGCTGCTGGACCAGGCGATTGCCTATGCCGGCGGCGCGCTGCGCGAGGATGTGGTGCGCGCGATGCTGGGCACGGTCGACCGCACCCAGGTCGCGGCGATGCTGGATGCGCTGGCCGATGGTGATGGCCCGCGCCTGCTGCAGACCGTGGCCCTGCTGGCCGAGTTCTCGCCGGACTGGAGCGGGGTGCTCGACGCCCTGGCCGAAGCCCTGCACCGGATCCAGGTGCAGCAGCTGGTGCCGGGCGCCGCGACGGCGGGCGAGGGGATCGATGCCGAGGCCTTCGCCCAGCGCCTGCGCCCGGAAGTGGTCCAGCTCTGGTATCAGATGGCCCTGGGCGGTCGCCGTGACCTGCACCTGGCCCCGAGCCCGCGTGCCGGGTTCGAGATGGCCGTGCTGCGCATGCTGGCGTTCCGTCCGGCCGCCGCCGTACCGCCGGTGCCCCGCGATCCGGGCACCGGCACCGAAGTGAACAGTGGTGGCCAGGCCAGCGGCCAGGGCACCGGCATGGCCGCTGCGTCAGCGAGCGCCGCTCCGGCCGCAGCGTCGACCAGGGCCAGTGCCCCCGTCGCTCAGGCGGCCGCGGTGGCCCCCGTCGTTGCCGCGGCGCCCGAGGCGCCCATGGCGCCGGCACCCAGGAAGCCTGCCCCGGCGCCGGCAGCCGCCGAACCGGTGAAACCGGCCAAGCCTGCCGTCTCGGCCCCCTCGGCCGACGACGACCTGCCGCCGTGGCACCGTGAAAGCGACGCGGCTGATCGCGACGAAGCGCTGGCCGCGGAAATGGCCACCCCGGATGCGGCCATGGTCGCCCCGTGGGAAGCGCCGCCCGAGCGGACCGTGGCACCTGCTGCTCCCGCGCCTGTACGGGAAGCCCCCGCCCCGGTGGCCCGCCCGGAGGGCATCGCCATCGCACCCTCGGCGCCGGAGACCGCGCCCTCGGAGGCACAGGGCGACCTGACCGCCGATGCGTGGCTGGAACTGGTGGCCGGCAGCCAGCTCAATGGACCGTCCAAGCAGCTGGCCGCGCACTCGGCGTTCATCAGCTACCAGTACGGCGTCTTGAAACTGGCGATTTCGCCCGGATTTGAGTACTTGAGTTCGGACCGCTCGCAGGCGGCGCTGATCGCGGCGTTGACCGGCCCCTTGGGGCAGGCCCCGCGCCTGGTGATCGATACCGGCGCGGCCGGTGCCGAGACCCTGCATCAGCGCGCTGACCGCCAGCGTGGCGAACGCCAAACGGCGGCGGAAGCCGCTTTCATGGCCGATCCGTCGGTGCAGTTGCTGGTCCAGCAACACGGTGCCCGGGTCGTCGCCGATTCCATTCGTCCTTTTGAAGAGTAAAGACCCATGCGCGGCAATATCGCCCAACTGATGCAGCAGGCCCAGAAGATGCAGGAAAACCTGCAGAAGGCCCAGGAAGACCTCGCCAAGCTGGAAGTGACCGGCAGTGCCGGCGGCGGCATGGTCAGCGTGACCCTGACCGGCACCAAAGAATGCCGCAAGGTGCGGATCGATCCGTCGGTGCTGGCCGATGCGGAAATGACCGAAGACCTGGTGGCGGCGGCGTTCAACGATGCTTCCAACAAGATCGATGCCGAGTCGAAGAACCGCATGGGTTCGGCGACCGCCGGCATGCAGCTGCCCCCGGGCATGAAGCTGCCGTTCTGACCCACCGCCTGCGCCGGGTGCCCGCCTGGCGCGACCGTGGTGACCGCGCCGCGAAGCCTTCGGGCTTCGCGCGCTTGTTTCTGAGATGAGCGATCCGCCATGAGCCTGCCCCTGCTCGAACAATTGATCGAGGCCTTCCGCGTGTTGCCGGGCGTGGGCCAGAAGACCGCCCAGCGCATGGCGTACCACGTGCTCGAACGCGAGCGCGAGGGCGGCCAGAAGCTGGCCGAGGTGTTGGCCAAGGCGATCGAACGGATCGGGCATTGCGAACAGTGCCGGGATTTCAGCGAGACCGACATCTGTGCGGTCTGCGCCAACGGCAGCCGCGAGCGCCAGCAGCTGTGTGCGGTGGAATCGCCAGCCGATCGCCTGGCTATCGAAACGGCCACCGGCTATCGCGGGGTGTACTTCGTGCTGCAGGGGCGGCTGTCGCCGCTGGACGGCATCGGCCCGCGCGAACTGGGCCTGGATCAGCTGGAGGCGCGCCTGAAGCAGGGCGAGGTCAACGAGTTGATCATCGCCACGAGCGCCACCGTGGAAGGCGAAGCCACCGCGCATTACCTCGCGCAGATGGCGCGCGGCTACAAGGTGCGGCCGAGCCGCCTGGCGCAGGGCCTGCCGCTGGGCGGCGAGCTGGAATACGTGGATCGCGGCACGCTGTCGCACGCGTTCGGCACGCGGACCGAAGTCCAGGAGTGACGCCGCGCAGCGCGCGGCAATGATCGAAACCGGACGCGCATCCGCGCTACTCTCCAAGGCCCTGTTCCACGAGGTGCCCTCATGAGCCACGACACCCTGTTCGGCAAGATCATCCGCCGCGAAATTCCGGCCACCATCGTCTACGAAGACGAGGAGGTGCTCGGCTTCAAGGACATCGCGCCGCAGGCGCCGGTGCACGTGTTGTTCATTCCGAAGCACGAGGCGATCCCGACCCTGGATGATGTGCGGCCGGACCAGGCGCACCTGATCGGCAAGCTGGCCATGGCCGCCGCCGAGTACGCGCGCCGCGAAGGTTTCGCACAGGACGGCTACCGCATCGTCATGAACTGCCGCGAGCATGCCGGGCAGACCGTGTTCCATATCCACCTGCACCTGCTGGCCGGCGCGCAGTTGGGTCACTTCGGTACGCCGAACGGCTGAGCCGGCCAGGCGCAAACAAAAACGCCGCCCGAGGGCGGCGTTTCTGCGTCAGCGTGTTACCACCAGCCCCAGCCGCGGTAGCCCCAGCCCGGACCCCAGCCCGGGCCCCACGGGCCGTACGGGTAGGCGGGCACCACATCGACCTGGCGCTGTTCCGGCCACAGATAGATCACGTCGGCGTCCAGCTTCGGCAGGCGGTAGTCGTACTCGCCGATACGGGTGTTCTCGTAGCCGCCGATCTTGCCGATGAAGGTCACGTCGCGGCCCGGCTCGAACACCGCCGGATCGTAGAAGCCGGCGCGGCAGGCGATGAAGCGGCCGTCACTGGCGTCGGCCGAGGTGGTGCTCGGGCGGCCGCTGCCGTTGAGCGGGCGCGAGATCATCTGGAAGCAGGTCTGGCCCTGGCCCGGATTGGTTTCGATGATGCGACCACCCCACCGTACCGGAGTGCCCACCTGCTGGGTGGGAACCGCGTCGCGCGGGCTGACCATACTGAACTGCCCCTGCAACGGCTTCGGCGCGGTGGCGCAGGCAGCCAGTGCCAGAGAGGCAGCAAGGGGAAGCAGGATTTGAATCTTCATGGGGATGCTCCGGAGGTCGGGCGATGCCTGCGCAGGTCGCGCAATAATGAAGTGAGGTCGACGTCAGCGCCAGCGTAGCGCGCCTGGACGAAACGCGCGCTGAGCGACAACAGCGCAGGATCGGGTCGCTGCCGGTCCACCCGGCGCGCCCACTCGCCAGCGGGTTCGGCGCTGGCGCGGGACAGCCCATAGCGTGCGTAACGGCGTCCCAGCCGATGCCAGGCCCGCAACAGCGGGTCGCGCTCGCGTTCGCCGCGGGCCAGCAGCCATGCCATCCAGCCTAGCGCGGCCAGCGCGAAGACGATGAAAATTCCGACCAGTTGGCCCGGATCCAGCCGTTTGAAACCAAACGGTTCAAGAAGCTGCTGCTGGCGGTTGGCATCGAAGGACAGGACCAGGTCGTTCCAGCCCCGGCGCAGCCAATCGCCCATCTGTCCGATCTGCAGCCAGCGGCTGTCGAACACGGCGCCGGCCGCGCCGGCGGCCAGCCGGTCTTCGAGCGTGTCGTAGACGCGCTCGGGCGCCACGGCGGCGGTCGGGTCGACTCGCACCCAGCCACGGCCGGGCAGCCACACTTCGGCCCAGGCGTGCGCGTCCATCCGGCGCAGCACCCAGTAGTTGCCGTAGGGATTGCGCATGCCGCCAGCGAAGCCGGTCACCACCCGCGCGGGGATGCCGGCATTGCGCATCAACACGACGAAGGAAGAGCTGAAGTGCTGGCAGAAACCGGCCTGCTGGTCGAACAGGAATTCGTCCACGCCATCGCGGCCCGGCTCGGCCGTATCCAGGGTGTAGACGAAGCTCGCCCGGACCCAGTCGAGCGCGCGCTGCACGATCACCGCATCGTTGCTGCCGGCCTCCTGTCGCCATTGGCGGGCCAGCACGGCCGTGCGCGGGTTCACGCCGGCGGGCAGCTGCAGCGCCAGCCGGCGCTCGTACGGCGTCAACGCTTCGGTATAGGCCACGGCCGGCGCGGAGGTCAGCCGCCAGCGGGTCAATGCGTTCAGCGGCGCGCGACTGCGCAGGCTGTGGTTGGCATCCAGTTCGCTGCCGGGCGGCGCCTGCAGCGGCAGGTCCAGCGCGACCAGCTGGCGGCGGTCGGTCGGCTCGTAATCGATCTGGTACTCCCACTGCGTGGCGGCATGGGTTACTGCGGCGGGGGCGCGTTCGCTCTGTCGCGTGTCCTGTTCCCAGCGCTGGCCATCGAAACGGGTCAGTACCGGGCCGCGCCAGTACCGCTGCTGCGGCACCGGGATCGCACCGAAGAACTGCACGCGCAGCGCCGGGGTGTCGTCGGCCATCAGGTCCAGCCACTGTCCGGGCTCCATCGTGTCCGACAGCCCGGGCTTGCCGACCGCGCGGTCCGGGATGCCCCACAGCGGTTCACTCAACCGCGGGAACAGCCAGAAGCCGGCCAGCGCCAGCGGCAGGCCGAGCAGGACCAGCCGGCCGATGCCGCGCAGTTGGCGCTTGAGCGGCGCCGGCGGTGCCTGGCCCTCCACATGGGCCAGCCGCTGCAGCGCGAGCAGGGCGACCAGGCCAGCCAGTACCGCCAGCGCCATGGTCAGCGGCCCTTGGTCGAGCAGGAACGCGGCGAACGGGCCGAACAGGCCGAAGCCGACAAGGCTGCGGGCATCGCGCAGGCTGCGCAGCTCGCTGGATTTCAGCGCGAGCATGGCGGCCAGCAGCGCGCAGCCGGTGTCGCGGCCGGGGCGCGGGCCCATCTGCCAGTAGATGGCCGCGAGCATGCCCAGCACCAGCAGCAGGCGCAGCGCGCCCGGCAGCAGGCGCTGGCGTGAGGCGGCGGCGGTGAGCAGGGCGACGCCGGCGATGACGGCGGCCAGCACGGTGGGCAGCTGCAGCAGCAGCGGCAGCAGGCCCAGCGCCGCGCTGGCCAGCGTCCAGGCGCGCGCCCCGGGGCTCAGCAGGGCGGCCGGCGTGTCAGTCATGGGGCAACAGCGCCAACGCGCGCTGGCACAGATGGTGATGGGCGCTGCCGTTGCCGGGGCCGAGCACCGGTTGGCCAGGCAGCTTGAGCGTGTAGCGGCGGCCTTCGCGTTCGGCCAGGTCGACCCAGCGCGCCATCCGCGCGATCCGTGCTTCGGTGCCCAGCGGCGCCAGGCGCCACCAGTCCAGCACGATCTCCACCCCGACCGGTTTTTCGTACTCGCGCACCAGCAGGGTGTCGCGCCGCGCCGAGTGCTTCCACGCGATGCTGCGGGTGGGGTCGCCGGCGCGATAGGGGCGCAGCTGATGCAGCTCGTCGCCGCTGGCGTGCACGCGGGTATGCAGCGGATCGCCGCCGCTTTCCGGCAGTGCGGGGGCGTGCGATTCCGGTGCGGCATAGACCAGCAGCGGCGTCTCCGGCCACACCCACGACCACGCCCGCACCAGGCCGAGCGGTTGGGTGGTGGCGAGGCGGATCCGCGCCAGGTCGAACCAGCCGCGCTGGTGGGTGGGCAGGTCGAGATCGACTTCGATCTGATCGCTGTCGACCAGATGCCCGAACGCGCTGACGCCGGCGTGCTCCACCTGCAGTCCGCGACGGGCGCGGGTATCGGCGCGGGACAGGCTGATGCGCAGCCGCAACGGCGCGCCCGCCGTCACCGGTTCGGCCGAGACCGCATCCACCTGCAGGCCGGACAGCTGCAGGTGCGCGCTGATCGCACTGGCGATGCTGACGGTGGCCAGCAGCAGCGCCAGCAGCAGGGCCGGGTTGTTGTTGTAGTTCAGTGCGCCGATCAGCATCGCCGACAGCAGCGCGGCGACGAACAGGCCGAAGCGCGTCGGCAGCACGTAGATGCGGCGCCGGTCGAACCGGCACGGCAGGTGCTCCGGTCGGCGCGGCCGCGCCAGGTGTTGCAGTTGCTGCCAGCGGGCTCCCCAGCCGCGGCGCATCTCAGTCGACCTGCACGGTCTGGAGGATGGCGCGGGCCAGTGCGGGCCCGTTGCCGGCTTCGGCCTCCGGCACCAGGCGATGCCCGGCCACCGCGACGAACAGTGTCTGCACGTCTTCGGGCACCGCGTGCGCGCGGCCCAGCAGCAGCGCATGTGCCTTCGCCGCGCGCAGCAACGCCAGGCCGGCGCGTGGCGACAGGCCGACGCGCACCCCGGCGTGCTGGCGGCTGCGCGCGAGCAGGGCCTGCACGTAGGTGATCAGGGCTTCGCTGGCATGGACCTGGCCGACCGCCTCGCGCAGCGTGCGCACCTCGATCTCGCTCAGGCGCGCGGTGGCCTGCGCGATCAGATGGCGGCGATCGGTGCCGCGCAGCAGCTCGCGCTCGGATTCCGGATTGGGGTAGCCCAGCGCCAGCCGCAGCAGGAAGCGGTCCAGCTGGGAGTCCGGCAGCGGGAAGGTGCCGGACAGGTCGACCGGGTTCTGGGTGGCGATGACGAAGAACGGATCCGGCAGCGGATGGGTGACGCCATCCAGGGTCACCTGCTGCTCGGCCATCGCTTCCAGCAGCGCGCTCTGGGTGCGCGGTGGCGCGCGGTTGATCTCGTCGGCCAGCAGCACATGGGTGAAGACCGGGCCGGGGTGGAACTGGAACTGGCGGCTGCCGGCGTCGTACACCGAGACGCCGAGCACATCGGCAGGCAGCAGGTCGGAGGTGAACTGCACCCGCTGGAAGCCCAGCCCGAGGCTGGAGGCCATGGCATGGGCGAGGGTGGTCTTGCCCAGCCCGGGCAGGTCCTCGATCAGCAGATGGCCGCCGGAGAGCAGCGCCACGAAGGCCAGCCGCACCTCCTGCGCCTTTCCCAGCACCAGCCCGTTGACCTGATCCTGGGCGGCGCGAAGGGACTGTCGCAGTACATCGGTTAGCATGGCTGGCACGGGGGGCGAATGATCCATGTCCGTCTCGATTCGATGATTCCACTGATTCTATAGAGCAATGCAGGGCGAACAACGCGCACGCACCATATTCCTGTTGTTGTGGACGCTGGTCACCGCCGTCAAATTGGTGGTGGCCGCACGTCTGCCCTTGTTCGTGGACGAAGCCTTCTACTGGCAGGAAGGCCAGCACCTGGCCGCGGCCTATTCGGACCTGCCCGGGCTGACCGCATGGCTGGCGCGCCTGGGCGTGGAAGTGGGCGGCAACCATGTGCTCGCGCTGCGCCTGCCGTTCCTGGCGATCGGTGCGTGGCTGCCATGGCTGGTCTCGCGCATCGCCACGCGCTGGTTTGGTGCGGTGGCCGGCTGGCAGGCCGGCAGCCTGACGCTGTTGATGCCGCTGTCGGCGACGCTGGGCATGCTGGCCGTGCCGGATGTGCCGATGGCGCTGGCCGCGGTGCTGTGCCTGGATGCCGGCGCGCGCCTGCTGCGCAGTGTCGACGCGGCGGCGGCAGTGAAGCTGGCCGCCGGCCTGGCGATCGGCGCGCTCAGCCATTACCGCTTCATCGGTGTGATCGTGGTCGGCTTCATCGCGCTGCTGGTGCTGCCGCAGGGCCGGCGCATACTGCGCGATCCGCGCGTCTGGGTCGCACTGGCGGTGGGCGTGCTGGCGTGGTTGCCGCTGTTGTCGTGGAATGCCGACAACCATGATGCGGGCCTGAAATTCCAGGTGGTCGAGCGCCACCCGTGGGCGTTCGAATGGAGCGGGCTGTGGTTTCTGGTGATCCAGCCGATGCTGGTCACCCCGATCCTGTGCATCGCGATGTGGAAGGTGGCCCTGGCCGGTACCCGCTCGGGCGGTGGCGCGCGTGCGCAGTGGCGGTACTTCGGCCTGATCGGCGCGGTATCGACACTGTCCATCTTCGCCCTGGGCTTCTTCACCGATGTGGAGCGCATCAGTTTCCACTGGCCGCTGCCGGGTTACCTCGCGCTGCTGATCGCGGTGCCGGTGGTGCTCAACGGCTGGCCGCGCTGGCTGCGCCGCACCGGCTGGTGGTTGGCCGGTGCGGGGCTCGCCCTGGCCTTCGGCTACTACCTGATGGTCTCCATTCCGAGCGTGCGCGAGCAGCTGGCGGGCTACAAGTATTACCCGCGCAACTTCGCCGGCTGGGAACCGCTGGCCGGCGCGGTACGCGAAGAACTGAAACGCATGCCGCCCGGTACGCGCGTGCTGGCCGGCAACTTCAAGGTCGGCGCGGAACTTGGCTTCCAGCTGCGCGATCCCTCGATCGAGGTGCTGCGCCATCCGTTGAACGACAAGCATGGCCGCAGCGCACAGCTCGGCCTGTGGGGGTTGCTGCACGACGGCCAGCGCGATACGCCGATGCTGCTGGTGCTCTCGCCCAGCGATCAACGCTATCGCGATCTGCTGGAGCGTTACCACGCGGTCTGCGAGCAGGTGGGGCCGCTGCCGCCGCCGCGCGTGGTCAGCAACGATCACGGCTATCAGCGCTTCCTGCTTTTCAGGCTGCCGACCGAGCGCGCCGAAGGGCCGTGCGTGACCCCGGCGATGGCCTGGGTGGATGCGCCGCAGCCCGGCGCCGCGGTCGGCGATACGCTCGAGGTGCGGGGCTGGGCGTTCAAGGATGGCGTGGGCATCGAGCGGGTCGAGCTGCTGATCGATGGCACGCCGGTTGGCGATGCGGTCTATGGGCGCGCGTATGACATCACCGGCGCCTGGAAGATTTCCACGGATCCGCAGCACCCCAACGTGGCCTTCGATGCCACGCTGAAGACCGACCACCTCGCGCCCGGCCGCCATTGGCTGGGCATGACGCTGCACGGCAAGGACGGCAGCGTGGAGCAATGGCAGGAACAGGCCTTCACCGTCCCCGCGCGCTGAGCGCACGTGCTCTTCCATGGATGACACCCTCATGCGCACTGCGTCGCAGGAATCTGCCCCCTTGTCTGCTGTCCGCCCGCCTGCCGCGGAGGTGTCGCCCGTGCTGACGCGCCTGCTGTGGTGCGCGGTCGCGGCCGTCGTCGGGGTGGGCCTCGCGGCCACGGCCTGGCTCTCGCCGCGCGTGCTGTACGCCGATCCGTGGCGCTTCACCCAGAAGCTGCTGGAAATGCCATGGCCGTCCAACGTGCTGGTGTCGGACAACGGTCACCGCGAAATCCTGCCGAACCTGGTGCGCTACGCCGAGCTGTGCTGGCTGCACGGCAATCAATGGCTGCAGATCGGCACCGGCATGGCGTTGGCGCTGGTGACGGTGTGGCTGCTGGCCCGCATCCTCAAGGCCGATGCGCTGGCGCCGTCGGTGCGCGCGGCTGCCACCCTGGTCGGCGTGTTGTCAATCTTCTGGCTGGGCAGCCAGCGTGTGCTGACCCATGGCAACGAGTCCGTGCATGCCTACCTGATCACCGTCGCGCTGATGGCCGGTGTCGCCCTGCTGCTGCGTGGGGATCGCCGCGGTGCGGTGCTGGCCGCCGTGTGTGGCGTGGCGGCGACGTTCTCCTTCGGCAGTGGCGTGGCGGTGTTCGTCGGGCTGGCCGCGGTGCTGGCGGTGCGTCGTGCACCGGTGTCGCACTGGCTGCCCTTGATCGCCGGGCTGCTCGTGGCGGTCGGCCTGCACCTGGGCATGGGCCGCACGGGCATGCCCTCGCAGATGGGCCTGATGCCGTTGGCACAACTGGACGTGCTGCTGCGCTGGCTAGCCACGCCCTTCATCTATCTGGCGTGGCCGGCACTGGATCCGGCGGCCGCCCAGCAGCTGCCGTTCGCGCCGGTGCGCAGCGCGGTGCATGCCGTGGCCAGCGCATACCAGTCGCTGTTCGGACCGGTGATGACCTCGCGCTGGCCGCATCTGCTGATCGGCGCGGCCGGCGTGGTCGGCCTGCTCGGCATGACCTGGCGCAGCGGGCAGCGCGGGCGCAGCGCCGGGGCAGGGGAATCCGTCGCGCTGGCGATGGCCTGGTTCGGCCTCGCCGTGGGGGGCCTGGTCGCCCTCAGCCGCTGGTCCTATTTCGCCGACTTCCCCGCCCAGTTGGCCGCGCCGCGCTATGTGCCCTGGTCGTGGCTGTTCTGGTCCGGCCTGCTGTTGTGGACGCTCGTGCGCGTTGGCCCGCGCCGTCCCCGCGTGATGGCTTGGGCGGCGCTGCTGCTGGCCGTGGCGGCCCTGCCGAGTACGGCATGGATGGCCTACCTGGGCGCCAGCATGCAGCGCGTGGCCAACATGACCGCCACGGCCGCGGCGGCCGGCGTGGTCGATCCGGACCAGACCCATGGCGAGAGCGTGCCCGCCGAAGTGCAGGCCGCGCTGCCCAGCCTGCGTGCGCACGGCAGCGCGATGTTCGCCTGGCCGGAAACCCTCTATCTGCAGGGACAGCGAACGGCGTCAACGGCCGTCCCGATCCGCGATGTGTCCCTGGTGGCCGTGCGCAACACGCTCGGTGGCACGGCGTGGCGCATCGACTTCGCTGCGCAGAGCAGGGCGCCGCGGCTGGTCCTGCAGTGTGCGGGACGGCCGGTGGGCTTGGCGATGCCCTTGGCCGGGCGCTGGGTCGGCTGGGCGACCGGCGACCTCGATGCGGGCTGCCTGCAGGCGCTGCAGCTGCGCTGAGGCTCAGGGCAGGGTGTAGCCGGCTTGGCGCAGCAGCTGGCTCAGCGCGATCAACGGCAGCCCGATCAGGGCGGTCGGGTCGCGGTTCTCGATCGCCTCGAACAAGGTGATGCCCAGGCCCTCGCACTTGAAGCTGCCGGCGCAGTCCAGCGGCTGCTCGGCGGCCACGTAGCGGGCGATCTCGGCCGCGCCCAAGGCCCGGAAGTGGACCCGGGTCAGGTCACAGGTCTCCAGCGCCTCGCCATCGCGCACCAGGCTCACCGCGGTGTGGAACTCCACCACCTGCCCGGACATCGCGGCCAGCTGCGCGTGGGCAGCGTCGACCGTGCCCGGCTTGCCCAGCGGGGCGCCGTTCAGTTCCGCGACCTGGTCCGAGCCGATCACCCAGCGGCCGGGGTGGATCCGGGCCACCGCCTCGGCCTTGGCCCGCGCCAGGCGCACCGCCACGGCGCGTGGGGCCTCGCCGGCGGCGGGCGTCTCATCCACTTGGGGGCGGGCGGTCTCCAGGGGCAGGCCGAGCCGCTCCAGCAGGTCGCGGCGGTAGCGGGAAGTGGAGGCAAGCAGCAGTGGGGTCATGCGACAATACCGGGCACGGAAGGCCGGCAGTCTGGGCCCTTCGGGCCGGGATCGGCAACCTGACTGCGCAGGTATTTGACAGCAGCCCGGACGATCCTTAACATTCAGCGGCTTATGTCCGCAAACGTGCCCGAAATGCTGGATGCTTGGCGGATGGTCGCAGCACGCAGGTGCTTCGACGGCCAGGTGGATCTAGCGGAATTGACCCGCCTCCAGGGCCTTGTCGCCGATACCGAAGGAACGTGCACCTATGCACTGGAATTCGCGCACGACGACATCCTGCAGGTATCCTATGTTGAACTGTCCATCGACACCGCGCTGCCGCTGATCTGTCAGCGCAGCCTGCAGCGTTTCCTGTTGCCGGTTTCGATGGTGCAGCGGCTCGGCCTGATCCGCAGCGAAGAGGAAGAGTCCTCGCTGCCGGAAGGCTGGGAACCGTGGCTGGTGCCGGAAGACGGCATGCTGCGACCGCTGGAACTGGTCGAGGACGAACTCGTCCTGGCCGTGCCCGTCGTGCCGCTGTCTCCCGATGGTGAGGCCGTGGACAAGGACTGGGCACCGACCGAAGAAGAAATCAGCAAGGCCAATCCGTTCGCGGCATTGGCGGCACTGAAAAAACAATAGCAGCCGGATTGTCGTCGGCGGCTGCGGCGAAAGCGAAAACTGTGCTGGGCGCTGGCGTCCTGCGCGACGATACGACGAAGCAAAACGAACCGAGTTTGGAGCAATCCCATGGCTGTGCAGAAATCCCGTGTCACCCCGTCCCGCCGCGGTATGCGCCGTGCGCATGACGCCCTGAGCGCCAAGCAGCTGTCCACCGATCCGACCACCGGTGAAGTGCATCTGCGTCATCACATCACCGCTGACGGTTTCTACCGCGGCAAGAAGGTGATCACGACCAAGTCGAACTCGGCCGTCGAAGAAGATTGATTTGTGAAGGCCGCTGCCCGGTCGGGCGGCGGCCTTTACCCCATTCTTCCCGATCACCACGTTTGGTGATCGTGCTACAGGACATGTAATGAGCAAGCGGATCTACTCGAGGATCGCGGGCACTGGTAGTTATTTGCCCGAAAAAGTGTTGACCAACCAGGATCTGGAGAAAATGGTCGACACCAGCGATGAGTGGATTCAATCGCGCACTGGTATCCGCGAACGGCACATTGCGGCCGAAGGCGAGACGACCAGCGACCTCGGCTACCACGCCGCGGTACGTGCGCTTGAAGCGGCCGGTATCGACGCTTCGCAGCTCGACATGATCGTGGTGGGTACCACCACACCTGACCTGATTTTCCCGTCCACCGCGTGCCTGATCCAGGCCAAGCTCGGTGCGACCGGCTGCCCCGCCTTCGACGTCAACGCCGCCTGTTCGGGCTTCGTGTTCGCGTTGAGCGTGGCCGACAAATTCATCCGCTCCGGTGATGCACGCCACGTGCTGGTCATCGGTGCAGAAACCCTGACCCGTATCGTCGACTGGACCGAGCGCACCACCTGCGTGCTGTTCGGCGATGGCGCGGGCGCCGTCGTGCTCAAGGCCGACGAAGACACCGGCATCCTCAGCACCCACCTGCACTCGGATGGCAGCAAGAAAGAGCTGCTGTGGAACCCGGTCGGCGTCTCGGCTGGCTTCGGCGAGGGCGAGAATGCCCGCGGCGCGATCCTGATGAAGGGCAACGACGTGTTCAAGTACGCCGTCAAGGCGCTGGACTCGGTCGTCGACGAAACCCTGGAAGCCAACGCGCTGACCAAGGACGACCTGGACTGGCTGATCCCGCACCAGGCCAACCTGCGCATCATCGAAGCCACCGCCAAGCGCCTGGACATGTCCATGGACCAGGTCGTGGTGACGGTGGACAAGCACGGCAACACCTCCTCGGCCTCGGTGCCGATGGCGCTGGACCACGCGGTCCGCTCCGGCCGCGTCGAACGTGGCCAGCTGCTGCTGCTGGAAGCCTTCGGCGGCGGCTTCACGTGGGGTTCTGCTCTGCTGCGCTATTGATAGTGTCAGTTACGACAACGTGACGCTGTCGTTACGGCCCCATTACGGGGCCGTATGCATTTCAGGAGAACTGTCATGGTTGAGCCCATCGTCATTGAAGGGCAGCGCGCCTGGCTGAAGCAGTACGGCGAAGGAAGCCGCGTGGTCGCGCTGGGCCTGCTGAACTTCATCGCCCGCCGCTTCCAGCTCGATGCCCTGCGCCCGCCGCCGCACCGCGGTGGCGACGCCGCCCGCGAAACCGAAGCCCGCCGTCTGTCCGAACTGCAGGCCCAGGGCGTCAACGTCCCCAGCGTGATCGGCAGTGGCCACGCGGCCCTGGTGCTGGGCGACAACGGCTCCTCGTTCAACACCTGCCTGCGCGAAGCCGACGACGCTGGCCGCGACCGCCTCGTGTCCGCGGCCATGAATGCGATCGCCCAGGCGCACAGCAAGGGCGCCTATTTCGGCCAGCCCCTGCCGCGCAACCTCACCTGGGACGGCAGCGCCATCGGCTTCATCGATTTCGAGGAAGACCCCCTGGAAGTCATGGACCTCGCCCAGGCCCAGGCCCGCGACTGGCTGATGTTCGGCTACGGCGTCGCCAAGTACTACGAGGACCGCCCGCAGCAGCTCCAGACCCTCATGGCCCAGGCCATGGACGGCGCCGAAGCCCCGGTCCTCGCGCATGCCCACGACGTCACCGGCCGCCTGCAGGGCCTGGCCCGCGCCAGCCTGAAGATGGGCCGCTCCGCCCGCGCGCTGGCCCACTCCATCCTGATCGTCCACGGCGCCACCACGCTGGGCGTGCTGATGGTCGTGGCCCTCTGCTTCGATTTCTTCACCGACGGCGACCTGGACATCCTCCAGCTGTTCACCTGACGAACGGCCCGACATACGCGGCAGTACAGACGAAGGGCGACGTTCCCCTTTATCATTCGCCGTTCGATTTTTGCAGGCGGATGATCGCGTGACCGATACCAATCTCGCATTCGTGTTCCCGGGCCAGGGCTCGCAGTCGCTGGGCATGCTGGCCGAACTGGCCGAGCTGCACCCGCAGATCCGCGAGGCCTTCACCGAAGCCTCCGACGGCGCCGGTGTCGACCTGTGGGCGCTGTCGCAGGGCGGTCCAGAGGAAATGCTCAACCGCACCGAATACACCCAGCCGGCCCTGCTCGCGGCCAGCATCGGCGTGTGGCGCGCCTGGAACGCCGTGGGTGGCGTCCAGCCGGCCGTGCTGGCCGGCCACAGCCTCGGCGAATACACCGCCCTGGTGGCCGCCGGCGCGCTGACCCTGCGTGACGGCGCACACCTCGTGCGCCTGCGCGGGCAGCTGATGCAGGAAGCCGCCCCGACCGGCGTCGGCGCCATGGCCGCCGTACTTGGTGCCGAAGATGCCCTGGTCGTGGAGGTCTGCGAGCAGGCCGCCGGCAGCCAGGTCGTGGTGCCCGCCAATTACAACTCGCCCGGCCAGATCGTCATCGGCGGCGACGCTGCCGCCGTGGACCGCGCGCTGGCCCTGCTGGCCGAGAAGGGCGTCCGCAAGGCCGTCAAGCTCGCCGTCAGCGTGCCCTCGCACACCCCGCTGATGCGCGAAGCCGCCAACCGCCTGGCGGAAACCATGGCCGGCCTGGACTGGCGCGCTCCGGCCCTGCCGGTAGTGCAGAACGTCGATGCCCGCGTGCATGACGGCGTCGACGCCATCCGCCAGGCGCTGGTGCAGCAGCTCTACCTGCCCGTCCAGTGGACCGGCTGCGTGCAGGCCCTGGCCGGCCGTGGCGTCACCCGCGTGGCCGAATGCGGCCCGGGCAAGGTGCTGAGCGGATTGATCAAGCGCATCGACAAATCGCTGGACGCGCGCACACTGTCCACGCCCGCCGATTTCGAGACGGCCCGCGAGACCTGGGCCGCCTGATGTCTTCCGATCGCGTCCGTGCTGGAATGGCTTCGTGCCAGGCCGGCCGGACCGGTCCCGTTTGAGGAAAAGAGATGAGCAAGCCCCTTCAGGGTGAAATCGCACTGGTCACCGGCGCCAGCCGGGGTATCGGTGCCGCGATCGCCGACGCACTGGCCGCGCAGGGCGCGACCGTCATCGGTACCGCCACCACCGACGCCGGTGCCGCCGCCATCGGCGAACGCCTGGCCGCCGTGGGTGGCCACGGCCGCGCGCTGAACGTCACCGACGCCGCTGCGCTCGAGGCCGTCCTCGACGGTATCGCCAAGGAATTCGGCGCCATCAGCATCCTGGTCAACAACGCCGGCATCACCCGCGACAACCTGTTGCTGCGGATGAAGGAAGAAGACTGGCAGGCGATCCTGGACACCAACCTGACCAGCGTCTTCCGCACCTCCAAGGCCGTCATCCGCGGCATGATGAAGGCGCGCAAGGGCCGCATCATCAACATCGCCTCGGTGATCGGCGTGACCGGCAATGCCGGCCAGGCCAACTACGCCGCGGCCAAGGCCGGCATCATTGCCTTCTCCAAGTCGCTGGCCAAGGAAATCGGCTCGCGCGGGATCACCGTCAACGTGGTCGCGCCGGGCTTCATCGATACCGACATGACCAAGTCCCTGCCGGAAGAGCAGCGCACCGGCCTGGTCAAGTCGATCGCCCTGGAGCGGCTCGGCGAGCCGTCCGATATCGCCAACGCGGTGGCGTTCCTGGCCGGTCCTTCGGCCAGCTACATCACCGGCGAAACCCTCCATGTGAACGGCGGCATGTACATGCCGTAAGCATGTGGCGCATGGATTGCGCCGCAAGTGGTTGATCCGTTTGATGTTTTGCTGCAATGCAAGGTGTCGCTGGTTTCCACTACACTATCCCACGGTCATCCCTCACCGGATGGCGTCATTTTTGAACCACTACTCCATCTGGAGCGATATCCAATGAGCACCATCGAAGAACGCGTCAAGAAAATCGTCGTCGAACAGCTTGGCGTCAAGGAAGAGGAAGTCACCAACAGCGCATCGTTCGTCGATGACCTGGGCGCTGACTCGCTGGACACCGTTGAACTGGTGATGGCGCTGGAAGAAGAGTTCGAGTGCGAAATCCCGGACGAAGAAGCCGAAAAGATCAGCACCGTGCAGGCTGCGATCGACTACATCAACGCCCACGTCAAGGCTTGATGTCAGGCGGCTCGCGCGCGGCCGTGGCGATTGCCGCGACCGCGTGCGGCAAACCCATGGGGCCGCGCTTGCGGCCCTGTGCTTTTGAGCGTTATACCGCGTGATACCCGCAACATCCGGGTCAGGAGAATCTGCAATGAAGCGTCGCGTCGTCGTTACCGGCATGGGCATGGTCTCGCCATTGGGCAATGATATGGCCAGCAGTTGGAAGGGCATCACCGAAGGCCGTTCCGGCATCGGTCCGCTGACCAACGTTTCGCAGTCCTACCTGGACCGTTTCACCACCAAGATCGCAGGTGAGGTCAGGGACTTCGACATCACCGCCGACAACGAACAGTTCGGCAAATTCCGGGTCACTGGCAAGGATGCCAAGAAGATGGACCCGTTCATTCATTACGGCCTCGGTGCCGCCTTCATGGCCTTGAACGATTCGGGCCTGGAAATCACCGACGGCAACGCCGAGCGCATCGGCGCCATCGTGGGCGCGGGCATCGGCGGCCTGCTGGGCATCGAAGAGCAGACCATCGATTTCCACGAGGGCAAGAAGATTTCGCCCTTCTACGTGCCCAAGACCATCATCAACATGCTCCCGGGCCAGCTGAGCATCATCACCGGCCTGAAGGGTCCGTCGTTCTCGGCGGTC
Source organism: Stenotrophomonas sp. TWI1183 (assembly GCF_039673115.1). Lineage (NCBI taxonomy): Bacteria > Pseudomonadati > Pseudomonadota > Gammaproteobacteria > Lysobacterales > Lysobacteraceae > Stenotrophomonas > Stenotrophomonas sp. TWI1183. The sequence goes on from NZ_JBDJKZ010000016.1 coordinate 62,048, forward strand.
TCCGCCTGCGCGACCTCGAATCATTCGATCGGCACCGCGATGCGCATGATCCAGTACGGCGATGCGGACGTGATGGTGGTCGGCGGTGCAGAGCGCGGCTCCTCGCCGACTGCCCTGGGCGGCTTCTGCGCGATGAAGGCGATGAGCACCCGCAACGATGCGCCGGCGGAAGCCTCGCGCCCGTGGGACAAGGAACGCGACGGCTTCGTGCTCGGCGACGGTGCCGGCATCCTGATCCTCGAAGAGTACGAACACGCCAAGGCGCGTGGCGCGCGCATCTATGCGGAGCTCGCCGGTTTCGGCGCCAGCTCGGACGCGTACCACATGACCGCCCCGAGCGAGAACGGCGAAGGCGCGGCACGCTGCATGACCATGGCGTTGAAGGACGCCGGCGTGACCCCGGACCAGGTCGGTTACCTCAACGCGCACGGCACCTCCACGCCGCTGGGCGACCTGGGCGAAACGATGGCCATGAAGACCGCGTTCGGCGACCACGCGTACAAGATGATGGTCAGCTCCACCAAGTCGATGACCGGCCACCTGCTCGGCGCGGCCGGCGGCGTGGAAGCGATCTTCTCGGTGCTGGCGCTGCGCGACAACATCATTCCGCCGACCATCAACCTGCATGAAGCGGGCGAGGGCTGCGACCTGGATTACGTGCCGAACACCGCACGCGAGGCCAAGGTCGATGTGGTGATGTCCAACGGCTTCGGCTTCGGCGGCACCAACGGCACGCTGGTGTTCAAGCGCGTCTGACCGCCCGTTCCGTGTCCTCCCACCCGGGCCGCCATCATGGCGGCCTTGGTGTATCTGGCCCCCGCGCACGCTGCGCGCCCTTCCGGTGTCCTGCCATGTTCCAGACGCTTCCGCTGCCCGCCACCACCGACCTGCTGGCCCTGCAGCGCCTGGCCCCGCAGCGCTATCCGCTGCTGATGGAGTCCACCGCCTCGGGCACCGCCCAGGGCCGCTGGGACCTGCTGCTGATGGGCAACGGTGAAGCGCTCGCACTGCACGCCGACGGCGTGGTGCGCGATGCGGACGGCGTCGCCCATGACGGCCGCTTCCTCGACGTACTGGACGCGCACTGGGCCGCGCTGCGGCAGCCGCGCGAAGAAACCACGCTGCCGTTCCGTGGTGGCTGGGCACTGATGCTGGATTACGAACTGGCCGGCCAGATCGAGGACGTGCTGACCTTGCCGGCACGCGCCGATGGGCTGCCCGCCGCGCTGGCCCTGCGCTGCCCGGCAGCGGTGCTGCATGACCGCGTGCTCGGCCAGTTCCACGCCGTCTGCGAGACCGGGCAGGTGGCGCTGCTACAGACCCTGCAGGACGACCTCGCCGCGGCCGCCACGTTGGCCCCGCTGCCGACGTGGCAGCCACCGGTCGCGATCCGTGAGGACGCGCCACAGCGCTTCACCGATGGGGTCGGCAAGGTGATCGACTACCTGCGTGCGGGTGACGTGTTCCAGGTGAATCTCTCGCGGCGCTGGAATGCGCAGTTCGCCGGGACGCTCTCGCCGCAGGCGCTGTACGCGCAGCTGCGCGTGGCCAATCCCGCGCCGTTCGCCGGGCTGTTCATGGCGCAGGGCAGGGCGGTGGTCAGCTCCTCGCCCGAGCGGCTGGTCTCGGTGCACGGCGATGACGTGCAGACCCGCCCGATCGCCGGCACCCGCCCGCGCTTCGCCGGCGATGACGATGCCGCGCGCATCCAAGAGCTGGTCGGCCATCCCAAGGAGCGCGCCGAGCACGTGATGCTGATCGATCTCGAGCGCAACGACCTCGGCCGCATCTGCGCGCCGGGCAGCGTGGAGGTGGATGAGTTGATGACCGTGGAGAGCTACGCCCACGTCCACCACATCGTCAGCAACGTGCGTGGCCGCCTGCGCGAGGACGTGAGCCCCGGCCAGGTGATCGCCGCGACCTTCCCCGGCGGCACCATCACCGGCTGCCCCAAGGTGCGCTGCATGCAGATCATCGCCGAGTTGGAGCAGACCGCGCGCGGTGCCTACACCGGCGCGTTCGGCTGGCTGAACCGCGATGGCGATCTGGACCTGAACATCCTGATCCGCACCGCCGAAGTGGCCGCCGACACCGCCAGCTTCCGCACCGGGGCCGGGATCGTGGTCGATTCGGTCGCCGACAAGGAACTGGACGAAACCCGTGCCAAGGCCCGCGGCCTGCTGCGTGCGCTGGGCAGTGATGCCTGAGCCGTTTGGCGGTGTGCAGTACCCGCGCGGTATGCTGCGCGGCGAAGAATTTCATTCGAGGTGACCATGGCGGGTGCGAAACGCGGATGTCTGGCCGTACTGGCCGTGCTGCTGGTGGTGGCCCTGCTGGTCGCGGCCGCGGGCGCATGGTTCTGGCATCGCCAGGGCGCCTTTGCCGATGCACCGGTCACCCCCAGCGCGGAGAGCGTGGTGATCGCCTCGGGCGATGGCTTCAGCACCGTGCTCGGCAAGCTGCGCCAGGCCGGCGTGGACGAGGGCAGCGACACCCAGTGGCAGCTGCTGGCACGCCAGCTCGACGCCGCCGGCAAGCTCAAGGTCGGTGAATACGCACTCGATCCCGCGCTGACCCCGCGCGAGCTGCTGACCCGCATGCGCCAGGGCCGCGTCCTGCAGCACCGCGTCACCATCGTGGAAGGTTGGAACACCCGCCAGCTGCGCGCCGCGCTCAAGCGTGCCGATCCGCTGGTGCACACCACCGATGCGCTGGACGATGCCGCGCTGATGAAGGCGCTTGGTTTCCCCGGCGAACACCCGGAAGGCCGCTTCCTGCCCGAGACCTACGTCTACCAGCGCGGCGACAGCGACATCGACGTGCTCAAGCGCGCGCATGCCGCCATGGAAAAAGAACTCACCGCCGCGTGGGACAGTCGCGTGGACGATCTGCCGCTGAACTCACCGTATGAGCTGCTGATCCTTGCCTCGATCATCGAGAAGGAAACCGCACTGCCCAGCGAGCGCCCGCAGATCGCCGGGGTGTTCATGCGCCGCCTGAAGATCGGCATGCGCCTGCAGACCGACCCGACCGTGATCTACGGCATCGGCAGCAGCTACGACGGCAACATCCGCAAGCGCGACCTCACCACCGATACGCCGTACAACACGTACACGCGCGCCGGCCTGACCCCGACCCCGATCGCCATGCCCGGGCGCGATGCGCTGCATGCCGCCGCGCAGCCGGCCAAGGGCGATGCGCTGTACTTCGTGGCGGTCGGCGATGGCAGTGGCGCGCACATCTTCTCGGCCAACTACACCGACCACAACGCCGCCGTTGCCCGCTACCTGCAGCAGCTGCGCAGCAAACGTACCCAAGAGGCCGCACCCCGATGAGTCCCGCGCTGCACCGGCACCCGCATTTCGTCAGCCTGGAAGGGGGCGAGGGCGCCGGCAAGACCACCGCCATCAACGCGATCCGCGAGGCCCTGCAGGCCCGCGGGCATGAGGTGGTGCTGACCCGCGAGCCCGGCGGGACCGCGCTGGCCGAGCGCATCCGCGCGCTGGTGCTCAAGCCGGACGAGGAGATCGCCGCCGAGCCGCTCTCGGCCGAGGCCGAGCTGCTGCTGGTGTTCGCCGCCCGCGCCCAGCACGTGCGCCAGGTGATCGCCCCGGCGCTGCAGCGCGGAGCCTATGTGCTGTGCGACCGCTTCACCGATTCCAGCTACGCCTACCAGGGCGGTGGCCGCGGCCTGGACCCGGCGTGGATCGCCGATCTGGAGCGCCGCGCCGTCGGCCTGCTGCCCGGCCTGACCCTGCTGCTGGATGTGGACGTAGCCGTTGGCCGCGCGCGCGCCAATGGCCGCGACATGTGGCCGGACCGGATTGAAAGCGAGCACGATGATTTCTTCCAGCGGGTGCGCGCGGTGTTCCGCCAGCGTGCCAGCGAAGACCCCGCACGTTACCGCCTGATCGACGCCGGCCAGGACCAGGCCGGCGTCGCCGGCGCGGTGGTGGCGGCCGTGGATGCATGGTTGGCACAGGAGTCGGATCGTGGCTGAACCTTTTTCCCCCTGGCAGCAGCGCGCCTATGACCAGACCGTGGCCGCGCTCGACGCCGGTCGCCTCGGCCATGGCCTGCTGTTCTGCGGCCCGGCCGGCCTGGGCAAGCTCGGCGTCGCGCTGCGGCTGGCCGAGCACGTGCTGGGGCAGGGCGAGCCAGCCGCGGCCAAGCGCAGCGCCCAGCTGCTGGCCGCCGGCACCCACCCGGACCTGCAGCGGATCTCGTTCATCCCCAACAAATCCGGCGACAAGCTGCGCACCGAGATCGTGATCGAGCAGATCCGCGAGGTCTCGCAGAAGCTCTCGCTGACCCCGCAGTACGGCGTGGCCCAGGTGGTGATCGTCGATCCCGCCGACGCCATCAACCGCGCCGCCTGCAACGCCCTGCTCAAGACCCTGGAAGAGCCGCAGCCCGGCCGCTATCTGTGGCTGATCAGCGCCGACCCAGCGCGCCTGCCGGCCACCATCCGCAGCCGCTGCCAGCGCCTGGAGTTCAAGCTGCCGCCGCGCGAGGAAGCGCTCGCCTGGCTGCAGACCCTGGGCCACAGCGAAGCCAGCGCCCGCGAAGCGCTGGACGCCGCCCGCGGCCACCCCGGGCTGGCCGACCAGTGGCTGCGCGAGGATGGGCTGGCCCTGCGCCGCCAGGTCGCCACCGACCTGGAAGCCCTCGTCGCCGGCCGCTCCGGCGCGGTGGAACTGGCCCAGCGCTGGACCGCCGACGACAACGCCGCCGTGCGGCTGCGGCACGCCGCCGATCTCGCCCTGGCCCAGGCCACCGGCGGTGGCTTGACCGATCCCGATCGATTGCACAAGCTGGCCGCCTGGTTCGATGCGGCCAACCGCACCCGCGACCTGCTGCGCACCACGGTGCGCGCCGATCTAGCGGTGGTTGAGCTGCTGCTGGCCTGGGGAAAGGTCAACGAACGGCACGCCAAGGGGAATAGAGCATGAGCGCCACCAACGCCCGACAGGGCATCCTGTCCCTTGCCGTCAAGGACAAGGCCGCGCTGTACAGCGCCTACATGCCGTTCGTGAAGAACGGTGGCATCTTCGTGCCCACGCCCAAGCGCTACTTCCTGGGCGATGAGGTGTTCCTGCTGCTCACCCTGCCGGACTCCAGCGAGCGCCTGCCGGTGGCCGGCAAAGTGATCTGGGTGACCCCCGCCGGGGCCCAGGGCAACCGTGCCGCAGGCATCGGCGTACAGCTGGCCGATGGCGCGGAAGGGGAGACCGTCCGCCACCGGATCGAGACCCTGCTGGCCGGCATCCTGACCGCGGACAAGCCCACGCACACGATGTGAAGAAATTTCGGCGAAACCGTTGACGTCGAAATTTGCCGCCCTATAATGAGCGGCTCAGCAGCATCGGGCGGTTAGCTCAGCGGTAGAGCATTGCCTTCACACGGCAAGGGTCACAAGTTCGAACCTTGTACCGCCCACCATGATTCAGTCGAAAAAGCCTCCGGAAACGGGGGCTTTTTTGTTGGGTGGAGTTTGGTCGTTCAAGGGTGCGCAGGGCGGATTGGCCGTCATGCTTCCTTAGCTCGCGCCAGTGTGCGCGCTCCAATAGAATCCAACGAACGCCAACACGTAACTGGCTTGGCCTCGATGAAGATTCTTCGTGAGTGCCGCAGGAAAACTACGCCGCGTCGATGGCACATTGAAGCGAAGCAGCCATGGATTCTGTTCGTCGATGACGCAAACACAAGGATGAGGCGCATGCGCAAGACGTGGATCTGGACGATCACGCTGTTCTCGCTGGGGCTGGTCGCATGCGCGCCGCGCGCGCCTGAGGCGCCGACGAGCACATCCTGGCCCAGTACGGTTGACGAAGCCGTCGATCAACTTCTGAGCGATCTGCCCGTCGATGGCGTCGATTGGATGCGGCGAAACCCAAAGGACGCTGTCATCAGCCAGCTCTACATGGGGTACGGCACAGGCGTGCGCAACCAGTTCGGCTTGTGGGGTGGCAACGACGCCCTGCTCGCGTCCTGCGGAACGGACGATCCAGAGGGGTGTTCGATCGTCATCCTCGAGGGAATGTGGGACAGAGTGCAGGCGCAGACAGATCCCGTGTTACGCGCCTCCCTGCACTGCCAGTTCGCAACGATGCACAAGATCCGGATCGACACGACGGGTTGGTATCTGCTCACCGTTGGAGAAATGCTCGACGCCATGCAGGTGCAGATCGATCGCCAGGTGGCCGACGCGGCTGCGCCTGGCTGCCCCACTCAGTTGCACATCGTGCCCGTGGGCGACCTGAACCGCCAATGCTTCGTGCGTGCGGAATTCGAGCAGGAACAGCCGCTGGACACCGCGCTGATGTGGCTCGGGTTCCGAAACGGACTCACCCCTCGCCATGCACCGCCGAATCTGGAGTTCGCGTTCAACAGCGAATGCGCTTGGCCCGAGCGGCCGATGCAGTTTGTGCCTGAATCCAAAACATCCACTCGCTGAGGGCGGAGTCGGAGAGGTCGCGGATGTCCGATTCTGGCCGGAAGCGAACCCTCGCTTCAGGACGATCTCTTTGGTGCGAGCGCTAGTCCCCCGCACCAGCCGCCAAGCTGTCCCAGATACGTCCGTCACGTTGCGCTTCAGTGGAGATGTTGATCACCGCCTGTTCGCCCAGACGATCACGCAACTGCTGCAGATACAGGCTGCGAGGTGTCACCACCTGGCCCATCGATTGCACGATCCCCGCAGGTTCCTCAGGGGGGAATTTCCCGGGTGCAATAGCGCCCACCTGTCCCACGCTCCAGTTCATCGCGAACGGCGGCGCCTGGATGACGTAGATGTCGTGCTCGGTGTTCCAGAACATCTGCTGCGCGCCCGCCCACCCATGCCCCGTTCCGCTGTACCTGCGGTTCTGTGCCCGCAGCATGTATCCCTTGGTGTTGTCGTACAGCGTGCCGGTGGACCAGCGATGATGTGGACCACTGTCATTGCTGTCACCTACGGCGAGGCAGTCCAGAAACACATTGGGACCGGGTACCCGTGCGCCGATGACGAAAGTATGCCTGCCGCCCTGGTTGTAGCAGCGCTGGATCAGATTGAAGGCGGCGTTGCCCTCGTACAGGAACACATAGCGGCGGGCGCCTTGGGTTTCGCCATACCTCGGGTCGAGATAGGCAATGTCCTGCAGGGTGTTGAACTGCGCGCCGTTGCGGGTCACGAATCCATGCGACACATAACGCACCGTTACACCGCGAACCCATGAGTTGTAGATTGCACCCAAGCGGAGTGCGGTAAAGGGGCCGGAATCGGCGGTGCCGTTGACCGTGCCGGTCTCGGGGTTACCCTCAAGGCGAAGGTCTTCGATGCCGACCTGCGAGATGCGGATGGGATCCGTGCGATAGACGCTGCCGCCACCGAAGCGCGTCGCGATGGCATCCATGATCGGCGCATCCAGGGTGATCGTGTCGTGGTCTATGGCAGTGACGACGCGTTCGCTGTACACAGCGTAGTCGCTGGGCGTCCATCGGTATCGTGCGGTATCGATGCCCTCGGGGCCGACCCAGCGGGCATTGGGTTCCCTCGCGATCGACACCGTATCGCCCACGCGATAGCCGGCTGCGGACTGCACCGTGATCCGCATCGCCCCCACCGGCACGTAGTCCATGGTGATGGCGGTCCGGCGTGGGTCCAGAGCGGCGCGGGGAACCGCGGATTCGCTATTCCCCACTTCAAGGATCTTGCCCTGTCGCTCATTGACTTCGGAGCGGATCACCGTGCCGTCGGCACCTCGACCTTCACCGCGCAACACCACGCCGCTGGCCCGGATGGTCAGCGTCTTGCTCAACCTGTAGTGGCCGCGCCGCAGCAGAACAGCGCCGCGTAGGCCCCGGCTGTCCTGGACACGGACGGCGACCGCGTCGATGGCTGCCTGGATGCGGGGATAGTCGTCACCCTCCGCGTTTGGCTCAAGGACCTCGACAACACGAATGCTGGAGCGGGTGGGCAGACTGACGCCGCCGCCCTGGTAGCCGGCGCGGGAGAAGTCCGGGACGATGTTGCGCGCGTGATCGCTACCGCGTTCGGAGTACAAGGCATAGCGCAGCAGGCCGTTGCTGCCCAGTGCTACCAAGGGGGCGTCTTCGGCATCGTTGATGGGGTGGATGAAGGCGCTGGTCTCGGAAGCAGGCCCCGCCGCTGATAAGGTAGAAAACGGACAGACCGGCAACGCCACGAGCGTCAGCGCTGCGAATCGGCGGAACGCCGGGAAGAAGGGCATGCGGGCGACGTCCTTCCAGGGAGGAGTAGCTTGCAATGTTAGCAACTGCTTCCACCGAAGCAGTCCGTGCTGAAGAGCCAGGATGGTCGGCTCTTGGCCGAAAGCAGCCCCGATGCCCCGCCATCGTTCTCGCAGACGTTGAAGGTTGAAATCTGGGGTTGATGGCCCAGCTCGCTGGGCTATCAGCCAATCGGGATTTCGCCCAGAAGCCACGCCCCGCCAACAATTGATACCAACAAAATTCAGTAACAGCCTCCTCCTCATGGAGCCTAGAAACGCTTCAGAGAGCGGTACGCACCTCCGTCAAACCGGTGGACTTTCTGTGTCTCAGGTCCTACGGTGCAACCGACGTGATGCACTGCGTCGGGAGGGCTTCTAATACAACACCCTTTGGGAAGATACGTCGACCGGCTCTCTGCGGCTTCTGGCCTCCCGACTTCCTGCCGCTGTCCGTCCGGATTGACGGGGTCAGGTTGAGCCCCCATTACTCCGAAACCCGAAGCCCGAAAAACGCCACACCTAAGTCATTGATTTAACTTCGCATTTCAACCAAAGCTATCGCAGTCTTTGGCTAATTTGCAGACACGCCCGATACTTGGGCTTTCAGACGACGGAAGCGCCAGAATGACCTCGCCGCTTTATGACTTGGACGAGCTAGTGCTCCAGTGCAGAAATGAGCGTGCACGCAACTACATTCGGGAAGCAGTGTCCAGCTACAGAGCTGGGGCATTTCGAGCGGCTATCGTCTCAACATGGATCGCAGTCTGCTTTGACATCATGCAAAAGTTTCACGAGCTTGCCATCGCCGGCGATGCTGCTGCGGGAAAAGAGGCGGAAGCCCTTGAGCGAATCAGGGCCAACGGCGACGTGACTGCAGCTCTGCGGTTCGAAAAGGACCTCCTCAACAAGGCAAAGTCGCCCTTCGAGCTCGTGAACAACCTAGAATACATAGACCTCACGCGGCTCTACGACGACAGAAACCGTTGCGCTCATCCTTCGTTCGTCGCGGACGGGGAAGCGTACTCTCCTCCTGGCGAACTCGCACGCTTACATATCAGAAACGCTGTAACGGTGCTTCTTATGCACCCTCCTGCGCAGGGAAAATATGCCCTGGACCGGCTGCTAACCGATGTTAGGTCGCAGCTATTTCCAAGGAAGGTAGACGAAGCACAAGCGTGGCTGGCTAACGGCGCCATGCGCAGGCCTCGTGATTCGCTTACACGCAACTTCGTGGCCGTACTTATTAAGGACTATCTGATCGGCGAAGCTGACTACCTTGAAAGATCGCGCTACTCATCCGCGCTAAAGGCGGTACGCAACTTACATCATCAACAATGGAATGAAGCTGTCCAGGCACACTGCTCGCCCGTGATCCGACAGTTGGACGACACCAAACTAGGAGTTGTCGTCGAATTCTTCTCGATCTGCAAGGAGGCGTGGGGTCTCGTAGAAGCTGACGTCTCACAGCGGGTATTAAGCTTCATCAGAGAACTTCCCTCTGATAAGTTCGACGTCATTGAGAACGCCCTGCCCTTCGATGCCTTTGCCAAAGAAGCAAAGAAGCGAATTGCGAGATCGACCGTCGACGAGATCGAGAGCGTATTTTGGTTTGACCTACCTGCTTCAGTGGCCGATCGCCTCATTGACATCTACCTACGATCCCGGTCTTTTGCAGAGGCAAATAAAAATGGTCGATTACTTACAATGTATGCATCTGAGCTCGCCGTTGAGCACGCGCAGCGGATAATCACAGAGTCGGCAGCCAATGAGGAGATCGTCGGGAGCTTTGATTTTCCCGGCCTTCTCAACGCGCTCCACAAGAAGACAAAAGGCGTGCGAGAGCTAGGAGATTTCGTCACTTTACTCAATGATTCAGGGCTTGGCGGGTTCGCTGATGACATCCCGCCCTGATCCAGTGAGTTCAACTCTGATTCGCAACTGATTGATTGAAATGCTCGACGATCCCCGCTTCTGGCCCAAAGCGGACGACTTGCAGGGACGCCGTCGTTGGGCCCGTGACAATGTCTGACCAGAGATCAACCGGAGCGCGCTTACGGTGTCACTGAGTCCGCCACTGGGTCCCGTTGTACGCTGACTTGCTAGCCAGACCCAGCCGCAGAGCCTTCGTCATCGCGCGTTTGCGCTAGCCCGACGGTTCGATAGAGCCCAAGGGGCGCGGTAATCTGCTGTTGATCTAACGGATTGCTTCAGATCTGAAGCGAACGTCTACAAATCTGCCGGAGCGAGCTTGCGGAGGTCACTGACCCTATCGCTCGGCCCGGCTATACGCTGGCTTGTTAGCCGGACCCGGCCGACCTAGCATCGCGCTGTACCAAGGGGAGAGCCCGCCATGCGGTGCTTTGTGGGTAAGTCGTGTAACCGGACTCCGGGGTCCGTCTAATAGCTAATCAAGCCGCATGGACAGCTCTGATCGCATATCGCTTGATGATCTCTCAGATGTCCGCAAGGCCGTATCGGTCATGCGTTTACGATCAATTCTTGCCGCAGGTGCCGGCGGAAGCCCTGGCGAGCATCTCTTGTCGCCACATGCGCTCCTCGACGGCGCGCAGCCAGCCGAAATGCCGGCTATCGATCCCGCGCGTGTACTACGGGCTGCCCTGGTTGAGTTCGGGAGGGATGTCTGAGAGACCGTTCGGCGAGGTGCCTCATCTGGACTGCGCCCCAGCCTGTGTGCTCTCACGTCACTGGTGGTTTCTGTCGCGCCGCAAGCATCCGCTTAGATTGGGTTAGCATTCTGCTACTGCAAATACAGGACCATGAACTGATGATGCTCAATTTCCCTCCGCCAGCTAACTGGCAGGACTTTCAAACACTTACCGTTCGCCTTGTCGAACTGATGTGCACGGAAGGTACCGTGCACGAATACGGGCGTTTGGGGCAAAGGCAAGATGGCGTCGATGTGTATGGGGAGACGCATAGCGGGGTACGAATGGGCGTGCAATGCAAGGAGATGAGTGCGGGCAGAAAAATCACCGAATCGTTCATTCGGGACGAAGCAAATAAGGCCCTCAGTTTTCAGCCGAGCCTCAGTATTTTCGCCATGGCGACAACATTGCCTGAAGACACCGGCATGCATAAGGCTGTAACGAACCTCAATCGCTCCGGAAACTACCCGTTCAAGATTGTGTGTTGGAGTTGGAATCACTTCAATGACAAGCTCAACCGGTCGAATCAAGTTGTTAAGGACACCTACGAGCGTTACGCACGTAGCTTTGGTCATGATCAAGAGCGGGAAGATCTTGAAGCCATCAAGAGTGGCTTTGATCGCCCGGCCTTCATCGATGACTTTCGGCATGAATTCAGCTACGAAGATTTCGTGCTCGCACTTGCTGACACGACCCTTTTTCTCGACACTGGGCTGCTGCGCGATCGATATACCAATGAGCTGATAAGCGCAACATACTCAAAGAGCATGTTGCCTAAGGGGCCATCAGCTAGTCTGCGCGCTGCACTGAAGAAGGAGGTTGCTGAGCTGCGAAAAAACGCAATCAGGGATCGCAAGGACGGTCAGCTAAACGCCAGTCTCGCACAGATTTATAATGCACGGCGGTTAGCGCTGCTGGAGACCGTGAATCGAGATCTGCGGCGTCTCAGCATTCCCCCAATTGTTCCAAGCTACTAACTCGGAGGGCGCGAGTTCAAGGCCTGCTCCAGGTTGGGGGCGATAGGCGGCCCACAAGAGACAGTCACACTTGCCTTGAGTGGGTGGTGCAGTCGACTTTTTTGAAGGTATGTCTTGCCATACGGGTCAACCTCCCGGCAACGCTATTGACGGTTCTGGCGTTGTGGCGAGATCAAATGGAAATTCTTATCCGCCAAGGAGGTTTCATGAAATTGAAGTCGATGACAGTAGCGAACTTTCGTTGCTACAAGAGCCCATTCACCGTGACGTTCGACGATCTCACTGCTCTTGTTGGACGGAACGATGCCGGTAAGTCAACACTGCTGGACGCGCTAGACGTCTTCTTCAATGACAAGGCTCTCGATAAGAACGATGCCTCGAAGGGAGGAGAAGCCAAAGCAGTGACCGTTACATGTGTGTTCTGGGACTTGCCCAGTGAGCTGATCCTTGATGAAGCTGCTTCGACTAGCCTGAGTGGCGAGTACCTCCTCAATGCGGATGGCGATCTGGAGATCACGAAGGTCTACAACTGCTCAATCGAGAGGCCGAAGCTTACCGCCCTACGTCTGAAGGCCGTCCATCCTGACGCTGAGAAGATCAAGGATCTGCTAGCCCTGAAGATCGACGAACTGAAGGCCCGGGCCGAAGAGGTTGACGTTGACATGGCACTGGTCAACAGGACTGTGAAGCGCGATCTGCGATCAGCTATTCGCACCAAGGTTGGGCAGCTGGACATGGCTGTCAGGGATGTGCTTATCGGCGGCGACGGTGTTGACGACAAGAGCAACTCGATAAAGCTGTGGGATGGGTTGAAGGCGACGCTGCCCCTGTATGCATTGTTCAAGAGCGACCGCCAGAGTTCCGATCAAGACTCGGAAGCACAAGACCCGCTTAAGGTTGCCATCAAGGAGGCGATCGCAGCAAAGGCGATGGAACTGCAGGCGGTTATGACCTTCGTAGAAGGGGAGGTCAAGAAGGTGGCCGATCTCACTCTGCAGAAGCTTAAGGAGATGGATCCAGCTGTCGCAGACACACTTACCCCGAAGTTCGAGAGGCCGAACTGGGCGGCGCTTATAAAGGCATCCATTACAGGCGACGACGAAATCCCGTTGAACAAGCGGGGAAGTGGCGTCCGCCGCCTTATCCTTCTGAACTTCTTTCGGGCAAAAGCCGAGCGGGTTATGCGGGAGAAAGGTGCGCAGTCAACCATCTACGCTGTCGAAGAGCCTGAGACAAGTCAGCATCCGAACAATCAGCGTCTGCTAATGCGGGCACTGCAGCAGCTTGCTGTGGGCGACGATCAGGTAATCGTCACAACGCATACGCCTACCCTTGCGCGATCACTCCCGAGTAGCTGTTTGAGATTCCTAAGCAGAAGCGAGGAAGGCACTAGGATCATTTCCAACGGCGGCGAGGACGCAGTCAATAAGGCGATAGCGGACAGCCTGGGTGTCCTGCCTGATCATTCGGTGAAGGCGTTTATCGTGGTGGAGGGTATCCATGACATTGCTTTCATGAAGAGCCTGTCCAAGATGTTCCGCTCACATGGCACAGCAGTCCCTGATCTCGAGGCACTGGAGCTGGTAGGTGACGTGGTTTTTGTGCCCTCTGGCGGCGCCAACAATCTAGCGTTGTGGGCCTCACGTCTGCACGCACTCAATCGTCCAGAGTTCCATATCTACGACCGCGATGCCCCCGCCAACGAGCCCGCCAAGCATCAGGAGAAAGTGGATGCGGTGAATCAGCGCGCTGGGTGTAAAGGCGTTTCCACATCAAGGAATGAGATGGAGAACTTCGTGCATCATGCGGCAATCAACGTATGCGCACAGGCGCTGCAACTTGCTTGTAATCTCGCCGGTCCGTTTGGAGCTGACGACGATGTTCCAGAGTTGCTGAAAGCAGAGCTGAATCTCCATGCCCCTGCTGGCGCCAAGTGGGGATCCAACAGGGTGAAGGCGTGGCTGGCCGAAGTTGTAGTGCCGACAATGGATGCCCACATGCTTGGCGAGGTTGATCCTGCCGGGGAGATGCGCGGATGGTTGTCGGACATTGAGCTGATGCTTTCCCCGCCTCAGGTACCGCAGCTCGGTTGAGATCGCGTAGGGGTCTTGGATATTCTTGGGGCGCATCCTAGCGCGCAGTTGGGATGCCTCAGTGAAGTCGCGCAGGCATGTCCGCTCCTGGCCGAAATCCGACATCGGTCCTGCAGCGGTCTTCTCGAAGCGCTTATATCGACCCAAGCTCCCTGCGCACGTCCTCAACAAACGCCCGCCCCACCGGCACCTCAGCCCCATCATTCAGCACCAACCAGTAACGGCTCCCCGAAGCAGCATGCAACGTCCGCACATGCGTCAGATTGACCAGATACGACCGATGGCAACGCATAAAGTCCGGCGGTAGCACGGCAGTAAGACTCGCCAGCGACTTGTCATGCAGCTCACTCCGGCCATCGCGCATCCGCACCTCGCTGTAGCCCCCATCAGCACGAATCCAAAGCACATCGGCCAGCTCCACCATCGCCGTCCCCTGCGCATGCCAGATGCCCAGGTAACGCGCCGCACCAGACCGATAGCGCCCAACATCCAGCAGCCGCTCCAGCGCCTGCCCCAGCCGTTCGCGTGAGAAGGGCTTCGGCACGAAATCCAGCACCCCATGCTCAAACGCCTGCAGCGCCCGCTCCCGATGCGCGGAGACCACCACGCAGTGGTATCGGCCAGCCACCACGCGCTTCAGCAGGTCGAAGCCATCCTCGCCCCCCAGATTCAAATCCAGCAGCAGGCCGTCATACACGCTGCGCCGCAGCCGGTCATCGGCGGCGTCCAGGTCGGCCACGGCATCGAATCGGGTGCGGCTGCCGGCCAGTTCGGTGCACATCCGCAGCAGCCGCTGGCGGACCAGCAGTTCGTCCTCGACGATCAGGATGCGCATGTCAGCTCCATGCGGCCGTACCAGTCGTTGCCATCGGGACCTTGTTCAAAGCGCCAGCTCTCGGGGCAGGTGGCGGCCAGGCTTGCCTCGATGTAGCGGGTGCCCGTGCCTTGCCCGCGATGTGGGGCAGTGCCACGTGCACTGCGCAGTTCCAGCATCCAGCGGTCGCCCTCGCGTTGAATCCGCAGGCGGAACGGATGCTCGGCACACGCGACCGCCCCCGCGTGGGTGAGCGCATTCTCGACCTGCGCATGCAGCACGCCGGGCGGCAGCCACAGGCCCGTGTGTTCGCCCTCGACCTCAAGACCGATGTGGCGATCCAATGCGAGCCCGACGATGTCCAGGTGGTTGCGGCACAGCGCCAGCTCTTCCTCCAGCGGCACGCTGGGGCGGGTGCTGCTCTCGCGCAGGCGGTCGAACTGCTCGGCCAGCGATTCGACCAAGCGGCTGGCGCGCATCGGTGCCTGTTCGATCAGTTCCTGCAGGCCGGTGAGGGTGTTCATCAGCCAATGCGGCTGGATGCCCCGCTGGAGCAGCTGCAGCGAGAGGCGGGCGCGCTCTCCGCGCAGCTGCGCGTTGTGGTGGTCCAGCGTCCGCAGCTGGGCGGCGTGGCGGATCAGCAGGAAGCCCATCAGCACGGCCAGGAACAGGAAGTAGGGGCCGTCGAGGAAAATCCCGCCAGCGAGCGGCACGGCGAGTGCACCGGCCACTACGAGGGTCAGGATCGGCCAGCGCTCGTCGGGCTCGCCGCGGGCGCGCAGCAGCACGTAGGCGGAGGTCAGCAGGCTGAGCAGCAGCAGTGCGGCACCGCGGCCGTCGAAGCTGGGCACGAAGGCGGCCAACGCCAGCAGTGAGGCGAGATAGGCGACGCGGGCTGTCTTCGGCACCGCGACGCCGAAACGACGCGCCAGGTAAGCCGGGAGCAGGATCGCGGCGGTGAGGTGCAGCAGAAGCAGCATCAGCAGTCGTGGGCCGTGCCACGGATAGGCATAGCCGACCAGCGGACGCCATGCTTCGACGACGGGCAACGCAAGGCCGACGACACCCAATGCGAGCAGAAGGCGCGCCCCCGGTACCCGTGGCCGGCCGCGCTGTGCAGCGAGGAAGTAGAGGCAGGCCGCACCCAGCGCCCCCGTGGCAAGCGCGGCGATCAGCCACGGTCCAAGGTTGAGGCTGTAGATCGAGGCGGCCGGCCCGACCGCAACGAAGGCATCCGCGCCCCGCAGCTTGAACCACTGATGATGGCTGGAGGCGAGCAGCACCAGCGCGTCGGTGCCGCTGGAGGAAGAGGGCGGAAGCACACGGATGATGTCCACCTGTCCCGGATGCTCTTCGTCCGCGTTGCGGCCGACGGTGCCATTGGCGGCCAACGGCTGGCCATTCCAGAAGGGCTGGCTGGCGGCGCGCACCGAGATGCGCAGTGCACGGTCGGCCGCGTGGTGTGCTGACTGCGCAGGCAGGCGCCAGCGCAGCCAGTAGGGGCCGCGCCACTGCACCAGTTCGCGCTGGTTGGCCGGTTGCCACGCCAGTGTCTTGGGTGGAGCGGTGGGGAATGCGCCGTC
Source organism: Stenotrophomonas sp. TWI1183 (assembly GCF_039673115.1). Classification (NCBI taxonomy): domain Bacteria; kingdom Pseudomonadati; phylum Pseudomonadota; class Gammaproteobacteria; order Lysobacterales; family Lysobacteraceae; genus Stenotrophomonas; species Stenotrophomonas sp. TWI1183. The sequence goes on from NZ_JBDJKZ010000016.1 coordinate 78,412, forward strand.
AGCGCCCAGCGTGGCGGGTGCCATCTCCTGGGCTTCGTAGTAGCGCACGCCCGGCGGAGGCGCGACCAACAGCAGCCACGCGGCGACCGCGATGATCAGGACGGCGAGAGCGGTCAGGGTGCGTGGCATCTGCATGCGCCCATCGTATCGGGTGCACGGAGTCACTGGACCCCCGCCTGGAGCTGTTCGGCGGACGGGCGGTCCTCGGCTGCCGTGGGGAAGGTAATGCTGGCGGCGTGGTGCATGCGCCATCACTCGGCGCCCGATTCCCTTACCTCCCACCCGGAGTCCGTCATGTTCAACGTCCCGATGTTCCTGTTCCGTTCTCCTGCTCCCGGCCTGTGCCTGCGGGTCACGCGGTGGGCAGCGCTCTGCCTGACCCTGGTCGGTGCGGCACCCGTGCTGGCAGCCGATGCGCCGGCGCCGTTGGTGTTCACCCCGTATGCGCTCGAGACACAGAAGCACGGCACGATCGCGGCCGAGGCGGGCTACCTGGAGGTGCCGCGCCGGCATGCCGATTCGAACGGACCGCGCCTGCGCCTGCGGGTGGTGCGTCTGCCGGCGACCGGTGGCGATGGCCGCGCCGCACCGGTGGTGTATCTGGCCGGTGGTCCGGGTGGCTCGGGGATCGGGACCGGGCGCGGGCCGCGCTGGCCGGTGTTCGATCAGGTCCGGCGCGAGACCGACGTGCTGCTGCTCGATCAGCGCGGGGCGGGCGAGTCCGAGCCGCCGCCGTCGTGCCCGCATGAGCACACGTTCGATGATGCGCAGCCACTGCAGCGCGATGCTGCGCTCGCCGCGCTGCGTGATGTTGCCGCCCGCTGCGTGGCGTACTGGCGGGAGGCGGGTGTGGATCTGGCTGCCTACACCACCGCCGAGAGTGCCGGCGATCTGGAGGACCTGCGGCGCGCGTTGAAGGTGCCGAAGATCAGCCTGTGGGGCATGAGCTACGGCACCCATCTGGCGCTGGCCACGGTGCGCCTGCACGGCGCAGGTCTCGACCGCGTGGTGCTGATGGGGACGGAAGGACCTGATGACACGTTGAAGCTGCCGCTGTCGGCCGATGCGTTGCTGGCGGAGCTGGGCGTGCTGGCCAAGGCGGCGGGATTTGATGATCTCACCGGCTCGGCCACGCGCGTCCTGGCAGCACTGCGCGAGCAGCCGCGGCAGGGCCGCAGTGCCATGCACGGCGGCAAGCAGGTGACCATCGGCGAGTACGACGCACAGCTGGCGATCACCGCCTGCCTCGGGCGCCGCATGACCCAGCAGTGGCTGCCGTTGATCCTCCGTGACGCCGAGCACGGCGACTACGACCTGCTGGCGGCGATGGTCCTGCTGCTGCGCAGTGAGTACGGCAGCTACGGCGCGATGTCGCTGGCGATGGATGTGGCGTCCGGCCAGACCCCGCAGCGCCGCGCCCTGGCCGAGGCGCAGGCCCGCGAGAGCCTGTTCGGTGATGCGCTGAACTTCCCGTTCCCGGCGCTTGGGGATGGTCTGGGGCTGGTCGATCTTGGCGACGCTTTCCGTGGGCCGCTGCGCAGCAAGGTGCCGGTGCTGTTCATCAGTGGCACGCTGGATGGGCGCACGCCGCCGGCCAACGCCGAGGCGCTGCGGCCGGGCTTCAGCGACAGCCGCATGGTGTTGGTGCGGGGTGCCAGCCATGACAACGAGCTGTGGCTGGGGAACCCCGAGATCGCGGCGGGCATCAGCGACTTCCTGGCGGGTCGGTCGGTGGGCGACAAGGCGTTGGAGGTAGCGGCACCGGTGTTTGCGCGGAGCAAGGGTGATCTGGTGGATCCGCGCGGTCGCTGAGGACGTTCCGTTGTCGTCCGTGTGCACAGGCGCTGGGGACCGGCCGAGGTGTATGGTTTCGGCTGGCTCCCGGCGCGCTGCGCCAACACAGGAGGACGCGATGACCGATCCAGCGGTGGATTCCGTGCACGGCACCCCAAGGGATTACGGCGACACGCTGTACCGGGTGTATTTCGAAGTGGGCGAGTGGGAAGGGGTCGCGCGCGATGCCATCACCGCCTTCCTCGTCGAGCGTGCCCGCGACAATCCTGCCTTCGACTTTGATGCCTCACGTCTGCATGCCCGTCCGCACGGCTACGAAGTGGACCTGCCGATGCAACTGATTCCCGAGGTGGTGCGCGCGCTGGCAGAGCAGAATGTGGCGGTGTACCAGGTGGTCAGGCTCGTTGGGCTATAGGGGCGCCGCTAGGGCGTCCCGGGGCATCGCTTCCGTGTTCGTCTTGGCGCTATCCTTCCGCCACCTCCAGCCGCACCCTGCGCGCTGGCCGGATCGATACTCTCACCCTGGATAGAGGCAGCAATGGCGGATCCTTACAACAGTGGCGGCCGCGCAGGCCCGGCAACCCGGCTCGATGATTCCATGGTGACCACGGCGATGGAGCTGCCGGGCTTCCGCGTTGTGCGCAGCCTGGGCGTGGTGCGTGGCATCACCGTGCGTTCGCGTTCCATCGTGGGCAACTTCCTCGGCGGGCTGCAGACCATCTTCGGCGGCAACATCACCATCTACACGCAGCTGTGCGAGCAGGCGCGCGAAGAGACCTACCGGGACATGTCCAACCACGCGCGGCTGCTCGGCGCCAACGCGATCATCGCGATGCGCTATGACGCCACCGACGTGATGACCGGCCTGACCGAAGTGCTGTGCTACGGCACGGCAGTGATCGTCGAGTCCACGCACGTCTAAGTATCCCGCGTGTGATACGTCCTGCATATCGCAGCAAGCTGTCATCGGTATTGGCATCCGCGCGGCCCAGGGCGGATGCTGTCCGCATGACGATCAACGACACACTTTCTTTCGCCGGGCAGGTCGCCCTGGTCACCGGCGCCGCGGGTGGCCTCGGCTTCGCTTACAGCCGGTTGCTGGCGCAGCGCAGCGCACACGTGGTGATGCAGGACGTGGGCGTCACGCTGGACGGTACCGGCCGCGATCCGCAGCGGATCGATCACGCTGTTGCGCGGCTGCGTGCAGAGGGGCTCTCTGTCGAGGCCAGCCACCATGACATCCAGTCCCGCTCCCGGGCCGCCGCACTGGTCGCCGATATCCTGCAGCGGCATGGCCGCCTGGACGTGATCCTGCACAACGCGGGCTGGGTCGAATACCAGCGGATCGATGCGGTGGACGAGGATCGTTTCGACCACATGATGGCGGTCGCGGCCAAGGCGCCGTTGTGGCTCGCCCAGGCCGCGTGGCCGGCGATGCAGGCGCAGGGGCATGGCCGCATCGTGCTGACCACCTCCGACCGCGCGCTGTATCCGCAGTACGTGCAGCACGGGCTGGCGGCCTACGCGGCAGCGAAGTCGGCCGCGGTCGGCATCGTCAATGTGCTGGCTGCCGAAGGCGCCGCGCATGGGATCGTGGTCAACGCGGTTTCGCCCGTGGCCAAGACCCGCATGTGGGGCGTGGAAGGCGAGCCGGATGAGCTGCACCCGGAGGCCGTGGCGCCGGGCGTCGTGTTCCTAGCCTCGCGCGCGTGCATCGAGGGTGGCTGGATCCTGCGCGCCAGCAACGGCCAGTTCCATGCCACGCGGCTGAGCGAGGCCGAGGGCGTGCGCTATCCGCGTGATCTGCGGGCCGTAGTGGCCGGTAACATCGATGCGGTCGCCAGGCAGTGGCCGCAGATCGCCAAGGCGGCAGTCGAACCACGCTGACACCCGCACACGTCCTGACGTCCTACGCGTGCCGGATTTCCCGACGCGGCCCGCGGGTGGCAGCCGTCGAGCGTCAGCGCGTCAGCACGGCCTCCAGCGCGGCCATGGCCTCACGTGCCACCGCATGTGGATCACGGGCCTTCAGCGCGTCGTTGAACACCTCCAGCCCGATCGGCCCGCTGTAACCCATCTCGGCCAGCGCATCGATCAGCGTCTCCAGCGGCCAGAGGCCATCGCCCGGCAGGCAGCGGTGATGCCGCGCCTGCGTGGTGACCTGGCCGGGCAACGGCTGGGTCAGCACATCCGACAGCTGCACCAGCGCGATGCGCTCCACCGGCACGTCGTGCAGATCGTCGGCGGTGCGCCCGGCGGCGAACAGGTGGAAGGCATCGACCACGATGTCCAGGTTCGGCGCGCCGACCTGCTCGATCTGCTGCCACGCCGAGGGCAGGGTGGAATGCAGGCGGCTCCAGGCCATGCCTTCGTAGGCGATGCGCAGGCCACGTTCGGCAGCACGCGCGCACAGCCAGCGCAGGTCGTCGGTGACGCGGTCGGGCACGTAGTCGGTCGCGGTGCAGGCGGGCACCAGCACCGTGCCTGCGCCCATGTCGTGCGCCAGCGCGAGCAAGGACAGTGCCTCTGCACGCTTGCCCTCGCGGCTGGCAGCCGAAGCGCCATCAAAATCCAGCAGCACCTGCACGTCGGTGAGCTGCAGGCCGGTGCGCGTCAGGGCTGCACGCACGTCGGCGACGGATGAGGACTCGACATCCTCACGCCACAGCTCGACCTGTGCGAATCCTGCCGCGGCGGCGGCACCGAGTTTCCCGTCCGTGTCGCCACCCAGCAGGATGGTGTTGAGGAAGCGGAGGCCAGGCAATGAGGACATCAAGAGGTACACCTTGCAGCGACTCAAACGTCGCCTCCGATGCTAGTGGCTGCCGCATCGCCGCGATGTGCAGGCGGCCTGGGGGTCAGCGAAGCCCTTCTGCCGCGCAGCGGATGCTCAGCCACGCCCCGCCACCCGGGGCGTCCCCGGCACGGACCCGGAACCCGTGCAGGCCGGCGATGGCGGCGACGATCGACAGGCCCAGCCCGAAGCCTTCCGTGGGCGTGCCACTGCTTTCGCCGCGGAAGAACCGCTGGTAGATCAGGCTGCGGTCCTGCGGTGGAATGCCCGGACCGTTGTCGATCACATCGATGCGCGCAGCGCCGTGGTCGTCGACCGCACGCAGCAAGATCCGGCCCTGCGCCGGGGTGAAGTGCAGCGCGTTGGAGAGCAGGTTGGCCAGCGCCTCGAACAGCAGCTCGCGGTCGCCCCACAGCGTGCCCACCTGCGGATCGATCTCCAGCAGCAGCTGCTGGTCTTTCTCCTCGGCCAGCGGCAGGTAGAACGCATGCAGCTCCCGCAGCAGCTCGGCGGCATCGAGCTCGACGAAGGCTGAGCGGCGCTGGTGGCTTTCCAGCTCGGAAATGCGCAGCAGCGCACCGAAGCGCGCCATCAGCCGGTCGGTTTCGGTCAGCGCCTTGTCCAGCTGCGCGGCACGCGGGTCATCTTCCTCCAGCCCGACACGGGTGCGGTACAGATGCGCGCGCAGGCGGGTGAGCGGGGTCCGCAGATCGTGCGCGATGCTGTCGCACACGCCCTTGACCTCGGTCATCAGCTGCTCGATGCGTTCGAGCATGGCGTTGACGATGCTCGAGAGACGGTCGATCTCATCCGGACGGCCGGAGACGGGCAGGCGCTGGCCGAGATCGCCGGCGATGATGCGGTTGGTCGCGGCCTCGATCTCCTGGATCCGTCTGAGCGGCCGCCGGCGCAGGATGTGCCAGCCGGCCAGGCCGGGAAGGACGGTCAACGAGACGCCCCACAGCAGCGCATCGAGGATGATGCTGTTGACCGCCGTCAGCTTGCCGCTCTGGCGCACGAACACCAGCAGGCGGCCGTCCTGGGTTTCCACGCCGAGCGCGCGCCCGGGCGCCTTGATCGGCCCACTGCGCAGGGACCAGCGTTCCACCGCCTGCGCGTGTCCGTCGATGCGCAGCCCATCGGGAATCGCCAGCAGCGGGCCGGACAGCGACTGCCCGTTGCGGCTGAAGATGCCGTAGGCATACGCCCCGTGCAGGTCGTAGCGCAGGCTGTCGCGCAGCGCATCGTCCAGCGCCTGCCCCTCGAACTTCTCGAACAGGTGCGCGCGCTGCTGCAGGCCGGATTCGGCGAGGTCGTTGAGGTAGTCCGAGACGCGCCAGTACATCACTCCCAGCAGTACGCTGGACCAGGCGACGAACAACACGCAGTACAGCCCGAGCAGCCGGCTGCTGGACGAGCGCCAGTGATCAGACATGGTCGTCCAGGACATACCCGGTGCCCCGCACGGTGCGGATCGGCTGGTGGCGCCCGGGCTGGTCGATGCGTTTGCGCAGGCGGCCGATGTGGACGTCGATCAGGTTGGTGCCGGGGTCGAAGTGGTAGCCCCACACGTCCTGGAACAGCATGGTGCGGGTGACCACCTGGCCGGCGTTGCGGACGAGGAATTCCAGCAGCTTGAACTCGGTGGGCAGCAGCGCGATCTCCTCGCCGGCACGGCGCGCGGTGCGGGTCATCAGGTCCAGTTCCAGGTCGCCGGCGCGCAGCTGGTTCTCCGCCACGGCGGGCTGGCCGTGGCGACGGATCAGCACCTCCACGCGGGCCGCCATTTCATCGGAGGCGAACGGTTTGGTCAGGTAGTCATCGCCGCCGGCGCGCAGGCCACGCACCCGCTCATCCACGTCCGACAACGCGCTGATCATCAGCACCGGCGTGGTGATGCCCTGGCGGCGCAGCGCGGTAACCAGGGCCAGGCCGTCGATCCCGGGCAGCATGCGGTCCAGGGTGATCACCGCATAGTCGCCGCGGCAGGCCATCGCCAGGCCGTCCTCGCCGTTGCCCACCCGGTCCACCTCGAAGCCGTGGCTGCGCAGTTCCGTGGCGATTTCCTCGGCGGTGACGAGGTCGTCCTCGATGGTGAGTACGCGCGGCATGGGCCACTTTGACAATGGGGACCGGTGCATCGTCGCAACCCCCCGGAGGGACTGCAAATGAAAAATGTTTCATGCGGTTTTCGCCGGATCGTCCCCCCGGTTCTCCTATATTCGCCTCGAGCAGTGGCCCTGCCGCCCGGGCTGCGTGCCCCGTTCACGCCTGGAATACCGTCCCCCATGACCGACCCGCTCCCGTCCTCCCCGGCCCCTGGCCCGTTGCCCCGCCCCTGGCGCCTGCCACTGCTGGGGCTGGCCGTGGCGTTGGCGCTGGCCGCCTGCAGCCGGGAGGCGCCGAAGGCGAAGGGACCGGCGCCGGAGGTGACGGTGCTCACGCTGCAGACCCGATCGCTGGCGCTGGCCCAGGAGCTGCCCGGGCGTACCGTGGCCTCGCAGGAGTCGGATGTACGCCCGCAGGTCTCCGGGGTGCTGCAGGCGCGGCTGTTCGAGCAGGGCGAGATGGTGAAGGCTGGGCAGCCGCTGTTCCAGATCGAACCGGCGCTGTACCAGGCCGCGGTGAACGAGGCACAGGCCAACCTGCGCACGGCCGAGGCCACTGCGGTCGCGGCGCGGCTGCGGGCCCAGCGCCTGCAGCAGCTCGGCGTCGGTCAATTGGCGGCGCAGCAGGATGTGGATGATGCCGTCGCCACCCACCAGCAGGCCGAGGCTGCCGTGCAGGCGGCGCAGGCGGTCCGCGACACCGCGCGCACCAACCTGGGCTTCGCCCGCGTGACGGCGCCGATCAGCGGGCGGATCGGCCGCGCACTGTTCACCCCGGGTGCGCTGGTGACCAACGGCCAGGCCGAGCCGCTGGCGCGGATCCAGCAGGTGGATCCGATGAACGTGGACATCACCCAGTCCAGCAACGAATACCTCGCGCTGCGCCGCGCGATCGCCGACGGCGGCGTGGAAGCGACCACCGCGCCGGTGCAGCTCAGACTGTCCGACGGCACCGATTACCCCGTGACCGGCACGCTGGAGTTCGCCGACATCGATGTCGACCAGGAAACCGGCAGCATCACCCTGCGTGCGCAGTTCCCGAACCCGCAGGGCCAGCTGCTGCCCGGCATGTACGTGCGCGCCCAGGTCGGGCAGGGCACCCGCCAGCAGGCCCTGCTGGTGCCCCAGGCCGCGGTGGACCGAAGCCCGAAGGGCGAGGCGCTGGCGTGGGTGGTGGGCGCGGACGGCCGCGTGCATCAACGGACCTTCTCGACGGCGCGGGCGGTGGGCGACCAGTGGCTGGTGCTCGACGGCCTGCGTGCCGGTGAGCAGGTCGTGCTCAGTGGCCGCCAGGGCCTGAGCGAGGGGGCCACGGTGCGGATCAAGCCCGCGGGCGCAGCCGCACCGGCCACGGCACCCGCCACCGTGCCGGCCGGCGAAGGCTGAGCCGATGCTGCCGCGCTTCTTCATCCACCGCCCGGTCTTCGCCTGGGTCCTGGCCATCTGCATCATGGCGCTGGGCACCATCGCGGTGACGCAGTTGCCGGTGGAGCAGTACCCGGATATCGCGCCACCGCAGGTCAACATCACCGCCAACTACACCGGTGCGTCGGCGCAGACGGTGGAGGACAGCGTCACCCAGGTGATCGAACAGCAGATCAAGGGCATCGACCACCTGCTGTATTTCTCCTCCACCAGTTCGTCCTCGGGCCAGGCGCGGATCACGGTCACCTTCGACCAGCGCGCCAACCCGGACATCGCCCAGGTGCAGGTGCAGAACAGCGTCAACCAGGCGATCAACCGGCTGCCGCAGGAAGTGCAGCAGCAAGGCGTCACCGTGGCCAAATCGCAGGGCGATTCGCTGATGGTGGTGTCGCTGTACGACACCCATCGGCGCATGGAGCGGGTGGATGTCTCCGATTTCCTGGTCAGCAACGTGCAGGACCCGATCAGCCGCATTCCCGGCGTGGGCGAGATCAACGTGTTCGGTTCGCCGTATGCGATGCGCATCTGGCTGGACCCGCACAAGCTGCGCGCGTTCGATCTGATGCCCTCGGATGTGCGCACCGCGATCCAGGCGCAGAACACCCAGGTCACCGCGGGTGAGTTGGGTGCGCTGCCCACCGGGCCGGAGCAGGCGCTCAACGCCACCGTCACCGCACAGTCGCGGCTGCAGACCGCCGAGCAGTTCCGCGCGATCATCCTGCGCACGCTGCCCAGTGGCGCCGCGGTGCACCTGGGCGATGTCGCGCGGGTCGAGATCGGCGCGGAGAACTACCAGACCAGCAGCTTCCTCAATGGCTATCCCGCGGCCGGCTTCTCGGTGACGCTGGCCTCCGGCGCCAACGCACTGGAAACCGCCGATGCGGTGCGTGCCGAAATCGAGCGTCTGCGGCCCAGCTTCCCGCCGGGGCTGGAAGTGGCCTATCCGCGCGACAGCACGCCGTTCGTGCGGGTCTCCATCGAGGGGGTCATCCACACCCTGATCGAGGCGATCGTGCTGGTCGTGGTGGTGATGTTCCTGTTCCTGCAGAACCTGCGCGCCACCTTGATCCCGGCGATCACCGTGCCGGTGGTTCTGCTGGGCACGTTCGGCGTGCTGGCGGTGGCCGGGTTCACCATCAACACGCTCACCCTGTTCGCGATGGTGCTGGCGATCGGTTTGCTGGTGGACGATGCGATCGTGGTGGTGGAGAACGTCGAACGCATCATCCACGAGGAACACCTGCCGCCGCGCGAGGCGACCGAGAAGTCGATGGGCGAGATCACCGGTGCGCTGGTCGGCATCACCGTGGTGCTCGGTGCGGTGTTCCTGCCGATGGCACTGTTCGGCGGTTCGACCGGCATCATCTACCGGCAGTTCTCGATCACGATCGCCTCGGCGATGGCGCTGTCGGCGCTGGTCGCGCTGACCTTGACCCCGGCGCTGTGCGCGACCCTGCTCAAGCCGGCCAGCGCAATGAAGCCGCCCGGCCGCTTCTTCGCCGCGTTCAACCGCGGCGTGGAGCGCAGCCAGAATGCCTACCGCGGCAAGCTGGGCGGAATCGTGACGCACCCGCGGCGCTGGATGGCGTTCTACCTGCTGCTGGTGATCGGCGTGGTCGTGTTGTACGCACGCATGCCGACCGGCTTCCTGCCGGTGGAAGATCAGGGCCAGGTGACGTTCCAGTTCTCCACCCCCGAAGGTACGCCGATGGCGCGCACCGAAGCGCTGGGCGAGCAGATCAGCCGTTACTTCATGGAACACGAGAAGGACAGCCTGGACGTGGTGTTCGTGGTGGTCGGCCGCAACAACGCCGGTACCGGGCAAAATGCAGGGCAGGGGTTCATGGCGCTCAAGCCGTGGGCCGAACGCGATGCCAGGCACAGTGCCGGCGCGATCATCGCCCGCGCCAACGCCTGGTTCCGCCACCTGCCCGATGCGAAGGTCAACGTGCTGGCGCCGCCGGCGGTGCGCGGGCTGGGGCAGTCCAGCGGCTTCGAGCTGTGGTTGCAGGACAACAGCGCCGCCGGCCGCCCGGCGCTGCAGGCCGCACAGGAAAAAGTGGTGCAGGCCGCCGGCGATGACGACCGGCTCACCTCGGTGCGGTTGAATGGGCTCGGCGACAAGGCCGAGCTGCATCTGGACATCGACCAGGCGCAGGCCAGCGCGCTGGGCCTGGCCCAGGCCGACATCAATTCAACGCTGTCCTCGGCGTGGGGTGGCACCTACGTCAACGACTTCCTCGACCGCGGTCGGGTCAAGCGCGTGTATGTGCAGGGCGACCAGCCCTACCGCAGTGTGCCCGACGACATCGGCCAGTGGTACGTGCGCGGCAGCAACGGACAGATGGCGTCGTTCGCCAGTTTCGCCAGCAGCCACTGGTCGCGCGGGCCGCAGCTGCAGCAGCGTTTCAACGGCCTGCCGGCGATGCAGCTACAGGGCAGCGCCGCCGAAGGGCGCAGCTCGGGCGAGGCGATGCAGACCATGCAGGCGCTGGTGGCCGAACAGCCTGGATTCGCACTGCAGTGGAGCGGGTTGTCCTACCAGGAGCAGCTGTCCAGCAACCAGACGTTGTGGCTGTACGCGGCCTCGATCGCCTTCATCTTCCTGTGCCTGGCCGCGCTCTACGAGAGCTGGACCGTGCCGGTGGCGGTGATGCTGGTGATCCCGCTGGGGGGGATCGGCACGGTGATCGCCACCACTGCGGCGGGCTTCGTCAACGACATCTACTTCCAGGTGGGGCTGCTCACCACGATCGGCCTGTCGGCCAAGAACGCGATCCTGATCGTCGAGTTCGCCGAGGCCGAGTACCGCGCGGGCAGTTCGGCGGTGGACGCGGCGCTGAAGGGCGCGCGGCTGCGCCTGCGGCCGATCGTGATGACCTCGCTGGCCTTCGTGGCCGGCGTGATCCCGCTGGCGCTGGCGACCGGCGCCGGTGCGGTCAGCCGGCGCGAGATCGGCGTCAGCGTGATCGGCGGCATGCTCTCCGGCACGCTGCTGGCCATCCTGCTGGTGCCGCTGTTCTTCGTGCTGGTGCGGCGGCTGGGCAAGGCGAAGCCGGTGTCACCGCCAACGCCCTGAACGGCGGGGCGTTGGCCGCGCGATTTCATCTTTCTGACCCATTCCATTCACGGTTTCCATGCCGGCGCGGCAGTAGCGTAGATCGTCCCCACACCGGTTGGAGACATGCCATGAATCCCCTGCAGACGGCGGCCCGCGCCATGCGTAATGGACTGGAAGAAGTGGCAGCACTGCTGGTCGGCCAGCGCGCCGAATCCCTACGCGAGGATACGGCTGCGCCCGGGGTGGGCATCCCGATGCCGCGCCGGCTGCCGCTCAAGCGCCCGCTGCTGCATGGGCGCAAGGGCATGGCCCCGTGGCAGAAGATCGGCCCGGGCCGCGAGCGCCGCTAAGCGCGGGTCGCATCGGACGGGTGGTTCACCCCGTCGTTGACCGGTACCTCGCCGATGTCGAACGGATTGACCCCGTCCAGGCAGCCGACGTTGTAGCCGTATTCGTCCGGCGACGAGCGGCGCTGATGATGCGTGTAGATGCCGCACACGCTGCAGAAGTGATGGCGCGCGACGTGGGTATTGAACTGGTACAGGCGCAGGACGTCATGGCCCTGCACGACCTCCAGATCGGCAAGCTTGACCGAGGCGACGATCGCGCCACGTCGTCGGCACATCGAACAGTCGCAGCGGCGGGGCGACACCACACCGTCGGGCAGGTGCAGGCGCAGGACCACGGCCCCGCAATGGCAGCGCAGCAGATGGTGGCGCTGGATGGGCACCCCGCCCACGGTGGTCAGACCCTGCATGCCTGGCGCTTCCTTGATGGCCGTTGATCGCGCAAGTATGCGACCGGCCCGGGGGGCGGAGCCAGCCGGTGCGGGGTCCCGGGGTGAACGGCGGCCCGAAGCTGAACAGGCTCGACATGCGGCGCACACAGGGGTTATGGCTAACTAGCGCCCCGGATAGACGACGGATCGATGCGTGAAGAAGGCAGGACGATGGGGGCTGGCGCTGCTGATGCTGCTGGCGGCGCTGTGGATCACCGGTTTGCTGGCCTACCAGCTGCCGGGTCCGGGCTGGGTGCGGTATCTGCTGGTCGGGCTGTGGGTCGTGTTCGCCGTCACCGGGGCGATCGGCGTGGCGCGTGCGCGCGCCGGGCGCTGGCCGGGCGTGCTGTACGGCGTGGCGCTGGTGCTCTCGGGCATCTGGTGGCTGCTGCTGACCCCACGCCAGGACCGGGTCTGGGCCGATGATGTCGCCCAGCGCCTGAAGGTGGTCCAGGTCGATGGCTCGCGCGTGGTGCTCGACAACGTGCGTGACTTCACCTGGCGCAGCGAGACCGACTACGACGCGCGCTGGGTGCGCCGCGAGTACAACCTGGATCAGCTGCGCTCGGCCGACCTGATCCTGTCCTACTGGATGGGCCCCATGATCGCGCACACGCTGATCTCGTTCGGCTTCGATGACGGCCGTTACCTGGTGTTCTCGCTGGAGATCCGCAAGGAGCGCGGCGAGTCCTTCTCCGCGCTCGGCGGCTTCTTCCGCAAGTTCGAGATGACCCTGGTCGCCTCGGAGGAAACCGACATCGTGCGCACGCGTACCAACGCACGCGGCGAGGATGTCTATCTGTATCGCCTGCACGGCATGACCCAGGAGCAGCTCAAAGCACTGTTCGTCTCCTATCTCGGCGAGGCCCGCAAGCTGGATGCCGCGCCGGCGTTCTACAACACGCTGACCAGCAACTGCACGACCATCGTGTACGAACTTGCCAGGCAGATCGCGCCGGGCCTGCCGATGGACTACCGGCTGCTGGCCTCGGGCTACTTCGCCGAATACGCACGCGATCTCGGTGTGCTCACACCGGGTGTGCCGTTCGAGACGCTGAAGGCGCGCGGGCGGATTACCGATCGTGCGCGGGCGAGCAATGAAAACGATGATTTTTCACAGGTGATCCGCCGGGATGTTCCGGGGACAGGGCAGGGAAGCGTTCCATGAGGTCCATTGTGAAACTGCTCGCGCACCGCGCGTTGCCGATGACGGCCGTGGTGCTCTCGCTGCTGCTCTCCAGCGGCTGTGCGATGGTCACCATGAAGCAGGTGGCCCCGACCGAGTACCTCGCCAACAAGCGTGGCGACGTGCTCACCTCGGGCAAGCTCAGCGCCGCCTCGCAGGAAACGCTGAGCGTGATCGGCATGGACGTGGCGCAGTGCGAAAAGGATGTCACCGCCTGCCAGAAGACCCTCGCCGACACCGATGTCCTGCCCGAGGAGCAGCGTTTGTCGGCGCAGTCCGAGCTGTGGGTGAAGACCGCGCTCGCGCTGACCCCCAAGCCCAAGGACCGCGAGAAAACGCCGATGTCCGATGCCGCGCTGGATGCGTGGCTGGAAGCGGCGCGCTATGCCTATGCGTATCTGTTCTTCAGTGGCCGTACGCCGTCCGACCGCGCCTTCGAGGATCGCCAGACCCAGGTCCGGGATTACTACAACTACGCCGCCGAGCAGACCGCCGCGGTGGTGTTCAAGCGCAGCCGCGAAAGCGCGCTCGAGGGCGAGGATTACAACGCCGCCGTGGCCGGTGAGCGCTGGACGCTGACCTCCGATTTCGATGAGCTGCGCATGCAGAGCATCCCGACCCGGATGGTGTCCGCCTCGGCGGTGAGCTTCGCCGGCCTGCGCAGCACCTATCGGCGCGATGGCTTTGGTGCGGAGCTGGTGGTGATCATGGATCCGCCCAAGCTGGTGGCCCCGGCCGATGGCGAGAAGGCGGAGATTCCGCAGTACAGCGAGATGTCGGCGATCAACGCCACCGCGCTGCTGCGTTTCAAGGGCAACGACCTGCGGCAGGTGCTCGATACCACCCAGGTGCTGTTCGATGTGTACTCGCCCGAGTCCACCGAGAGCGTGGACCTGCACGGCGAGAAGGTGCCGCTGGCCGGCAACTTCACCGCCGCCTACGGTATGTGGCTGGCGCAGTCCGGCTTCGCCACGCAGTCGCTGCGTACGCTGTTCGGCCTGAGCGAAGGCATCGGCGCGCCGCACATGTACCTGATGCAGCCGTGGGATCCGAACCGCCGCATCATCTTCATGCTGCACGGCTTGGGCAGCAGCCCGGAAGCGTGGGTGAACGTGGCCAACGAGATCATGGGTGATCCCGAGCTGCGCCGGCATTTCCAGGTCTGGCAGGTGTATTACCCGACCAATGCCCCGATCGCGCTCAACCGCTACGAGATCAACCAGGCCTTCGACAACACGCTCAAACACTTCGATCCGACCGGCAGCACGCCGGCATCGAAGGACATGGTGTTCATCGGCCACAGTATGGGCGGCGTGCTTGCGCGCCTGCTGGTGACGTCTTCCGGTGATGTGCTCTGGAACGACCTGCTGGCCAACTACGACCTCAAGGGCGAGCGCCTCAAGCGGGTCGAAACCAAGCTGGGCCCGCTGCTGCACTTCACGGCCGAACCGAACGTGGAGCGGGCGATCTTCATCGCCGCCCCGCACAAGGGCACGGATATCGCGGGCAATCGGGTAGGGCGCCTGATCGGCCGGCTGGTGCGGCTGCCGATCACCATCCTGGGCAAGTTCGAGGATGTGTTCCTGACCCTGCAGGAATCCGAATCGGCCAACACCACCACGAAGCTGCAGGTGCCCAACAGCATCGACAACCTCAAGGCCAGCGATCCGTTCGTGAAAGCTGCCGGTGCGCTGCCGATCACCCCGGGCCTGAAGTACCACTCGATCATTGCCCAGCGCAAACCGGACGTGCCGCTGCTGCAGTCCGACGATGGCCTGGTGCCGTACTGGAGCGCGCACCTGGACGGCGCGGTCTCGGAGAAGGTGATCATTTCCGGGCACAGCGTGCAGGAAACCCCGCAGGCCGTGCTGGAGATCCGCCGCATCCTGCGTGAGGACCTGAAAGAGGTCGGCGACACGCACCCGTAAGGGGCGTGTCCCGCTGACGGTCAGATGCGCCGCGCGACGACGACGCTCAACAGCGCCAGCACCAGCATGATCGCGAAGGTCAGCAGGTAGCCCAACCCTTCCCGGCCGTCCAGGAACAGCGCGAACAGCGAGCCGGACACGGCCAGTGTGGTCGCCACGCCCAGGGCTTCGCTGAGCTGCAGGGCGGACGTATTGGCGCCCTGTTGTGCCGGCGGTGACAGCGACAGCGTGAGGACCGACAGGCTGGGATAGATCAGCCCCATGCCCAGCCCGGTCAGTACCCAGCCGATCATCGCCGACCACAGTGGCATGCCCGGCTGGATCGCCAGCGACGTGGCCAGGATGCCCACGCACATCAGCAGCGCGCCCGCCTGCAGCAACTGTCGGCGCGACCAGCCACGCTGCTGGTGGCCCTGCAGCCACGAGCCGGAGAACCAGCCCAGCGCGCCCAGGCTCAGTGCGATACCGGCCACGACGGGCGTCAGCCCCCGCTCGCGCTGCAGCAGCAAGGGCAGGAATGCTTCGCAGCCGAAGAACGCGGAGGCCGCGATCCCGCGCAGCGCGATCACGCTGGGCAGCCCGCGGCGCAGGGTCAGCGTGCCGGTCGGCAACAGCTTCCAGCTGCACAGTGCCAGCACGCCCAGCGCCGGCATCAGCAGCGCCACGGCCCGCCATCCCTGCTGCTGCCCGCCGATGTACAGCGCCAGCGCGCCCAACGAGGCACCCACTGCCCACGGCACGACGTTGCGGCCGGTGCTGCCCGCAGTCACTACGCCGACCTGCCGCAGGGCGGGGCGCAGCAGCAAGGCGGCCGGGATCGCCAGCAGCGGCACGATCAGGAACACCCAGCGCCAGCCGAGGTGCTGCACGATCAGGCCGCTGATGCTGGGGCCGATCAGCGAGGGGACCACCCAGCCGGCGGAGAACGCCGCGAAGACGCGGGGTCGCATCGGCTCGGGAAACGAGCGCCCGACCAGCACGTACAGCGCGACCGAAATCGCACCGGCGCCCAGGCCCTGCATCAGGCGCCCGAGCACCAGCACCGGCATGTGCTGGGCGAATCCGGCCACCAGCAGGCCCGCGATGAAACAGGCCAGGCCCAGCCACAGCGGCCGCGCCGGGCCGCGCTGGTCACTCCAGCGCCCGGACAGCGTCATCCCGATCACGCTGGTGGCCAGGGTGCCGCCGAACGCCAGGGCGTACAGGCGCAGTCCGTCCAGGTCGTGTGCCACGGTCGGCATCGCCGCGGCCACGGCCAGCGCCTCGAACCCATGCAGCGAGACCAGCGCGACCATCCCGATCGTGGTCGCGCGATAGGCCGGCGACAGGATCGACGGGATCGGAACGTCCTCCACCGGAGTGGTGGTGGGCGGCGAGGAAACTTCAACGGACATGCGGATTCCAGACATCGGGAGGAGGGCCGGGCTTGCAGTGCACCCCCGGCGGCGCGCAGGATGCCACCTGAACCATGGTTGAGGTCAAGCAGTGATCGCGCAGGAACTGAGTGTAGGCGAAGTCGCCAAGCGGAGCGGCGTGGCCGTCTCGGCGTTGCATTTCTATGAGCGCAAGGGCCTGATCCGCAGCCTGCGCACCGCCGGCAACCAGCGTCGTTTCGCCCGCGATGTGCTGCGCCGGCTGGCGGTGATCCGCGTGGCCCAGCGGGTCGGGATGCCGTTGGAAGCGGTGGCGACCGCCTTTGCCGCCCTGCCCGAGAACAAGACGCCGACCAAGGCCGAGTGGGCGAAGATGTCGGCGCTGTGGCGCAGCGAGCTGGACCAGCGCATCGAGCAGCTGTTGCTGCTGCGCGACCAGCTCACCGACTGCATCGGCTGTGGGTGCCTGTCGTTGAAGCGCTGCCGGCTGACCAATCCCGGCGACACGCTGGGCGATCAAGGCGACGGCCCCCGCCGCTGGGAGTAGTGCCGGCCGCTGGCCGGCTCTCGTAGTTCCAACC
>NZ_JBDJKZ010000017.1:0-87802 GCF_039673115.1 Stenotrophomonas sp. TWI1183
GTGGTTGGCGCCCGCGCGTCCCGTCGCCCCACCCCCTTGCCGCCCCGCCCCGCCCCCCGGCACTACCGACAGCGATCTTCGACCGACAGCGCCTTCCGACCGACAGCGCCTTCCGACCGACAGCGCCACACCGGGCGGCCGGCGCAGATGTCACACCGCGCGCGGCGCCATCTTCCACAGCAGCGCGCGGAACGGTGCCAGCAGGAACACGCCGATCGTCAGCTTCACCGCCAGATCGCCCAGCGCCCAGCTCACCCACGGCAGGCTGGAGCCGGCAAACGCAATGCTCCAGAAAATCGTCGTATCCAGCGTCGCGCTGCAGGTCGTCGCCACCATCGGTGCGCGCCACCAGTGCCCGCGGCGCAGCCGGTCGAACACGGTGATGTCCAGCAGCTGCGCGGCGATGAAGGCCAGGCACGAGGCCACCGCGATCCGCGGCGTGGCGATCCAGATCGACAACAGCACCGCCAGCGCGAAACCTGCCCACGCCACCCGCCGTGCCGCCGCCGGACCAAAGCGGCGATTGATCAGATTGCTGACCAGGAAGGCGACCGGGTAGCTGAAGGCGCCCCAGGTCAGCCAATCATTGATCGGGTACTGCACCAGCACGTTCGAGCCCAGCACCACCGCGCCCATGGCCAGCACCGCCAGCAGTAGCGAGCGGGGGGTCAACGGGGCAAACGCAGTGGCAGGACGCGCGGACATGGCGAGCCGGAAAAGTCGGGGAACAGCGGATTATCCGGGCTTGGCCGGCCCAGGGCCAGCCCGGGCCGGTTCAGTCAGAAGCGTTCGCTCATGCTGGTCGCCGCCGCATCCCGGGTCGGCAGGAACGCCAGCGCGGCACCTCCGGCATCGGCCACCATCCAGCCCGCACCGGCCGGGGTCGGGGTGAAATCCAGCACATCGCCCACCTTCACGCCTGCCGCCGGGTTGTCGGCACGCGCGGGCCATGCCACCACCGCCGGTGCATCCGGGGCCTGCGGGTTCTTCAGCTCCACCTCGTAGCTGCCGTCCGGCTGGTGCGTCACGCGCTCCACGGTGAGGGGCGGCATCGGCGCGGCCTTCTGCCGTTTCGCGGCCCGGGCGGCGCGGTTGTGCGGCATGGAGGCGTCATGCAGCTCGCTCACCCCCAACGCACTGAGCCAGACCGGTGCGGTGATCACCGCCAGGCTCACCACCGACGTCGTGAGGACGCTGCTGGTGACCGGCGAGGCATTGCTGAGGTTCTGGGCGCTGACCGGCAGGCTGGCCGTGAGCAAGGCCAGCGTCAGCAGTGGCGCAACGGCAGGACGGGACATCCGGTTCATTCAGTAGCTCCACGAGACAGTGGACAGCGAGGGGTTACCAACGTGCACTCGGCTGCGCCGCCGCCGCATCGATGGGCAGGAAGGCCAAGGCCGTGCCCTCGGCCGTGGTCACTGTCCAGCCGGCGCCGCCCTGGGTGGGCGTCAGCGCCAGGACGTCGCCCACCGCCACCGCTGCTGCCGGGTTGTCCTCGCGCGCGGGCCAGGCAATCACGGCCGGCTCGTCCGGTTCCTGCGGGTTCTGCAGGGCCATTTCGATGCCGCCTTCGGGCGTGCGTTCCACCTTCTCCACGGTGAGCGGCGGCAGCGGACCGGCTTTGCCACGTGCGTCCTTGGCCGCGCGGCTGCGTCGAGCGGAGGCATCGCTGGCCCTGCTGAGGCCGGCCGAGACCAGCCACACCGGTGCGGTCACCACCACCACGCTCACCACCGAAGTGACGATGACGCTGCTGGTCACCGGGTGATTGATGCCCACCACCTGCGCGGGCGCGGGCAGGCTGGCCGCGCATACGGCAATGGCCAGCAGCGGTGAAACGAGGCTGCGCGAAACACGTGTCATCGAAGATCCTTCTGATGTCTCAACATGGGTCCGCAGTATGCCCGCTGGCGTGCTGCCTGCCGCTGACTCACGGTTTGGGTGGGGTAATGCCCTTGACCGGCACATGCGGCACGGCCAGTTCCTGCTGCAGGCTGCTGCGCAGCTGCAGGAAATCGAAGATCGATTCCACCGTCACCACTGAGTAGTTGCCGGAAAGGCGCTCGCTGGCCGGGTGGTCGGTAACGGCCGCATTGGGCACGAAGAAGCGCGCGCCGAGCCGCTTGGCCACGCCGATGTGCAGCGTGCTGGGCGTGTACATGTGCCGCTGCAGCCATTCCTGCGCCTGGGTACGGTTGACGATCAACGTGCGCTCTTCCACCTGCGCCATCGCCGCGCCCAGGACTTCCAGCACCCACTGATTGGAATTCTGGTATTCGGTGCGGAACGGATAGGCCACCACGCTGTAGCGTGCTTCGTGCAGCGCCTTCGCCTGGATCGCCGGCTGGGTGAGCATCGCCTTGAGCGCATCGCGCACGGCCGGGGTCGGCACCCCGATGCGCAGATCGGTATGGCTGGAGGTCTCGCCGATGAAGGTCGCAACACCCTCGCGGAACAAGTGCGACTCCGCGGTCTTGCACGGATTGAGCAGATGCACCGCGCGCCATTGGCCATCCTCCTCGCGCAGCAGGAAGGCCAGGTGGCTGTGGCGCAAGCCGTACTTGCTCAGGTCCTGGCCGCCGCGTGCGATCAGCACCACGTCCACGCCCTCGAGGGCATCCAGGGCGTCCGTGGTGGCCAGCGCCACATCGAACATCGAGGCAAGCGCGGCGGGCGTGGGATAGCGTTCGGTGCATTGCGGCTCGGCGTGCGCGGTCAGCGCAGCGCCCATCAATACCGCGCACAGCAAGGCAGGGGGGAAGCGCTTGCGCAGGGCAGCGAAGGGTACATCCATGTCACACGTTCTCCGGCGGCACCGGCCGCGGCCGCATCATAACGCTGTGCAGGACGTCAGGCGTGGATGCCCAACCGCGCGCGCACCTCTTCGGCAACGCGCGTGGTCTCGCGCAGCGGTTCGATGCGGCCGTCCTTCTGCCAGTCCAGCCAGCGCAGCTGCAGGCGGCCACGCTCGCGCAGCGCGCTCTGGAAGTGCGCCAGCCGTCCCTGCGCCTGGTCGGCCAGGGCGACGGCCACCGGCATGCGCGTGGCGCAGGCTTCGGAGAGCAGGTTCACCGAGTCCGGTGAAACCACGACGCGATTGGCCCAGCCGAGCAGGCCGGCATACGGATTGACGCCATCACCGCCGTCGCCCCAGATCACGTTCGGCACATCGGCGAACGCACTGCGGAGCGCGCCGACCAGCGCGGGGGGCGTGCGTCGCGAGGTCGTGGCCAGCAGGCTGCCGCCCTCCGCGCGCAGCTGCGACGCCAACTGCTGGAATACCTGCACCATGTCCGGCTCATGCCAGGGTGCGTGCGGGGTCGGCCCGCCGACCAGCAGCGCGGTGCGCGGGCCGGGCAGGGCGCTGAACGTCGCGAAGGCGGCACGGCCGCAGGCCAGCCAGTCATCGTTGACCGGATTGAGGCTGCCCAGCAGGGTGAGCACGTTGCTGCCGCGCAGGCGGTCGTGTTCGGGGACGACCAGCAGGTCCCAGTGGCGCGGGCTGAGGCGGGGGTCGAGGATCTGCACCACCCGGGTGCCACGGCGGCGCAGCTCGCGCAGCGCACCGGCAGCCTGGCGGCCGCAGCCGATGGCCAGCTCCGGGACCTCTTCGGTCAGCGCGGCGAAGGCTTCGCCGTAACCCTTGGCGGCGCCCGGCAACCAGCGCGGGGCCAGCCAGCGCCAGGGCGCGCGCGGCGTGAGTACCAGCGGACGATGCGCCCCCAGCTTCAATGCCGTGGCCAGGGCCACCGCCTGCCGCACATTGCCGGCACGGCCGTCAGTGATCGTCCAGGGCGGACTCCATCGTTTCACGTATGGCATTAATTCGTTTCAGTCAGGCTGGGTGTTGCAACTGTCGCGACACTCTACACTGCCAGCCTTCGCCGATCGCGCGGTCGCCCTGCCACGGTAGCCGATGCGCGAACGATTCCCCTTGTTTCCGGAGGCTTCATGTCCCACGTCCTTGACGATGCTGCGCTCGATCAGTTGTTCCGTACCGCCCGCACCCAGAACGCCTTCCTCGATAAGCCGGTCGAGGACAGCCAGCTGAAGGCGCTCTATGAGCTGCTGAAGTGGGGCCCGACCGCCGCCAATGGCAGTCCGGCACGCTTCGTATTCGTGAAGTCCCCGGAAGCCAAGGCCAAGCTGGCCCCGGCGCTGTCCGAAGGCAACCACGACAAGACCCTGGCCGCCCCGGTCACGGTGATCGTCGCCTTCGACGAAGACTTCCACGAGAAGCTGCCGTTCCTGTTCCCGCACACCGACGCCAAGGCGTGGTTCGACGGCCCGCGTGAAGGCCGTACCGAGGGGGCATTCCGCAATGGCAGCCTGCAGGGCGCCTACCTGATCCTGGCCGCCCGCGCGCTGGGTCTGGATGCCGGCCCGATGTCCGGCTTCGACAACGCCAAGGTCGACGAAGCCTTCTTCAAGGGCACCGCGATCAAGTCGAATTTCCTCGTCAACCTGGGGTACGGTGACGCCTCGGGCCTGTTCCCGCGGCTGCCTCGCCTGTCGTTCGACGAAGCCGCCCGCATCGCTTAAGCGTTACCGCCGGATCGTGGCCCATCCGTGCGGATGGGCTGCATGACCTTTGCTACTTTTCCCTTCGAATCGAGAGAGACCTGACATGACCGTGACCCGCAAACTGCTGCTGCCGCTCGCCCTGACCCTGGCCATCGCCGCCTGCTCCAAGCCGGCCGACGAAGCCGCTGCCCCGGCTGCCGACGCGCCGGCCGCCACCGAAACCGCTGCCCCGGCTGCGGACGCTGCTGCTGCCGCTGCCGCCCCGGCGGCCGATGCGATCCAGATCGCCTCGGGCACCTACAAGCTCGACCCGACCCACACCGACGTGCTGGTCCAGTGGAGCCACTTCGGCTTCTCGCACCCGACCGCCCACTTCGGCGCGGCCGAAGGCACCCTGGTGTATGACGCGGCCGACGTGACCAAGTCGACCGTCGAAGTGAAGCTGCCGCTGACCGGCCTGAACAGCTTCACCGCCAAGTTCGACGAGCACCTGAAGAGCGCCGATTTCTTCGACGCCGCCAAGTTCCCGGCCGCCACCTTCAAGAGCACCAAGGTTGAGGCCAACGGCACCAACAAGCTGACCGTCACCGGCGACCTGACCATCAAGGACATCACCAAGCCGGTGACCCTGGATGTCACCGTCAACGGCGGCGGCGAGCACCCGATGGCCAAGGTGCCGGCGGCGGGCTTCGATGCCACCACCACCATCAAGCGCAGCGATTTCGGCGTCGGCGCGTACGCCCCGAACGTCAGCGATGAAGTGAACATCCGCATCACCACCGAGGCCACTGGCGAAAAGCCGGCTGCCTGAGTTTCTCCTCACTCGTCGTGAGAAGGCAGAAAGCCCGCCAATTGGCGGGCTTTCTTTTTGCGCGGCTACCGGTCGATACCCGGTAGTGCCGGCCGCTGGCCGGCTCCTCATCATCCTGGACGGAAGGGGGAGCCGGCCAGCGGCCGGCACTACCGTTCCTGGCCCGGCTGCACGACGGCCTCGGTCACCCCGCCGCCACCTGCGCGCTCACCTTGCCCAGCCACAGCGTGGTGAAATCGGTCGGCGTCCGCCGTGCCGGTGCACTCAATCCGCTCTCGCGCAGGAATGCATGCGTCGCCTGCGCAAATGCCTGGCGGGCCAGCAGCGCGGCCTGCTTCACCGAGGCCTGCTGCTTGCGCAGCTGCACGATCTGCAGGCTCGGCTTACCGGGCATCGCGTACTTCTGGTAACGGCGCAGCTCATCGGCGACCAGGTCGATATCGATGTTCGCCTGCACCAATGCTGCCTGGGCGCGGGCCAGCGGGATCAGGGCGGTGCGCAACGGGGCGATGTTCCCGCCCACGGAAGGCGCCAGCGCCGCCAGGGCGGCATCCAGCGCGGGATCGGCGCGCTCGGCGCGGTCGATCAGATCGGTCAGTGCCGAAAGAGGAGAGGCTTGCATGAAAGGCACCGGCACAAAACGCGATTGTCGCATCCGTGGCCGGTGCCCGTCGCGGGCTCAGTCGTCGTGGTGCTCACTGCCGTGGGCCTTCCAGTAGCCGGTCGAGCGGATCCAGTCCTTCGGCACGCCCAGGTGACCCTCGATGTACTTGCGCATCATCCGGGCCCGGCGCGACTCGGCCGCGATCCAGTAGAAGGTGTCGCCATCCGGCTCCTCGAAATCGGTCAGCACGTCTTCCAGCAGGGTGCTGCTGGCGGCGTCGAAGCCGTTGCGCTCCAGCCACGAGATGCGGATGCGGTCGTCCTCCGGCAGCTCCTGGCGGTCGCCGGATTCCGGGATCTCGATGTAGACGTCGGCGTTCGCGCCCTCCGGCAGCGTCTCCAGCCAGCGGCCGATCGCCGGCAGCGCGGTTTCATCGCCGATCAGCACGTAGGTGTCGAAGTCATCGGCGGTCATGTGCGAGCCGCGCGGGCCGCCGACGGCGATCGCATCGCCCGCCTGCGCGTTGGCGGCCCAGGTCGAAGCCAGGCCGTCGCCATGCATGACGAAGTCCAGCGCCAGCTCGTTGCTCTCCAGATCCCACCAGCGCGGGGTGTAATCGCGCGAGGGGGAGGGCGCCTGGCCTTCCGGGTAGCGCGGGCCTTCCGGGGTCATCGTCGGGACCACGAACTGGCCCTCGGCGTTGGGGAAGAACAGCTTGACGTGGTCGTCCGGCGAGGGCGAATCGAAGCCTTCCAGCGCCTCGCCACCGACGATCACCCGGCGCATGCACGGGCTGATCTCTTCGGTGCGCAGCACCTGCAGCGGGCGGAACTTCACGGTATGACGGAGCAGTCGGTTTTCATGCAGAGCCATGGGAATACCTGGATCAGTGCCGCAGCGCGGCGTTGAGAGAGAAGGACCTGGCGGGCGGTGGCTGGCTGGGTCTGAAACGAAGAGGGAAGGTCAGCGGCCCTGCGCACGGATGTGCGCGGCGGCCTCGCGCAGCGCTTCGGCCACGGCGGCGGCGTTGTCGTCCTGCCAGCGGCCGTGGCACAGGCCCAGCGCGTGCTTGAGCTCGCGCAGCGCATCGCGCACGGACGGCGGCAGGTTGGCCTTGGTGATCGTGCGCGCGCTGTCGCGCACCCGGTGCACCGCTGCATCGACCTCGTCGCGCTGCGCCTCCAGCTCGGCCTGGCCCAGCGCGCTGAGCGCGTAGCGTTTGCGCCCACCGTCCTCGACCGCGCCGACCCAGCCGGCCGCCTCGAACTGCGCCAGCACCGGGTAGATCGAGCCGGCGCTGGGCGTGTAGACCCGCACGAACATGTCGCTGATCAGCTGGATCAGCTCGTAGCCGTGGCGCGGCTGGTCGGCCAGCAGTGACAGCACCAGCAGGCGCAGATCGCCGCGGCTGAGCGGCCGGGCGGTCAGCGGGCGGGCAGGGCGGTCGAGATCGCGCGGAGAGGTCATTTCGATATATCGAATGCAGTGACGGAACGATATATCGAAAACTCCCGTTCGGCCAGCCGCGGCGCACGCATGGCAGGGATGCGTTCAGGTGAATCCAGCGTGCGACGGTGCGTGCTTGTGATGGAACACTGCGCGCTCTCCTGGCCGACGAACGTTGCCGATGATCCACGCCGATGCGCGCTGGAACGCCTTCCCGCCGCGTACGATCCACGCCAATCGCCTCTGCCGCAGCGCCTGGGCTGTCCAGCGGTGTCCTGCTGACGCGCCGGTGTCATCGCCGCCGGGCAGGCTGAAATGCAGCGTGGAACCTTCAAGCCCGGCCCGCGCGCTGTCGCCTGCTGTCCTTCCGGACACGCCCGGATGGTTCCATACGCAACCGTAGCGAAGTAAGCAAACCCCTTGGTGCGCTACACTTTGCGGCTAGAAATCTAAAACAGTCGCGCGCGTGCGTGCGGTCATGGGAGCGCAAATGAACTGGTTGAACGAGGTGCTGAACAACGACCCGAATCCTGTGGAAACCCAGGAATGGATCGAGTCGCTGAAGGCCGTTATTGATGTCGAGGGCCCCGAGCGCGCGCATCAGCTGTTGGAAGGCATGGTGGAACTGACCCGTCGTTCGGGTGCTTACCTGCCGTTCTCTCCCACCACCGAGTACGTGAACACCATCGCGCCGACCCTGGAGGCCAAGAGCCCGGGCAACGCCGAACTGGAATGGCGCATTCGTTCCATCATCCGCTGGAACGCGATGGCGACCGTCGTGCGCGCCAACCGCAAGCCGGGCGACCTGGGCGGCCACATCGCCTCCTTCGCCTCCGGCGCCACGCTGTATGACGTGGGCTTCAACCACTTCTGGCGCGCCCCGAGCGAAGACCACCCGGGCGACCTGCTCTTCATCCAGGGCCACAGCGCCCCGGGCATCTATGCGCGTTCCTTCCTGGAAGGCCGCATCGACGAAGCCCAGCTGGACAAGTTCCGCATGGAAGTCGACGGCGGTGGCCTCTCCAGCTACCCGCATCCGTGGCTGATGCCGGACTACTGGCAGACCCCGACCGTGTCGATGGGCCTGGGCCCGCTCGCCGCGATCTACCAGGCGCAGTTCCTGCGTTACCTTGAAAACCGTGGCCTGATCGAGAAGTCCGACCGCAAGGTGTGGTGCTTCATCGGCGACGGCGAGAGCGATGAGCCGGAAACCCTCGGCGCGATCGCGCTGGCCGGCCGCGAAGGCCTGGACAACCTGATCTTCGTGGTCAACTGCAACCTGCAGCGCCTCGACGGCCCGGTGCGTGGCAACGGCAAGATCATCCAGGAACTGGAAGGCGTCTTCCGTGGCGGCGGCTGGAATGTCATCAAGCTGTTGTGGGGCGGTTACTGGGATGCCCTGCTGGCCAAGGACACCAATGGCGTCCTGCGCAAGCTGATGATGGAAACCGTCGACGGCGAATACCAGAACTGCAAGGCCTTCGGTGGCGCGTATACCCGCGAGCATTTCTTCGGCAAGTACCCGGAAACCGCTGCGATGGTCGCCGGCCTGTCCGACGACGATATCTGGCGCCTCAACCGTGGTGGCCACGATCC
This sequence comes from Stenotrophomonas sp. TWI1183, assembly GCF_039673115.1. Taxonomy (NCBI): domain Bacteria; kingdom Pseudomonadati; phylum Pseudomonadota; class Gammaproteobacteria; order Lysobacterales; family Lysobacteraceae; genus Stenotrophomonas; species Stenotrophomonas sp. TWI1183. The sequence goes on from NZ_JBDJKZ010000017.1 coordinate 8,982, forward strand.
GCACAAGGTGTACGCCGCCTACCATCAGGCCGTGAACACCAAGGGCATGCCGACCGTGATCCTGGCCAAGACGGTCAAGGGCTACGGCATGGGCAGCGCGGGTGAAGCACTGAACCCGACCCACCAGACCAAGAAGCTGGACGACGATGCCGTCCGCCATTTCCGCGACCGCTTCAACATCCCGGTGACCGACGCACAGCTGGCCGATGGCCAGGTGCCGTTCTACCACCCGGGCCCGGATTCGCCGGAAGTGAAATACCTGCAGGAACGCCGTGCCGCCCTGGGTGGTTACCTGCCGCAGCGCCGCCGCAAGGCGACCAAGAGCTTCAACGCACCGAAGCTGGAAAGCTACGAGCGCCTGCTGAAGTCCAGCGGTGAGCGCAGCTACTCCACCACCATGGCCTTCGTGCAGAGCCTCAACATCACCCTGCGCGACAAGGAACTGGGCCCGCACATCGTGCCGATCGTGGCCGACGAAGCCCGTACCTTCGGCATGGAAGGCCTGTTCCGCCAGATCGGCATCTACGCCCCGTTCGGCCAGAAATACAAGCCGGTCGATGCGGACCAGCTGATGTTCTACCGCGAAGACCAGAGCGGCCAGGTGCTGCAGCAGGGCATCAGCGAGCCGGGCGCGATCAGCTCCTGGATGGCCGCCGGTACCAGCTACTCGGTCTCCAACGTGCCGATGCTGCCGTTCTACATCTACTACTCGATGTTCGGCTTCCAGCGCGTGGGCGACATCGCCTGGCAGGCCGCGGACATGCGTACCCGTGGCTTCCTGCTCGGCGGCACCGCCGGCCGCACCACGCTGAACGGTGAAGGTCTGCAGCACGAAGATGGCTTCAGCCATATCGTCGCCGGTGGCATCCCGAACGTGCGCAGCTATGACCCGACCTTCGGCTTCGAAGTGACGGTGATCCTGCAGCACGGCACCAAGGCCATGATGGAAGATCAGATTGATGAGTACTACTACATCACCCTGATGAACGAAAACTACACCCACCCGGAAATGCCGGAAGGCGCGGCCGAAGGCATCGTCAAGGGCATGTACCTGCTCACCGACGCCGGCAAGCCGAAGAAGGGCGAGCTGCGCGTGCAGCTGCTGGGTTCGGGCACCATCCTGCGTGAAGCCATTGCCGCGGCCGAGCTGCTGGACAAGGACTTCGGCGTCACCGCCGATATCTGGAGCTGCCCGAGCATCAACGAGCTGCGCCGCGATGGTTTCGATGCCGAGCGCTACAACCGCTTCCACCCGGAAGCCGAGCCGCGCAAGGCCTACGTGACCGAGCTGCTGGAAGGCCGCCAGGGTCCGGCGATTGCCGCGACCGACTATGTGCGTGCGTATGCGGACCAGATCCGTGCGTTCGTGCCGATGTCGTACACGGTGCTGGGCACGGATGGCTTTGGTCGTTCGGATACCCGTGCGAACCTGCGTCGCTTCTTCGAGGTTGACCGGTACTACATCGCGCATGCCGCGATTGCGGCGCTGGCGAAGGAAGGGAAGATGACGGGTAAGGATGTGGCGCGGGCGATCAAGCAGTACAAGATTGATGTGGAGAAGTCGAACCCTGTTGGCGTTTGATCTGTAGTACATCTTGGATGACGCAGGAGGTTTCGGATTCTAGTTCCGAATCCTTCTGCGTTCTTCTTAAGCGAGAGGTTGACCCCTCCAACAACCCTCGAAATCAGGGATGTAGTAATGAGCTACTCGCCAGCTGAAATTTATGCTTTGCAGGTTGAGCAAAGGGTCCATGACGATCTTTTTCATGCTGACATCTCGCGTCTAGATCTTTCTCGCAGAATCGCGCACTTGAATTTGCATTTGAGTAAGTACTGCGGAGACCTTGTGCTCGCCAAAGAGGGAGGGAATGAGAGTGCCGCTATGAAGGCACTTGTCGATTGCGCCATTATTTCCTCATCAGCTGCGACTGCACTTAATGTTGATCTTTCCAAGGTTCGAGCGGGGGATGGCGCGATTCCAGACACTGTTCCATTCTTATTGGCCCTTGTTGTCCGCGTCGGCCGGTTGGCGAAGGCTACAGAAGCGCTAGACCACGTTGAAGACTACCCCTTTAGAAGAGTATGGGAGCAGGAGTTTTCCTCGATCTTCCATATGGTGATCAGCGAAATCGATAGTAGGGAGGGCGAGACGGGAGCTAATGCTCTGTCGAAAATCAAGCGACGCCTCGAGTTTGTCAGGTCGAAGATTAACTTCGCAATGATTGCAGGAGGGGCCCCTTGACGTTTTGGAGCGATGTGACGCTCAAGAAAAGACTTCCTGAGCTTATTAGTCCGTATTCGGTCGGTCTCGTTGAAGGTGCTTCGTACGAGCTGGGTGTCGGGGGAGAAGCCTACGTCACGCCAGATCATGAGGTGAAGCCTGCGGAGCGCATAAAGCGCAGAATGTCCGATGGAGACTCGGTAAATATTCCGCGTGGTCAGTTCGCATTCCTTGTTACGGACGAGATCATCACTGTTCCTAATGACGCGGTTGCATTCATTTCAATTAAGGCGAAAATCAAATTTAAGGGATTGGTTAATATTTCGGGATTTCATGTCGATCCTGGATACAGTGGCCGGCTAGTTTTTTCGGTCTTCAATGCTGGTGCAAGCGATGTTGTGCTCGATCGTAATGAGCGCGCATTCCTAATCTGGTATGCGTCGCTGGATCAGCCAAGCGAAACGCCGAAATCCGGACGTGGCTACATGAACATTCCTTCCGAACTAGTCAATGGGATCTCCGATAGCACGCTTTCGCTGGCTGTCTTGGATAGCAAAATCGGTGATGTGACCGCCCAGGTGAAACGTATCTACCATGTTGCGCTTGGGATTGTGGGATTCGTAGGCTTCCTTACTTGGATGGGCTTTGGGCCTTCATCAGACAAAGCGTCGGTGGCTCCAGGTAGCGCTGAGAAAATATATATCCTGCCTGATGCGAATTTCGTTTACCCCCCTCGGTTTAACTATCTTGATTGCTCGGTTTTGGTTTCAAATCCTGTGGATGAGCGGTCATGCAAATGAGTATATTTTCTGACCAGGCTGTCGAAAAGTCCGCAATTATGTCTCGTTGCGGCAACTATCGGTACTTACTCTCTAGGAATTGGGATGGGTCGCGTCCTATAGTTGCCTTTGTCGGGCTGAATCCCTCGACGGCTGATCACCGGAACGACGATCCCACAACGAGAGTATGTATTAATTACGCAAAACGATGGGGGTATGGTGGGCTTTTCCTCGCAAATCTCTTCTCGTATCGATCCACAGATCCGGACAATTTGTATTCAGTGGATGATCCCATTGGTCCGCGGGCAGATCGTTACCTCTCCAAAATTGTCAAAGAGGCTGATCTCGTCATTTGCTGCTGGACTTCACGGGGGGCGTTGATGGGAAGAGATTGGGAAGTCTATCGAAAAATACCCGATCCGCACTGTCTCACAATTCTTGGTGATGGCTCTCCTGGGCATCCGCTCTACAAGAATGCTTCGCTCAAGCCTATGCGTTATGAGCGCTCAGAACGAGGAGTTATTTGAGTCGTGCCGAACCCTCATTTTCGTTTCCTGGTAATCCTGCTGCCGGATCCGGTGTATCGCTCGGACGCGATATTAAAGTCGAATGGCTCCCCGTGTAGGTACTTCGACCTATGACTGGATAGCCAGCGAAGAAGCTCGGCGCTTCTTTCATTCCCGAATGTCCGGTGGTTTCTCGCGTTTGAGTACCCCATCGTGCGCAGGATATCAGTCGGCACGGCGATCGCTTGTCTGCCAAAATAGTAGAAATTTGAGGAGATCAGGACGGAGTTTATTCCTGTGTCCTTATTTAGGTTTTTGATGTTAACTGTTCCGTCTTCGTTACTGTGATGTGAGTCTGCTTGAAGCCAGCATCCATTGGCCATCGTATAAATGTTGTCGCCAACAAGTCGAGTTGAGCTTCCATTTCTCGCGGGTTTCTTGATTTGAAATTCCGGCAGGCCCCAGTAGTCTTGAAAAGTTATCTTTTTCTCAACCTGCATGGCAAAAATGCACTTCCCTGTTGCTCTTAGCCGTCTTCCCCCGAGCCCTATTACCCAATCTCCTACCTTCGCGGCGCTTCTTATTCTTGGTTTGCATGTAGCTAAAGTGCACGTTCCATGAAACGGATTGGGTGCGAAGCCGAAGTCCCGATCCACGACGTAGATGAAGGTCCTCGACATTTAGCAGGTCCTGTTCTGAATTTGATTCGAAGGACTGCGCTCCGATCCATCTGCCGCTTGAAACGCGTCAAGTGTCCCTTCAACAGCGCTTAGTATTGCGTCGGTATTCCAAGCCACAATGGTCGTAGCAAAACTGTCGAGCGCCTCTGGAATCTTTGCGTCCTGATTGCCCTGCTCGTATACGCCGATTATCGCTTTCCCCTGTCGGTGCGCCTCCTCAATTTCGTAATTCACCCATTCGCGATCATGGGTCTCCTTCCCGATAAGCACTACAGTTGTTTGCGCCCAGGAAATTTTCATCCTAAGTGCACGGCGAAGTGCAAGGTCAGAAACCTCTCCTTTCTCTAGTCGCTGCTTGTTTGCATCTTTGAGTCGAATCGAACTGTTTCGTACATCCACCCCGCCTCTCTTCATCAGAGCGGTGAGGGCGTCGACCGCTCGGTCGTCTGCGAAATGGTGACTGATGAAAACATGTCTTCGTTGAGCGTTCACAAGCGCCTCCAGTTCAGTGATCCTGCCGTGCGACCCATTGAGTATGCTCTCGAGAGAACGCACTCTCAGCGCTCGCTATGTACTTTGACAGCGCGTCTTCGGATCCATCGCTTGGGGCCAAGTCCCTCAGCGAAGATATCTCGTGGGCCGCAAGTGCATAGGACGCTGACAACTCTCCAAATTTTTTTGACTGGAACCAGGTTAGGGTGCACGCAGACAGCGTTACGAATATGTCTGTAGGCCAACTTTCAACAGTAAAGAAATGTACCCGCGATATAGCTAGTACCACCGCGAATGCATTGAGCAATAATATGATAACGAACAGTCGGCGCGCGGAAGTCTCGTTGCTGGCGGATTTTTTTGTATACCAGCGAAGTTGATCCTCAACTCTCAGATTAATGTAAATGCGCAAACGCTCGTCTGGGCTCATCCCGCGAACATCTGTCATGTCAGTGCTTATTTGTGCGGCGGTTGAGGCGGGTACAGGAATGCCAGATACTGATGAGTTCTGCGTCGCCAGCTCTCGAATTCTCTCAACGAACAAGACCTTGGACTGAGCCTCGTCATTGTCGAACGGTTCGGCGCGACACGCATATCGCCAAGCCATTGTCTTTACTGATTCCGCAAGTGCTCGCGCTGCGTACCAGCGTCGGAGCGGTCTATTCAGCGCGATGTAAATTGAAGAGCACAGAGTCAGTAGAAGAAGTGTCGCTTGAACTGACGCGGCTATCCAGCTTGGATGATCAAAGAAGGAGATGACGGATGCCGCGGAAAGACCGCCAATATTCAGGCAGAGCGCATAGAAATACGTATGCTGGAGCGACCGAGAAGAGCTGTCTGACGAATAGTAAAGCGCCGGTAGCGTTAGCTTATCCATGCCAAAAGTTCTAGTCGTCCTAGGGTGTGCTCATTTAGCGACTTCAAGGATAGCCTGTCAAGCGAGAGTGAGATCAAATGATCGCAGGAGCGCGGCGAGGAGTGGTGCCCCATTAAGACCTTAGTCCGCTCGCTCCAGTCGTCAAAAATACGAGATCCGCTAGGTGAACATCGAGAATGACTGAACTAAGCTGCATTCGCTGATGAGCGAGCATGGCATTTTTGTTACTGGACTGTCCGACAGGCTGTAAGGCGCCGCATGCGGTGGGCCGGAGCATCGACATTGTCTGCTGGGTCAGGTGGCGCCAGCTGGCGCCACCTGACCTCGGCCACCCGCTTTGGCACGCTGGGGTGCGTGCCTGAGGCATTTTATTTGCGCTCGGACAACGGCTTCGTCTTCACCAGTCGTGATTACACGCGCCTTGTGCGCAGCGACGATCTGACGCAGGAATTCAGCATGCCGCACTGCCCGCAGCAGAACGGGATTGTGGAACGGGTCATCCAGACCCTGAAGGAACAATGCCTGCATCGATACCGATTCGAGAGCCAGGCCCATGCCATGCGAATGATCGCTGACTGGATCGCCTTCTACAACCAACAGCACCGTCATCAAGCGCTGAAGATGATGACCCCGGACGCGCGCTATGCCGCCACATCAACCGCATGACCGGAACAGAAACGGGTGAGTCATTACACATTGGCCCAGGCCCCAAGAGGTCATTGATGAATGCTGTCGCGTTCCGATACTGTTGTCGCAATTGGCCCGTTCTCCGTGTGGCCACCAGACATCGGCTAGGAGCTTCATATGACAGATCACTTGCCAGGCCAAAGACCCCAGGACCTAAGGGGAATGCTTGGCACGATCCTGCGCACGTACCAGCAGGCGCGATCTGAAGTCAGATTTGGCGGAGAGAATGAAGTCTCAGCAGTCTTTCGGGAGCTAAGAGAGGCAGTTGAGCGTATTCCGCGTGTTGCTGGCAGCGAGCACCTAAAGGTGGTAGCGAGCTACGGCAAGGGCAACTGGGCAACAATCCCTTGGCTGTCAATCCTGGATCGACGAGAGACCACCACCACTCAGCGTGGCATCTATGTGGTCTACCTCTTCAGCGAAGCAGGGGACGGGGTCTACCTCACTCTCGCCCAAGGAGTCACCGAGCTCGAGTCACTTCATCGCAAGGAGGCCGTTAGGAAGCTCAATGACCGCGCAGATGGGGTGAGGGCTCTCATTCCCGGCCTTGCTGGAGCGGGCTTCGACTTCTCCGCGGGCATAGATCTCCGCTCCAAGGGCAGCAAGGCGCGTATGTATGAAGCGTCCACGATCGTGGCCAAGTACTACGGTGTGGATGAACTGCCCTCCGATGAATCGCTGATCGCCGATCTCGACGCTGCTCTGCGGGCTTACGGCGCAGTCGTCGATGCTCACAAGAGCCGGGTGGCGCCAGGGCTAGAAAGACGCGTTGCCCTCGTGGGGACATGGGGGACAATCTCTCGGGACTTTAGCTCTGTGCGAGAGAACATAGACAGCAATGGTGGATGGGCAAGCGGCTGGACATTCAGGCTCCGAGAGGGCGTTCGTGACGAGCTCTCCAGAGGTTTCACGCTTTACATCAATGACGGCAGGCGGCAGATCGTCGCCAGGGCGCGCGTGGGCGCGCTCCGCTGCGCGTCGTCTGCGGATGGAATGGCCAATCCATGGCCCGCGCTACCGGGGACTCACGACGAAGGAAATCGATTCAACGATAGCGCCAACGGCGCTTACAAGACGTGGTTCAAAGTCGAGGCCATCGAGTTCATCGACCCCTTCCCGGTAGAAGAACTGGAGCTGGTAGACGGGTTTTCTACATCTCTCAGCGTGGTGAATCAAAATGCATTCGGCTACGTGTACGAGAGACTAAAAGACTCATACCCCGGCGACGATGACGGCCAAGATGCCGCCGGCGCGGACGGATCGATCATTTCAGCCGAGTCCGAACCGGATCTGGACATGTCATGGTTGGCGGCTGAGACGCTCCTCACCGAAGAAGCACTCGGCAGCATGATCGATTGTCTGCGCGGGAGTCAGCCACAGCTGATTCTGGCGGGCCCACCCGGCACCAGTAAAACCTGGGTGGCCCAGAAGCTTGCAACCTACCTAACCAACGGTCGTAAGGGTGCGGTGCGACTGGTGCAGTTCCATCCCAGCTACACGTACGAGGCATTCATCGAAGGGTTGCGCCCAGTAGCAGGTCCTTCAGGCGTTTCGTTCGATGTGACGGCTGGCGTAGTGCTGCAGGTAGTGCGTGATATGCGCCAGGCGGGACATCTCAACGATCCAGACCATCCCTACGTCATCATCATGGATGAGGCAAATCGGGCAAATCTCCCTCGGGTGATGGGCGAGCTTCTGTATCTTCTTGAGTATCGGGATCAGGCAATTAGTCTCCAACTCTCCAAGGAGTTCAAGCTGCCTTCCAACCTGATGTTCATCGCAACGATGAACACCGCCGATCGCAGCATTCGCTCCATAGATGCGGCGATGCGGCGCCGTTTCGAGATTTTCGAGCTCGCACCGGATGCGGAAGTGCTGGAGCGCTACTTCAGCTCCATAGCTCTACCCTCAGCAGCCGTGATAGAAGGGCTGTCCAGGCTCAATGGGCATCTCGCAAGGGATCTGGACCGACACCACACCATCGGCCATTCCTTCTTCATGCGCAATGACATGTCCCCAAAAGTTCTACGGGAAGTCTGGATGCGAAAGCTGTTGCCCCTCATTGAGGAGTACTACTACGATCAGCCGGATGGCATGGGTTCCCTGAGCGTCAACCACTTGTGGCCTGACTATGCTGACTGAAGTGGTTCTCGAGGAAAATCGAGAATGCTCCGTTCGCTTATCAGATCAGCACGTTCAGGCGCTAGAGGAAATTGGTCGCCGGATGGCCGGCCGCCTAAACTGGTGGGGCTCAAAGTCCAAAACGAACACCGGCGGTAGCGACAACCTGGACGAACAAGCATCAGTGGTTAGCGTCGGGTATCGGCCTAATGGCACGCACCTAGTGAAGTTTAGGAACGTAGTGGGTGTAGTTCGCTTGGGCGACCTACAGCTCCAGGTTGTGCCCAAGATCCCGCTGAGCCACTTCTGCCACCTCCTGGGGCGGTCTGAGGTGGCGCCGAGAGTGGATGATTCGCCAACTCGCGTCGGCAGCTCGCGAGAGTTGCGGGAGCTGGTCTGTAGATGGCTGCTGGCGGAAGCCGAGCGCGTGCTAAGGCTTGGATTGCATAGGGACTACAGCGAGTACGAGGATGAGCTTTGTGAGGTGAGAGGCTCCGTACAGCCTGTGCCCACGGTGCTGGCGAACCTCTCTGGTCGAGTCGTGGTTCATTGCACCTATTCAGAGCTAGACGAAGACGCGGCGATCAATCGTCTGATGAAGGCGAGCTGTGCAGCGGTAGCTGCGGACCCGGCTATCGACTTGTCCCAGAGGCGGCACGCGCGCCGTCTCGTACTGGCGATGGGTCCTGTGGGTGTCCTACGTGAATCCGACTGGCGATTCCAAGCGACACGTCTGCATGCGCGCTACTCACGGGTACTGCCGCTTGCGAGGCTAGTTCTGGCGTCGCGAGGAGCATCCATGGAAGCGGGCAATGTCGCGGGGACCTGCTTCCTGATCCCAACGCCAGGCATAGTGGAAAGTGGATTGCGCAACATCCTCGCAAACGCGCTATCACCGATTGATGTGAGGAAGCGAGGGCTCCGGTTAACGGAGGGTGGGATCACGCTCAATCCAGATCTCGTTGTGGACGGAGGTCGCATCGTGGGGGACGTCAAGTACAAGTACTTCGGTGGCGACTGGGACCGTGCGAGCTTCAATCAGATCGTGGCATTCGCATCTGGCTTTGAGGCAGAGAGAGGCTTCATCGTGGGCTTCAGGCACAGGGAGGATGGATTGGTACCCTTGCCAGCCGCAATCGGCAAGATTCGGGTGAGGAAGTTTGCGTGGGTGGCGTCATCTGGGACAGACCCTGTGCTGAGCGAAGGCGTGCTCGCTGAAGAGGTCCGAACTTGGATCAGCGTGTAAGCCTACGAGTTGAGCCGCACCAAGTTGCTAGATCCGGCGCCGCAGGGACCAGAACGGGTCCATCCGAACCAAATCGTATTCCTAGCCATCCCGGCAAGGGCAAGCCCCGGAGGAGGTCAAAAATGTTGACGCCTTGGGAAGACGAACCCGATGACGCGCGCCCCAAGCGCAAACCCTACGTCGGATGTGTTCTTCTTCGAAGCGTACTGAAACTGAAGGCAGGGCGTAAATGCCTGCCGAACCAGCGTCTGTTCCCAGCTGTTGCCAAGCGTATTTCGATTTCCGTAACCCCGGCGGACCGTAACTCTTCCTGCCTGCGCGGCCATCAGCAGCGCGAAATCAACGATATCCGGCGACACGTTGTCGCAATCAATCATGACGGCGACAGCTGCTTCCTGTGACTGATGGGCCATTACCGTTCCTTGTCTGGGCAGGGGTGAGTCTGCGTAGCTTACTCAACCTGGAATTGCGGCCGGGCCACGGTTGGAGTCTGGCCTGGGCTGATGGACGCCCCCCCCCCCGAGCCGCATCACCCCATACGCATCGCTTGGCTCTGGGCTTCACGAACGCGGGCGTCCAGTTCCTGCTGCGTGGTCTGTGCCAACGCCTGGTGCTGCCGCTCCTGACCGGCGACGTCCAGCTGCCGCATGGACTGCTCCACCGGCGTCTGCACAGCGACATCGGTCGGCATTGAAGCGCGTCGATGCGCCGGGTCGGCCAGTTCGCCTTGGACAACAAAGACATTTCGGCCAGCAGGGCTATCGGCGGTGCCTTGGCTCAGCACTACATGGTCGGCGCGCTCAAGTCCGTTCTCCACGGCAAGCGCGGTAAGGCTGGCCGTCAGCCGTTCGCTGGTCTCGTCAAAGCTCCGCCCATGTTTGGCGTCGAGCGAGGCCACATGCCCGCGGATCTGCTGGTACAGCGGGTAGTGGGCGTCACCTGGGCGAAGCTCGGCCAAACGGGTTTCCGGCTGCTGCCCGGGCAGATCATTCAGCACCACCTTGGGCGTTTCGATCCGCTGCCGGTAGGAATCATCGGGATGAAACTGGGTCGCCTTTTGCTCGCGCTCCAGGCGGACCTCGCGCGTTTCGTTCAGTCCCTCGACCACCCGCGCATCGCGCTCCTGGATCGGGAGGCCACCTTCGGGGTGGTGGTGCCACGTGCCAGCCTTCTCGTCATACACGTGGTACGAACTGCGTATACCGATCACATTCGGATTGCTGGCAGGCAGGGCCTGATCAGCCATGGTGGCTTCATAGAAACCAAGCTTGGCCACGTAGGCGGTTGCTTGTCCCCAGGGCATGGCGGCGTAGGCATGGCCCACCGTGTTCGTTGCGCGGCTCAGGCCCCGGTTGTCGTTGTTGAGCATCTCCTGCCAGACCTTCTCGGCGGCGTCCTCGCTCACATTCTTGCGGGTGGCTTCCAGAAGGATGCGCGGGGTCCAGCAGTTCGGGTCAAGATGGTGCAGCTTGAAGGCCTCATCATGAGCCTGCTGTACATCGCGCCCAGGCAGGTTGAGCGCCCTGGCAGGTTCGCCCGCGCCCACCCATTCCTCACGGCGCTCCAGATCCTCCTTCAACAGCGTCTGCCCGAAGGCTTCCCACTCGCGCTCGGTCAGTAGGCGGTTGCGCAGGCCGGGGTTGCGATCATGCTGATCGCTTGCTTCCAGCTGGGCGTAGGCGTTGGCGACCTGCCCGGGAAGGTTATCGTTGCGAACCACGCCCAGCGCCAGCAGGCCGTAGCCATCATTACCTGGCTTCTGCGCCAGATAGTTCCAATAGAGCTCGCGGTTGCCTTGGTCGGCATACGCACGCAGGGTGTCGACATCCTTCTGATTCAATCCACTCACGCGGTGTTCCTCCTGAACGTCCCGGTTCACTCAACCTTGTACTGGGCCAGAACCTGGCGCGCGGCAGCTTCAATTTTCTTCCAATCCTTCAGAAAGATCCGAGGGTAGGAGAGGGATACAGACAGGCTGTTGTCGGTATCTACGAAATTGTGGGTGCAGCTGGAAACCACGGTTTTCTCGTTGATCACAAGCTGGTCTCCCTCCAGGGCCAACCCATCGTGGCCATCTTTGAGCTTGCTGCACTTGATGAACGTTTCCAGCTTGCCGCTGGCATCGCGGGCGATGTACCAGTCGTCCTCGAAATTCGGGTTGCGCTTGGCCGGCAATCCGATCTGCAGCTCGTAGGCCTTGGCAAACACCGCCATCTGCTCTTCATCAATGGCGTACGGCGTCAGCCCCAGCGTTTCGGGGCCCGGTCTGCGCAGATCCAGGCGACGGCGCGGGTCCTTCCTGTAAATCGAGCCTTCCTCGCTGGTGGCGTCGGTGCTGGTCTGGCGACCCAGCAACTCGGTGATGGGCACCTTGTCGATGTGGTCCACTGCCATCGAAATCGCTCGATGGTGATCAGCCATGGTGCGCGACGAGCGCGTTCCTGGCGGCGCAGCCTGCAGTTCGGGCCACATCAGCGTCAGCCCAACGCCGCCGCCAATGGCGGGGCCGATCTGGTCGTCGTAGAGATTTGCTGGGAAGGCATAGCGATGCGGGCCCAGCTTGGCTACTACCGGTGCCGTCGTATAGGTGTAGCCGTCAATCGTGCGGCTCTGGCCGGAATCTTCAGACATGGCAGCTTCTCTCTCTCCCTTTTCCGTGGGTGGAACCTTCGCACAGGCGCTGGCGCTGAGGGCGACGGCTAGCGCAACCGTCAGGCACCGCCCGGAGGACATCACGCTCATGGGGCCATTCCATTGCATTGAGTACGTTCAACTATAGGGATAGTGCTGGCATTCGGACAAGAACCGCATCCATCTGAGCCGGGCGGCTCAGCTTGCGGCATCAACGGAACTTGGTGCGGTTCAAGACATCACGTATGGCCTGCTCCATGGCCTTCCAGTCTCTGAGAAACACGCGGTTGTAGTTGAGGCTGATGGACAGACTGTTCTCAATGTCCACGATGTAGTGTGTGCAACCTGCAATTGTTCTACCTGGGGCATCAATGATGTCCTTGCCCTTGATCGCCAAGCCATCGCCCGAATGCTTCGGACTGTCGCATTTGATGAAACTGGAGAGCGCGCCACCCGGTCCGCGCGAGATGTACCAGTCGTCCTCGAACGCCGGGTTGCGCGGAAGAGGGCGGCTATATTTGGCTTCATACGTGCGTGCATAGTGATCCATCATTGATTCGTTGATGGCGTAGGGAGTCAGGCCTAGTCGCTCTGGCTGGGCAACCCGAAGATCCAGACGGTCGGCAGGATTACGCCGCTCCAGCCAGTCTTCCTCCGTGATCGCCTCGTTGGAGGAGAGCCGCTCCAACACGCTGTCGATCGGAACCCTGTCGACGTAGCTGACGAGCACGCGAATCTCCTTTCGGAAATCATTCGTACGGGGGTTGGCGCGCGCTCCCGGTGCCGTCGGTTTCATGTCCGGCCACTCGACGACCAAAGAGACACCCTCACCAGGCCACGGCGCAATCTGGCTGTCCAGATAGTTGGCCGGAATCTCGAATGTGTTCGGTCCCAACTTCACCTCTACCGGTGCATCGGTGTAGGTGTGCCCATTGATGGTTCGACCGGTCTCTGTTGCGGCCGGCGCTCCTTCCTGCTCCGTAGGCGGCGTTTGTCCAGAGGCACTGGCACTTAGCACGACTGCAAGTGCCACTGTGAGGCACCGGCCGGATGACATCACGCTCATGGGCCATTCCATTGCATTGGATTGGGCAACTATAGAGGAGGTGCCGGTGGGGCTCCAGCTGGTCTCGAGGCGTTGAATGCTCGTGAAGAATGCGCATGCAGAATTCAAAGAGGATGCGGTTCGAGAGATTGTCATGCCGCTGAGCTCAGGCGAACGGGTTCACAGAATGTGTCGCTTCTCAGATGGTACGGTCTGCAGCAAGCAACTGACATCGTTTGGCACCTCCACGCAAATGTAGAAGCGCATGAAAACAACAACAGCCGCATGCATCCTGTTTTTGATGGCCACTCGCTTGAGTGCGGCAGAGCCACCTGCGCCAACGCTGAACGCCGCCGTGGAGCGCATGACGTCAGCAGAGGCCGTCGACGAGGCAGAAGCAAGCCGGCGCATCGCTGAGAGAAGGGCGCTGGCGCCCGTGAACGCGGCGCTGGTGCAGGAGTTCGGCGACCGTTACGCAGGGCGCGTGATCACGCGGGATCCCCTGGGGATGACAGTGCGCCTGAAAGGCGCCGGCGCCGGCGCCGTGCCTGGCCGCATCGTGGCCACAGCGATGGGGCCTGTCCAGGTGCGGTTTGTGCCGGGGGCTCGGCATTCAAGCAAGGACCTGCAGCAGATCGTGGCGTCCAACCGATTGCGGTCCTACTTTCCCAACGCCGGCGGGATGGGCGTGAACGCTGCAGAGGGCCGCATCGACATTGGTGTTGTGGATCCAGACACCTTCAAGGCGTACCGCGCGCGCCAAGCCGAAGTGGAAAAGGCGCTGGGCGTCCACCTTCATTTCAAGCGCACTGCAGAGGTGCGGCTGTAGCGGCTCGGATCCGGGAGGCGTCAAGCAGGCGTGGTTCCGGGTCTTGTCATTGGCAGCAGGACGCAATGACCGCGCGCAGACCTCCCCGGCCTGCTACGCTCCCTGCGCCATAGCCCACGGCTCCGTCTTCAGCGCCAAGCTAAGCGTCCACTGACCGCCTTCCTCCAGATGTAGGCTCAGCAGGTCGTATGTCTTGACCATGTTCAACAATGCGGAGTGGCCATGGACCGTAGGATTGAATGCCGGGTCAGCGGGCTTCAGATACTGCTCCAGAGAGTTTAATGTCACCCGGCCATCCGGGCTGGACTCCGTGGCCCGGCGGCCCCATGGTCCGATGGGCCAGCGTGAGGTCCGGGAACATGGATCTCACTGAGTTCGCTGCTCTGGTGCCCTGGCCAAGGCCAAAGTCAGACTTTTCCGATAGTGCAGATAGGCCAGCCGTGGCAGCCTCTAGTGTGGCCGTAACACTGCAAGTCAATGATGACCTGGGCAATGACCTATGCAGATTCCAATGCTGCACGTGCACCTATGATGATGCAATGGCTGTTGGGGACGATCACTCCCGCTCAGTGGCCTGCAGTTCGGCCGGGCAGCGCCAGGAGGTAGTATTTGCAAGCCGCACGCCTAGATAGGACGCCAGTCATGCCAGTATCCTCGCCTCCTTTTCCCGCCCGACTTCGGGAGATGCTTAAGGACTATCCGGACCACATAGCCGACCTTCAAAGGCTGATAGCTTCCTTCGCTGACAAGCCAACGTCATGGTCGCGATATGAGGAGCTCATCTGGGCGTTCGAAGATAGCGCCAGCAGCTTTTTCCAGGATGCCGGCGCTGAGCTGAAGGTCGCGAAGGAGAGCGGGGATGTTGATCTCATCTCGAAGGCTGAAGAGAAAGAGAAGCAAATGGGCCGAATAGTCCTTCAGAGTCCCTGGGTAGGTGACGCGGAGTTCAGGGACTACTTCAGGTGTAAGGCACTTCTTGAATGAGCAGCATGGCTGAGCAGTTGAGCCGGGAGGAGTGGGTTGGCGACCCATGAATTCATGCGGATGAGCCCCAAGCTGGATAAGTGTTCCAAGATGACGACCACTGACTAGGACATACGACATGCCGCTTCCGCCACCTCCAGTTCCGAAAAAGCTATGTGAGCTGCTACAGAACTACCCGGCGCATATTGAACGCTTGAGATCAGCAATCGAAAAGGCTGCGTCAGATGGCGGTGCAAATGCGCCCCGGACTGAGTACATCGTATGGGTACTAGAGGACGTGCTGGAGTCGTTCATCAGTGAGGCAAAGAACGAACTTGCTGCCGCGCGCTCCGCAGGATGCGCAGACGACATAGCGAAGGCCGAGGCGAAGGAGATGCTGATGCGTCGCGCCGCGCCGAAGCAACAGTGGATTGGCGACAGCGGTCTGCTCGAGTTCTTTAAGAAGGACAAGGGACAAGCTGGATGAGTGCGGGTCAGGATCAGCTCGACAAGGACGAACACGCTCGAATCCTGTATGGCAGAGTGATCAGTGATTACGGCGTTGATACCGCTACGTCCCACGATAAGCCCAAAGCGATCATCCTAGGTGGACAGCCAGGTGCCGGTAAGGGTGGACTGACCATTGCCGCAGTCGCTGAGTTGGATGGTGATGTCGTAATAATTGATCCGGACGAGTTGCGTCGACACCATCCCAAGGTCGACCAGTTTCGCGATGAGAATCCGTACACTTGGTCAAGTCGCACACACGTCGATGCCAGTGCTTGGGCTGATGAGGCCTTTGATGCCTCGTCCGCAGCCAAGACGAATCTCATCTTGGACAAGACCCTCGGCAACGGCGAGCGGGCAGCAGATCTGATAAGGGGCCTGCAGAAAAAAGGCTACGAGGTCGAAGTTCGTGTAGTCGCCGCACATAAGCTGGAGAGCGAGCTGGGTGTGGACAGACGCTTCACGCAAAGCATGGATGCTGTCGGCCACGGTCGCTACGTACCGCAGGGGGCGCGCCATGCCATCTACGACAGCATTCCCCATAGCTTGGATATCCTGCAGGCAAGCACGGACGTCCCGATTTTCATCTATAACCGGGAAGGTGACCTTATCTATGACAGCCGCGTGGATCCACGCCCGGCAGGGCAGGCGCTTCAAGAGGAACGCACCAATCGGCTTCGCGATCCCGTCGTGACGCAGTACCTCCGTGCCACATGGGGCGATCAGGTGGATTGGCATGAGAAAGTGCCTGAGCGTGCTCATGAGATTCCTGCCATGAATGCTGCCAAGCACAGCCGGCTCTTGAGCGAGCACTCGGTGCAAGGCGTGGGCGAGAATGCGCGCGTCCAAGCACAGGTTGGCGCAAGCCTTGACGAGATCATTCGTTCCGGCGCCCCACCCGCCGTCGTCGTTCGTGAGCCACAAGCACCAGATCTGAAGCGGTTCGGATTGGGAATGGGCGCCACCGTCCTTGGCGCGGCCGCCAGCGCGTACGACGCCCATGAAACCGCCAAGCGCGCCGGCTCGCTGCTGAACGAGCAGAACCTGCCAGCAGCGCAGTCAGAGCTGACCCACTTCGCAGCCCGCGGCGTCGGCGGCTGGGCAGGCGGAACGCTGGCGGCAGGCCTGGTCGGCACCACTGGCGCCGCTCCGATGGCGTTGATCGCCGCCGATGCCTATCTGTTCTCAGCAGCCTTCGAAAAGGCCGCGACCCTGCGTGAAAACCATTCCATCTACAACCAGCAGGACAAGGCCGGAACGGATTGGAAGCAAAACGGACACGCCTGGGTTCGGGAGGCGTCGCTCGATCGAACGCAGGACGGGGTGGCCAACCCCATCAAGGAGGACGTAAGCGCCACCTACGAAAAGACGCGGGAACTGAACGCGCTGGCAAGTGCCCGTGCGGTAACACTCGAACTGGGCAAGGTGCCCGCTCCCCAGGATCCATTCAACGTCCCTGCTCGCCCCAGTGACCAGCGCGGCCTGGACAACGCAAACTGGCTGCGTGACGCGCAGACCGAGCAATGGGTGCGCCAGATCAAGACCGGCGTCTCGGGTGCGAACGACCGGGGCAGCTACACCCAGGAAGTGGCAAGCCCCGAGCGCGCGAAGGAACTGGACCAGGAAGCGGTCGCGCGCATCAAGGACAACATCGCCAATGGTCGCGAGGCCGTGGTGGCAGCCTACCTTGAGAACCACGCTGCGCTCCGCTCGCAGGACTATGTCGCCGTTCCACCAGCGGTGGAGTTCGCGAGGGCCAAGGCGGATGTGGCGCGTGGCTCAGACGACCGGCTCTACAGTCGGGATGCGGCGGGGCAGTGGACCCACGAGGGCGTTGCGGCGCAGGGAAACCGCGCCTTGGAGCTGGAGCTGACCCGAGCGATTCGCCAACCGTCGCTTGAGCAGTTCGACGCGTCGTTGTACGCAACGTTGGCGCGCCCGGCACCGACTGCCGCCGAGGTAGACCGGAACGAGGTACTTCACCGCTATCAGACTTACAACGTTCGCGTGCCCGAGGACTATTTGCCGGCCATCGAGCTGGCTACGCAACGTACACGTGAGGCGCAGGGAGTGACCGGCCGCACGATACAAGAGTTGCAGCCTGCCGAATCCGGCTTGTACAGCGCGGATAGCGCCATCGTGCATTATCAGGCCGGGCCGGACGGCGTAGCACAGCCTGTTGCCTTCACAAGTACTGAAGAGATTCAACGAGCTCACGCCGAACTTCAAGCGCAGGCGTTGGACCGCGCACCGCTGCCAGACACCCCCGAACTCCGCATCGACAGGCTCTCTCCTCGAGAACAGGAAGCGCATCAACAGGCCCTGCGCGAGGCGAACCGCCAAGGTGCCTCCACTGCCGAAGCTCAGCAAGCCGCCACTTTCGCGGCGATGGCTGCAGGTGGTGCGGACGTCGACGAGGCGCGAGCGCCCCAGCTTCCCGAGGATGTGGTCCAGGCCGTCCCGTCGCAGGCATTTGCCGCAGCGAGTGCAACAGCCGCGCCCGCGCAGATCGCAGCGGCTGCCATCACCGCCGCGCCTGCGCTCCCTGATCACGACGCACAGCCCAAGCAGCAGACCGAAGCGCCCCGGCCGCCCACGCAGGACGCTGCTGCCACGGCGGAGCAACAGCGAAGCAGGGAAGACACTGCCCGCAACGCTGAGCATGCAGACCAGTTGCACCGGGAAGACAATGCGCTGCATCGTCAACAACAACCCGCGCAGCAGGCGGCGGATTTCGTCTCTGTGCCAGAGCGATCAGAACGAACAGTGCTGCCGACAACTGAGGCGCCGGAGCGCGCGTCCGCGGCCGGCCAAGCGCAGGAAGCAGAGCTGCTGAAATCCCGAAACGAAGCCCCAACCCGCAACGAAAATGCCGAAGGCACCCGTCAGCTCCCGACGGCCACAAGCGAAGCGAGTGTCGAGCCTGAGACCGAAGGTCCGAGGCTTCACACAGCTGAAACCGCGGAGCTGCAGGCAGCCCGTTTCCACGCGGAGCCGTCTCCGACCGGTGCAGCGGAGCACGAACGGCTGGCGGCGCCCGAGAATGACCGCCCATCCGAGGACCTTGCCAACGCACAGGTGGCGCCAACGGAAGTGTCTCCACCACAGGGAGCCCTGACCGAAACGCCAGCACCACCCGACGAGGCAGTGCCCTGGACACCCGTCAACCCGCACCACCCGGACCATGCGCTCTACCAGCAGATCCGCAAGGAAGTCGCCAGGCTGGACGAGTCGCACGGACGCAGCTACGACCATACCAGCGAGCGCCTCACCGGCAGCCTGCTGGTGCTGGCCAAGAGCAACGGTCTGGACCGGGTGGACCACGTGGCGCTGAGCAGTCCCACGGCCCAGCAGCCCGGCGCGCATACCGTATTCGTCGTGCAGGGCGACATGGGCAACCCCGGCCACCTACGCGCGGGCATGCTGACCGAACAGGCGGTGAAGACCCCTTTTGAGGAATCGCTGGAGCAGTTTGACGTGGCCGCGCACGAGCAGGAACAGCGCAACCAGCAACTGAACCTCCAGCGGCAGCTTGAAGACGACAAAGTGCAGCATGACATGCAGATTGCGGCCGCCAGCGTAGGCGGCTAGCTCACCCACCTCCCGGCGCCGGCGCCTGGCTCAGCTGTTCAGCAGCAGCCCAACCGGCGGCCACACCACATGCGCGCGGTCCAGGTCGTAGTCGTTGCCGAACGCCAGCGCCGCCTCGCGCGGCTCCAGGTCGTAATAGCTCACCAGCAGGGCTTCGTCCATGCCCGCATCGCTGTGATTGATGGCGAACAGGCCCAGCATGGCCTCGTCGAATTCTTCCAGCCAGTCAGTGTCGATCTTGTTCATGAGGGATCCTCCAGAGCGGACGGCAGGATCTCCCAGCGCCGTCTCACCGTTTAGGACCGGGCCGAACCCGACACCCCTGGCCGCGCCTGTTAAGATGGCCGGCCAGCCAGCCTGTCCACGTCTTCCGATAGTGGCCGGCCGCTTCCAGCGGCCCGCGAGCCAGGACACCTCCCGTGCCCATCCAAGGAAGCTCGCATGCACCCTCGTTCCCTGTTCCGTTCGGCCGCCCTGGCCCTTGCCGTCAGCCTGACTCTCGGCACTCCGTCGGCCCTTGCTGCTGAGCCGACCACTGCCGCCGCAGCCGCCACCAAAGCCGCCGTCCAGCGCAAGGCCGTCGCCCAAGGCCTGTACGAGCTGGCCTTCAGCCCCAAGCAGAACGCCGTGTTCGTTGCCTCGTCGGGCGGCTTCGGTGATGCAGCCGGTCCGTCCCAGCTCCTGCGCCTGAACCCGGAAACCCTGGCCGTCGAAACCGCCATCCCACTGGAGCGCAAGGCGTTCGGCGTGGTGCTGGATGACGCCCACAACCGCCTGTACGTCGGTAACACTGTCGATACCTCGGTCACCGTGGTCGACACTGCCACGAACAAGTCCGTTGGCGTCGTGCAGTTGATGGAGAAGAAGGTCGGCAAGGACGGCAAGGCGTCCTACACCCACGATCTGCGCGAGCTGGTCGTCGATGGCGCCAGCAACCGTCTGTACGTCACCGGTCACTCGGGCGAGGGCAGCGTGCTGTTCGTAGTGGACACGCAGTCGCTGAAGGTCATCAACACCATTCCGGGCCTGGGCAATGCCAAGGCGCCGGGTCTGGCGCTGGATGCCAAGGCCAAGCGCGTGTACACCTCGAACCTGCTGGCCGAGCTGGTCACCGTCGGCACCGACAGCGGCAAGGTCGAGCATCGCTTCAAGGTCAGTGCGGAGCAACCGATGAACATCGCGCTGGATCCCGACGGCAAGCGCCTGTTCGTGACCGACCAAGGCTCGGAGATGATCCGCAAGTACCAGGCCAGCAGCTCGGGCTTTGAATCGAAGCACCCTGGCCAGCGTGTGCTGGTGCTGGACCGTACCACCGGCAAGGAACTGGCCAGTATCCCGACCGACGCCGGCCCGCTGGGCATCCTGCTGGATGCACCGCGCAAGCGCCTGTACGTGACCAACCGCGATGGTGGCACGGTGACCGCGTACAACAGCGACACCTACAAGCAGGTGGCGACGTATGCGGTGCCGACGCACCCTAACAGCCTGGCGCTGGATGCCAAGAAGAATGTGCTGTACGTGACCGTCAAGAACGGTGACAGCGAGCCGAAGGGAAGTGAAGAGTCTGTTGCCCGGATTGCGCTGTAACGCGCCGCCGTTGGAAAGGACCGGCCGCTTGGAGCGGCCGGTTTCTTACGCGTTGCATTGGATGGACTGTCCCCCGTAGGCCATGATGCGAGACTGGCGCAACGCCCTCGGCATCCGTACGCATGAACAGATCAAGGATGGCAGTTAGACCTATATCGACACACGAGGTGGACGTGGTCAGGCGCGCCTTACAGTCCGCGCCGGTGGAGGGCCTGAAGCTCACTTCACTGGAGGACCTGGAATCCCTCAACGTAGTAAGACGTTGTGCCTGCGGCTGTGCATCCGTGGACTTCAAGTTCCTCGGGGCGGGAGAAATCGCCGAGCTGCTTGCCGACGCGATCGGCGATACATCCAGCGGGGAGGAGGTGGGCGTTCTTGTCTTTGGCGTCAACGGCCGGATTATCGGCTTGGAGATCGTGGGGTACTCGGATTCTCCAGCGGACCTGCCCATTGCGTCGACTGTGCGTCGTTCGATTGAATCTGCCGACCAACGTCACTGAATCGCGACATCAGCGCTGTTTGAGACGCGTCGCTGTGCGACGCCCATGTCTACGCAACCGCACGCCCACGCAACAACACATAGCAGGCGCAGCTCGCACAACGCTCAGTCGAAGGTATCTGCCGCAGTGCTGCGCTCAATGCCGTACGGGAGGCTGGGTGCGCTCCGAGACCATGCAACAGCAAGGTGACTGCCAGCCCGCAGCAAGCGCCCTCTGGAGGGCCGGGCAGCCCGGCTTGCGGGCCAGTAGCAGCCTCCGGCACGATCTCATGACAGTCCATGTACTGGTTCCCAGCGTCGACGATGTCCCATGGCAACTATCGTTCGTAGCCGTCTCAGATCTTGAGATCGTCGCCGCCCGATGCGAGGGTCAGCGCCGCTGAACACCCCGGCGGATATCAGTCAGCCCTGTGCACGCCACGTCAGCAACATCGCGCTTTCTTTCACGGCTCACCCAACCCCCTCTCCCTAGGATCAAACCTTCCTTCCCCATCGCTCCAAGGAGTTCCCATGGCTGCTTCCCGCGTTCGCCTGCACGTTGAAGATTCCGGTGGTAACGGCCGCCCGGTGGTGCTGATCCACGGCTGGCCGCTCTCGGCTGAATCGTGGAAGGCGCAGGTTCCCGCGCTGCGCGATGCGGGCTACCGCGTGGTGGCCTATGACCGCCGGGGCTTCGGGCGCTCGGACAAGCCGACCGATGGCTACGAGTACGATACGCTCGCTGATGACCTGGCCGGTGTGATCGAGGATCTGGACCTGAAGGATGCCACCCTGGTCGGCTTCTCGATGGGCGGTGGTGAAGTGGCGCGCTATGTGGCCAAGCATGGCGAATCGCGCCTGCACAGCGTGGTGTTCGCCTCGGCGGTGCCGCCCTACATGCTCAAGACCAGCGACAACCCCGAGGGCCCGCTGACGAAGGAAAAAGCGGATGAAATGCGCGCGGGCCTGGAGAAGGATCGCGACACGTTCTTCGATGGCTTCACCAAGGATTTCTTCAGCGCCAACGGCGAGCTGAAGGTGAGCGAGGAGGAGCGCCAGGCCGCGATCACGCTGTGCAAGCAGTCCGACCAGACCGCGGCGCTGGGTTGCATGAAGGCGTTCGGCACGACCGACTTCCGTGGCGACCTGGAGAAGGTCACGGTGCCGACCCTCGTCCTGCACGGTGACAGCGACGGCACGGTGCCGTTCGAAGGCTCGGGCAAGCGCATCCATGAAGCCATCCCGGGCAGTGAAGTGGTGGTGCTGAAGGATGCGCCGCACGGGTGCAATGCCAGCCATGCCGAGGCGTTCAACAAGGCGCTGCTGGACTTCCTGAAGAAGTAAGCCGGAGGTCGTCCGCAGATCGCGCCCGGCACGTTGCGATGACGTGTCGGGCGTTCTTGTACGCTGTATCGGCCAAGCGAAAGTGCAGCGCTACGCCAAACGAGACGACCCATGCGCCAGTCCCAGACACCGCCCTGGAAGAAGCCCAGTCCCAATGGGAAGAAAAAGTCGCAGCCGCTCTCCCAGGCACAGAAGGATGCGGCCCGTCAGCGCGCCGAGGAAAACGGGCGACGCTATCCCAATCTGGTCGACAACATGTGGGCGGCCAAACTGCCACGCGGCAGTTGAGCGACACCCGCCTCAGCGCTTGGCCGCAAGCACCCCATCCATCGCCAGCTCGGCCTTGAACCCCGCCTTCTCAAGTCGCTTGGCGACCTCGCGCGGCACATCGCGGCCGCTGGTCAGCTTGTTCGGCGCACCGGTGTAATGGAACATCCGGCCGCCTTTGCGGATGACGCGCGCGAGCTGGTCGTAGAACACCTGCGAATACAGCTCGCCGGCAATGCCGAAGCGCGGCGGGTCGTGCAGGATCGCGTCGACCGAGGCGCTCTCCAGCCCTTCGATCTCCTGCGACACATCGCCCTGGCTCAGTGACAGTCGGCCGCCGCTGCTCTCCGCCTCCGGGTCTGGCGACCACGGGTTGAGCGTGCGCAGCCACAGCACGTCCGGATTCTTCTCGAAGGAGCGGATGCGGGTGACGCCGCCTTCCAGGCAGCACGCGGCGAAATAGCCCAGGCCGCCGCAGGTATCGAGCACGGTCTTGCCGGCCGGGGCGATCAGCGCGACCTTGCGGCGGGCATCCTCGAACGGGGACACCTGCGCGCTGGGCAGCATCTTGATGCCGTCGATCTCGAAGGTCGGCGCGTCCCAGTCGGTCGGCACCAGCTTGATCAGCGCCGAGCCGAAGCGCGAGATCGCCAGGAACTCCTCGCCGTCCCAGTAGTACAGGGTGCGGTCCTTGGTCTTGCCGGGATAGGCATAGGTCTCGCCTTTCCACTGCCAGTGGTCGGCCGCCAGCAGGGCGGTGCCGGTGGAGCGGCCGAGGTCGAGCGAGCCCGTCCATTCCCCGGTGCCGGCATCGCGGGCGCGGGTCAGGGTCTCGGCAAGCGGGCGGGTCAGCAGGGGGCCGGTGTAATGGGGCACGGGATCGGGCCGGGGCGCGGGCGCCAGGCGGTCTGTCAGTCAGGGGTGGGCATCGTACCTGAGAAGGCCGTCGCGGGCCCTGATGCACTCCCCCAGGGCGGGAATCCGACCCTTGCGTGCGCGGGTGTCCGAGGCGCTGGCAGGGAGTGCGCTGATCGTAGCGGGCCGGGGACTTTGGATACTTGGGTCATGTCCTACGACCACCTCCTCTGGCCCACCGGCACCGCGTACTTCTTCAGCGCGCACCTCCGCGATCGCAGCAGCAGCCTGCTGGTGGAGCAGGCACAGGTGCTGCGGCTGGCGTTCCGGGTGGCACAACAGGCGCGGCCATTCCGGATCAACGCGATCGTGGTGCTGCCGGATCACCTGCATGGGGTGTGGACGCTGCCGGAGGGCGACGAGGAGGGCCATCGTCGCTGGTCGCAGATCCAGGCGATCTTCGACCGCCAGCTGCCTGTGGCCGAGCCGCGCCTGCAGCTGCGCCGGGATCGCAGTCTGCGGCCGCTGTGGCACAACGGTTTCCGCGAGCATCGGATCGTGGACGCCGACGACCTGCAGCGGCATGTGGCGTATGTCCACCACAACCCGGTCAAGCACGGGCATGTGCGCGATGCGACGCAGTGGCCGTACAGCTCGATCCATCGCGGTCGCCGTGATCCGGAGACGCCATGTTGAAGTACGGGGAGGGGATGCCCGCCTGTGTAGGCCTGCGGGTGGGGCGGTGTCGGGGATGGGTGTTGCGGGCCGGGCTACCGGTGCGGGCGGGCGGTGATCGCTGCCTGCCGCCGGTGGTCCGGCGGGTGGGGGTATCGAGCGCGGATGATCAGGGGCATTTCACCGGGAATACCGGGCCGGCGCCGATCAGGACCAGGGCCATGTAGTCGCTGTCCTCGGCCTTGCCCTTGAGCGTGGCACCCGGAGTGAACTTGAAGATGCCGAAGCCGCCACCGGGGCGGACCAGCGCTTTGTCGATCTGATCCGCATCGTCGCGGAAGAACTGTGCGATCTCGGCGCGGCTGGATTCCTGCAGCGGCGTGGCGTGGCGCTGCCATTGCTCATCGCGGTTGAAGGACACGTAGTACTGGCCGCTCTGCTGCTCGATGCGGAACTCGGCCGGCTTGCGCGCGTGGGTGGCATAGCAGCCCAGCATCGGATCGGAGGAGAAGACGCCGGCGCTGTTGTCGTTGCGGCAGCCGGTCAGCAGGAGCGGGGACAGGAGAAGCAGGCTGGGCAACAAGCGCATGGCGTATCCTGGCTTCGGGTGGTGGGGCATTGTCCAACACGCGATGAAAAGATCTCGTCTGTGTGCGGTGGGGACGATGGTGTACGGTGGCGCGATTGTCAGGAGACCCATCGTGCTGCCACCTTCCCCGCAGAAGTCCCGCTCACCGTCGGCTCCACCGATATCGGCCCAGCGACTCCCGCTGCTCGGCCTCGTCAGCTTCCTCGGCCTCCCCATTGGGGCCTTCGCTGCACACATCGCCACCGCCGCCAATCACGGTGTCACCGCGGGCGCCAGCACCACCGGCGTGTCCATCGGCGTGCTCGCCTCGGCCGCGGGGGGCCTCATCGCCACCGTCGGCTCGCGCGTGCGCCAGGAACGCTGGCCGTGGCTGGGCATCATCGGCGCGGTGCTCAGTGCAGCACCGCTGGTGCTGTTCCTGGTCGGGATGATGTTCAAGCACTGAGCCGTGCGCTCAGTGCCGGTGCCGCCGCCACGCATTCCACACATGCGTGCTGGCCAGCAGCAGGCTGCCGACCACGGTCATCGGGGTCTCGGCCTCGTGGCTCGGCCAGCCCAGTGCGCCGACCAGCAGCAACAACAGCCCTGCCGCCGCGCCAGCCATCGCCCACGCAGGCAGCGGGTGCTGGCGGTGTGCGCGCCACAGCGCGAAGCCGGTTAGGGGCGCGGCGATCGCCACGAACAGGGCATGCACCCACTCGGCTTCGGCCCACACGCCCATCAGGGGGAGCATCGCCGCGAGCAGCGGCAGGGCCAGGCAGTGCAGCAGGCACAGGCCGGACAGCGCGATGGCGCCGGCATCCAACAGGGCAGAGGATCGCTTCATGGGGCGTAGGGGTCTTGGTTTGTGAATGTTATATAGTAACATTTCATTCCCTCTCCTGACCTGCTCCGCCATGACTGCCTCTGCTGCCCTTCGTGATTCCCGCCTGCCGGTGACGGTGCTGTCCGGCTTCCTCGGCGCCGGCAAGACGACCCTGCTCAATCAGCTGCTGCGCAACCGCGAGGGCCGCCGGGTGGCGGTGATCGTCAACGACATGAGCGAGATCAATGTCGACGCGCAGCTGGTCCGCGACGGCGGCGCTGCGCTGAGCCGCACCGAGGAGACGCTGGTGGAGTTCAGCAACGGCTGCATCTGCTGCACGCTGCGCGATGACCTGCTGCAGGAGGTGCGCCGGCTCGCGGCCGAGGGCCGCTACGATTACCTGTTGATCGAGTCGACCGGGATCGCCGAGCCGATGCCGGTCGCGGCGACCTTCTCGGTGCGCGATGAAGAGGGCTTCAGCCTCAGTGATATCGCGCGGCTGGACACGCTGGTGACGGTGGTCGATGGCGCGCGGTTCCTGCACGACTTCGGCTCCAGCGATCGGCTGATCGACCGCGGCCAGCAGGCTGGTGAAGACGACGACCGCGGTGTGGTCAACCTGCTTGCCGAGCAGATCGAGTTCGCCAACGTGATCGTGGTGAGCAAGTGCGATCTGATCGACGACGACACGCTGCAGTCCACGCTGGCCGTGCTGCGTGCGATGAACCGCGATGCGCGGCTGGTCCTGGCCGAACATGGCAACGTGCCGCTGCAGGAGGTGCTTGATACCGGCCGCTACGACTTCGTCAAAGCGCAGTTGGCACCAGGGTGGATGCAGGCACTGCGCGGCCAACACACGCCGGAGACCGAGGAATACGGCATCACCAGTTTCGTCTACCGCTCGCGCCGGCCGTTCCATCCGCAGCGTTTCGCACAGCTGCTCGACACCGGGCTGGGCAGCGTGATCCGCAGCAAGGGCTTTTTCTGGCTGGCCAACCGCATGGACTCGGTGGGGGAGCTCTCCAGTGTCGGTGCGGCGACGCAGACCTCGGTCGCGGGGGTCTGGTACGCCTCGCGCGAGCGCATGGCGGCCGGGTTGGAAAACACCGCGCCGGCGCTGCCACCCACGCGCGTGCCCTACACGGACATGGGCTGGACCCGCCAGCAGACGGCCTGCTGGACCGCGCCGATGCCCAGCGTCGAGCAGGTCGGCGATGCCGGTGAGTACCAAGCCATGCGCAGGCTGTGGCATCCCTGGTGGGGCGACCGCCGCCAGGAACTGGCGGTGATCGGGGTGGCGATGGACGAGCACGCGGTCCGCGCCGAGCTGGATGCCTGCCTGCTCAACGATGAGGAACTGCGCGCCGGGCCGCTGCTGTGGCAGCTGCTGCCGGATGCGTTTCCGGCGTGGGCACGGGCCTGACCGCCGGCGTTACACCGGGGTCAGCCGCCATCCTTCGTCGGCCGCGTGCAGCGTGTGGGTCAGGCCGACCGCCTCCAGCAGCGCGCTATCGTGCGAGACGATCATCAGCGTGCCGGTGTACTGGTTGAGCATCTGCTCGAGTGCGGTCAGCGAGGGCAGGTCGAGGTGATTGCCCGGCTCGTCCAGCAACAGCAGCTGTGGTGGTGTCTGCGCGTACAGCACTGAGGCCAGTGCAGCCTTCAACCGCTCGCCACCGCTCAGCGTGGCCAACGGCCGCAGGCTGCGCTCGGCATCGAGCCCGAGCAGCGCCAACTGTGTGCGCAACGTGCCTTCGCTGGCCAGCGGATGCGCGCGCTGCAGCAGTGACAGCGCCGAGGCATCGCCCGGCAGCATCGTCAGCGACTGGTCAAGCAGGGCGACGCTGGCCGCAACCTCCACATGCCCCGACACCGGCGCCAGCGTGCCGGCCAACAACCGCAGCAGCGTCGATTTGCCGCTGCCGTTGCGTCCCTGCACGCCGATCCGCTGCCCACGCTGCAGGGTGAGATCGAGAGTCCTCCACGGCGCCTGCACCCACGGAAGCCCGGCAGCGACGAGCTCGGCCACGCGCTGTGGGCCCGGCTGGCTGATCACCGGGGCAAGCAGGGCGATCTCGATGTCCTGCTCCACCTCGCCGGCGGCCTCGCGCACGCGCGCGTCCAGTTCGGTACGGCGCTCGCTCTGCTGCGCCTGCCAGCGGCCCGCGCTGTGCTCGCTGCGGTTCTTCATGCCACCGAGCAGGATCGGTGCCTGGTTGGCGGTGCGTGCATCGCGTGTCGCCCGCGCCTGGCGGTGTTCCATCCGTTCGCGCTGGTCGCGCATCTCGTTCTGCTGCTGGCGGCGCTCGCGTTTACGCAGGGCAAGCTGCGCGTCCGTGCTGCGGCGTTCGTCCTGCTTCTGCGCGGCGTAGAGCGCGTAGTTGCCGCCGTAGTGGCGGAGTCCGGCCGGTGACAGCTCCACGATGCGCGCCATGCTGTTCAACAAGCTGCGGTCATGGCTGATCACGATCAGGCCGCCGTGCCAGCGCTGCAGCGCCGCGATGAGGCGCTCGCGATGCGCGGCGTCGAGATGGTTGCTGGGCTCATCCAGGATCAGGCCCTCGGCCCCGGAGAGGAACGCGCCGGCCAGCGCCACCTGCACCGCCTGGCCACCACTGAGCGTGGCAGCCGGCAGCAAGGGATCCAGCGCTGGCAGGCCCAGCAGGTGCCACTGCGTCTGCAGCTGTTCGCGCAGGTCCCAGCGCTCCCCGAGGCAGGTGAAGTCGTCCGGGTCGACGCTGCCGGCCTCGATGCGATGCAGTGCATCGAGCACCGGGCCGACACCGGCCAGATCGGCAATGCGACCTGCGGGCACGCCGCTGTGCTGCGCGAGCAGGTGCACGGGGCCACTGCGCTGGATGCGGCCGGACGTGGGTGTGAGATCCCCGCTGAGCAGGCGGGCGAGCACGCTTTTGCCCACGCCGTTGCGCCCGACCAGGCCGGTCGGGGTGCCGTCGAACGCGGCGGACAGTTCGGAAAACAGGACCCGGCCGTCGGGCAGGGTATGCGTCACGCGATCGAGCGTGAGGGCGAATGCGGTCATGCGACCTCCATGGATGCCAAGGACTCCCCTCCTGCAGGACAGGCGGGTGGAGACAGGCCGTCAGACGACGGCGGCATCAATGGCGCATGTAGGCCTACCTCGGCAACAAAGGCGACTGGCTGTCGCGCGGCCAGTATAAAACCGCCCGACGGCCGGGCGATGAACGCGGCCTGCTCAGCAGCTCACCCCGGTCAGCCGCGCGCTGATGAAATCGATGAAGACGCGCAGCTTGGGCAGCACATGGCGGCCCGAGGGCCACAGCAGGTAGAAGCTGCCGCAGGCGTGGATGCGGTTGGCCAGCACCCGCTGCAGGCGGCCATCGGCCAGCGCGTCGCGCACCGAGTGCTCGGGAAGGTAAGCAATGCCACGCCCGGCCAAGGCGAAAGCAAGCCGCGCCTCGATCGTATTGCTGACCATTGAGATCGGCAGGACCAGCGGCGCGGCGCCCGGG
Source organism: Stenotrophomonas sp. TWI1183 (assembly GCF_039673115.1). Taxonomy (NCBI): domain Bacteria; kingdom Pseudomonadati; phylum Pseudomonadota; class Gammaproteobacteria; order Lysobacterales; family Lysobacteraceae; genus Stenotrophomonas; species Stenotrophomonas sp. TWI1183. The sequence continues at coordinate 38,251 of NZ_JBDJKZ010000017.1, forward strand.
GTCTGCGGTAGCGGCCAACACTCCAGCTTGCCGCTGCTGGGAAAGCGGTAGTGCAGGCAGTCGTGCAGCAGCAGGTCCTCGGGCAGGCGCGGGGTGCCGCGGCGGGCCAGGTAGTCCGGCGAGGCCACCAGATAGCGTGGGAATTCGCCCAGCTGCCGCGCGCTCAGGCGCGAGTCGGCCGGCTCGCTGACCCGCAGGACGGCGTCGAAGCCTTCCTCGATCACATCGACCAGGCGGTCATCGAAATCCAGCTCCAGCCGGATGCCCGGGTAAGCGGCCATGAACTCGGTCAGCAGCGGCAGCGAGATGTCGCCGACCAGCGGCAGGCTGACCCGCAGCACGCCGGTCGGCGCCTCGGTCTGCTGGACCAGCTCATCGCGGGCGGCATCGCGCTCGTCGAGGATGCGCCGGCAGCGCACCAGGAAGCGCTCGCCCTCGGCGGTGAGGGTGACGCTGCGGGTGCTGCGATGGAACAGCCGCACGCCCAGCGCCTGCTCCAGCCGCGATACGGTCTTGCCGGCGGCCGAAGCGGAGATGCCGAGCACGCGGCCGGTCTCGACGAAGCTGCGGGTATCGGCCACCTGCACGAAGGTCTGCAGATTGCCGAGGTTGTCCAGGGCTGACATGGGCGGCCACAGAGGAGGGAAGCGGCCACTCTAGCGGCCATCGGGGTGCGCAGGAGCACGGTCGCGCGGATCGGCCCGCAACACTGCGGTGCGCCGTGGGTGGGTTCGGCCGCAGGACCTTACAGGGCAGGCACCTTGCCGATTGCCGCCACCGCAGTCCGGAATGTGCGGAGCGCCGCCCCGCTGTTTCGCCGGCCGCGCAGCGCCTACGGTGGCGCTCCCCTCTTTCCGGCCGCTGCCCATGTCTGCTCGCCACGCCCCTGCCACGCTCTCCGCCCCCCGTACCGCTGCGTGCACGGTGGCCTCCCCATGAGCGGGCACGTGCTCGATCCCACCGCCGTCCCCGTGGCCGACGCCGCCACCCGGTTGCCGCTCGGCGGCCTGCTGGCGCTGGCCTGCGCGGGCTTCATCACCATCCTCACCGAGGCGCTGCCCGCCGGGCTGCTGTCGCCGATGAGCGCCGATCTCGGCGTCAGCCGCGCGCTGGTGGGACAGCTGGTCACGATCTATGCGCTCGGTTCGCTGGTCGCGGCACTGCCGATGACCGCGCTGACCCGGCGCTGGCCGCGGCGTCCGCTGCTGCTCACCGCGATCGCCGGCTTCGTGGTGGTCAACACGATCACCGCGATGAGCCACCACTACGGGGTGATGCTGGTCGCGCGTTTCTGCGCCGGGATCAGCGCCGGCCTGCTGTGGTCGCTGGTGGCCGGCTATGCCAGCCGCATGGTGGTGCCGCAGCTGCAGGGCCGGGCGATCGCAGTGGCGATGGTGGGTACGCCGCTGGCACTGTCGCTGGGCATTCCGGCCGGCACCCTGCTGGGCCAGACCATCGGCTGGCGCTGGGCGTTCGCGCTGATGTCGATTCTCAGCGTGGGCCTGCTGCTGTGGGCGCGGCTGGCCTTGCCGCCACTGCCGGCCCCGGGCGCGGCGGCGCAGCAGCCACTGGGCAGCGTGCTGCGCCTGCGTGGCATGCGCACCGCGTTGCTGACGATGTTCCTGTACGTGCTGGCGCATAACGTGCTCTACACCTACATCGAACCGTTCGCGGCGTTGTCCGGCGCGGCCGCATGGCTGGATCGCCTGCTGCTGGTGTTCGGCGTGGCTGCGCTGGTCGGCATCTGGATCACCGGCCTGCTGGTGGACCGCTGGCTGCGCGAACTGGTGATCGCCAGCACGGTGGTCTTTGCGCTCTCGGCGGTGGCGTTTGGCCTGTGGCCCGGTTCGACGTGGGTGCTGGTGGCCGGCACGGTGGTGTGGGGCGTGTCCTTCGGTGGCGTCGCCACCCAGTTCCAGACGGCCGTGGCGCGCCGTGCCGACGAGGCCGGTGACATCGCGCAGTCGTTCGTGGTGACGGGTTGGAACCTGGCGATTGCGCTGGCCGGCATCCTCGGCGGCGTGATGCTGGAAACCGTCGGCGAACGCTGGCTGCCGGCGATCCTGCTGGTGCTGCTGCTGGCCACGCTGGTGGTGGTGTTGCGCCAGCCGCGGGCGTGGGAACCGACCGCGCACTGAGCCCAGCCGCCGCACACGGCAAGGTGGTCCGCGATACCCGGCGCTATGCTGGAGCCGGGTATCGCGATGGGAGCAGCGGGTGCGCAAGGGAGTTCTTCGAAGTGCTGTGCTGGCACTGCTTTGCCTGGCCGGTATCGCCCACGCGGCGACGCCGGATCGGCGCATCGCGCTGACCATCGACGATCTGCCCTGGCAGCGTCTGGACGAACGCGCCGAGCCCGAGCTTGCCGCCCGCCATGTGCAGCTGATCGCGGCCCTCAAGCACGCGGACGTGCCGGTGGTGGGCTTCGTCAACGAGGTCAAGCTCGAGGTGGATGGCCGGATACAGCCGGCACGCGTGCAGATGCTCCGCGACTGGCGCGATGCCGGGTTCGAGCTCGGCAACCACACCTTTGGCCATGTCGATCTGCACGCGATCGGGCTGGCCGCGTATGAGCAGGACATCCTGCGCGGTGAAGCGACGTTGCGCCCGTTGCTGGCCGAGACCGGGCAGGCACCGCGCTGGTTCCGGCATCCCTATCTGCGGGCCGGGCAGTCGCCGCAGGAACGTGCCGCGCTCGGTGTGTTCCTGCAGCAGCACGGGTATCGGGTGGCGCCGGTCACGGTCGACAACAGCGAGTGGATCTGGGCGTTCGCCTACGACCACGTGCGCGATACCGAGACTGATCCCATCGCGCGCGAGGCTCGCCTGCGCCAGCTGCGCCGCGGCTATGTGCCGTACATGCTCAACAAGCTGGACTACTACGAGCAGCAGGGCCAGCAGCTGCTGGGCCGGCTCCCGGCGCAGGTGTGGTTGATCCACGCCAATGCGCTCAGCGCCGATTGCGTGGAGGAACTGGTCGCGGCCACCCGTCGGCGCGGCTATCGCTTCGTTTCGCTGGAGGCCGCCCTGCAGGATCCGGCCTACCAGCATGCCGACGGCTACAACGGGGCCGGCGGCATCAGCTGGATCCAGCGCTGGGCCATGGCCGAGAACAGGCCCAAGGCCTTCTACGCGGGCGAACCCCTGGTGCCGGCGTGGGTGATGACGCTGGCCGGGCTCGATGCGGAGTAGGGAGGCCGCTCAGTCGGGTGTGTCGCCGTTGGGGTTCTGCATATCTTCGGGGGCCTGCCCGTACTGCTGCTTGCGGTGTTCGTGGAACGCGACGAACTCCGCCGGCGGCAGCGCCTTGGAGAACAGCCAGCCCTGGCCGAACTCCACCTGGCGTGCCTGCAGATAGGCCAGCTGCGCAGGGGTTTCCACGCCCTCGGCGACGGTGAACAGCCCCAGCGTCTTGGCCATCTCGATGATGTGCGAGGTGACCGGGCTGGTCGCGCTGTCGGTGCCGATCGCATCGATGAACGACTTGTCGATCTTCAACGCATCCAGCGGGAGCTGCTGCAGGTACTGCAGGCTGGAATAGCCGACACCGAAGTCGTCGATCGCCACGCTGTGGCCCATGCGCCGTGCATTGGCCAGGTTGGTGCGCGCGCGGCGGACATCGATGAAGCCGCGCTCGGTGGCTTCCAGCCAGATCTGCTGGGGGTGGATGCCGGTGCCGTGCAGCTTGGCCGCCAGTACCTTCAGCGCCCGCCCGCTGCTGACGTCTTCGGCGGCCAGGTTGATCGCGATGTGGGCGGTGCGATCTTGCACCAGCAGGGCGCGCATGTCGGCGATCACGTGGTCGATGACCTGGTCGGTCAGCGCATCGATCAGCCCGGCCTCCTCGGCCAGCGGAATGAACAGGTCCGGGCGCACCAGGCTGCCGTCGGGACGGCGCCAGCGCACCAGCGATTCGGCGCCCACGCAGATGCCGGTCGCCAGCTCGATGATCGGCTGGTAGTGCATGAAGAACTCACGCTTGCGCACCGCGGTGGCCAGTTCGCCGCGCAGCGACAGCCGCCGCCGCGACAGCCAGACCACGCCGCCGATCACCGCCAGCGCGCCGAGCACGCCGAGCGGAATGAACTGGCCGATCTGGTGGCGGAACGCGGCGACCAGATCGGTGCGCGGTGCGGTGGCGATCGCCAGCCACTCCTGGTCCTGCGCAGTGGCATACAGGGTCTGGCCTTCCATGCCGGTGGCCGGCTCGCGCAGCAGCCGCTGCAGCAATGCCTGGTCCTGGATGTCCTGCTGGGCGATCAGCCGTCCATCAGGGCTGGCCACGGCCAGCCGCACGTTGGGATCGACGATCACGTCGATCAGCCGTGCCGGGTCCATCAGGATGTCGTAACGGCCGTAGCCCAAGGCCAGCAGAGATTGCCGGCCACTGCCGGCCAGTGCGTGCACGCCCAGCGTGATCCCGGCGCCTTCCGCGGTGACGTAGGCGGGTGTCGGCTGCGCGACCTCGGCGTCCATCGGCCCCCACGAGGTGCAGGCCAGCCGACCGTTCTCGAAGTAGCCGATCTGCTCGGCCGAATGGGTGCTCATCACCAGGCTGCGCATCAAGTGGAGATGCTCGGGAGAGCAGGGCGTCAATGTGCTTTGGTCGAGTTGGCGCAGGGCGTTCAACGCACCCTCGTAAGCGCGGTGCGCGCGCTGCAGGGTACGCTCCGCGGTGGTCTGCAGCCGTACCTGCTCGGACTCGCTGGCGCGGCTCCAGGTGAAATAGAACACGGTGGCGATCGGCACCAGGGCGCCGAGCAGGGCCAGCAGGACGGTGACGGCGATGATCCTGGGGCGGTTCAAGCGAATCTCGATGCCTCGTCGAAAGGGGGTTCCATGGCAGCCCAGCGGGCCAGGGCGGTCGCGGCCCCAGTCGCTATATGACCATCAGTGCGGTCGATTTGAAACCAGCGCGTCCAGGGTCGCCCGCCGAGCCGGCGCGGGCAGGGGATGATCACGGACCGAACGGGCTGATCCCGTCATGAGCCCGCCGGGACGGGCCCGGTATTCACCTTCGGTTCGCGCCCCTGGCCGGATGATCGCGCCGCACCCTTCCGTGCCCTGATCCGAGCCGATGAACCCGACCCTGCCTGCTGCGTTGGCCCTGTTGTCGTTGCTGCTGCCTGGCCTGGCATCGGCGCGCACGGTCTATCGCTGCGTGCAGAGCAACACGGTCAGCCTGGCCACCGCGCCCGAGCCGGGGTCCCGCTGCACCCCGCAGCAGATCGACGACAACGCCGTGCAGACGCCCAACCTGTGGGGCAACATGGGCGTCTTCAGCGGCACCCTGTACGAACGCGAGCAGGACGGTGCGCTGGTCTACTCGACCCGCAACCTGCCGGGCTCGCGCGTGTTCCTGAAGTTCACTGTCGCCACGCCGCCGGGCGAACCGGCGCATGAAGGCCTGGGCAAGGTCGGTACGCCACAGTTGAACCGGCATGCCAAGCAGTTCAAGGCGGCGGCGAAAGCCACCGGGGTGGACGATGCCTGGCTGCGTGCGATCGCCCATGCCGAGAGTGGCTTCGACGCCGGCGCGATCTCGCCCAAGGGCGCGCAGGGCGTGATGCAGCTGATGCCCGATACCGCCACCGAATACGGCGTGGCCGATCCGCTCTCGGCCGAGCAGTCCATCGGTGGCGGTGCGCGTTACATGAAGGCGCTGCTGCGCCGTTACAAAGGCGACCGCGTGCTGGCCGCCGCCGCCTACAACGCGGGGATCGGGGCGGTGACGCGGTACAAGGGCGTGCCCCCGTATGCCGAGACGCTGGCCTACGTGGAGAAGGTCAGCGCGCTGTATGTGCGGTATCGCGAGGCGATGGGCTTCAAGGTGGAGACGCCGGCGAAGTAGGCCGGTGTTTCAGCGCGAGGAACCGGTATTGAACAACGGGTGGTGCTCGCTGCGTCCGACGGCGTCCAAAGCTGCCTGCACATCGGCGCGCGCGACGACCTGCCGCCATCGGCGATCGCGCTCGGCATCACCGGGCAGCGAGGGTACGGTCAGCAGCTGCTGCATGGACATCAATGCTTCGCTGCGGTGCTCGGTCGAGCGCAGCCGTGCGACCAGCTGTGCGGCGGCCTGGTCCAGCGCATTGTCTTCCAGCAGGGTTTCCACCACGTAGTCTTCGGCGATGTCCTCGTGGTCTTCCAACCAGCGCTGGGCGGTGGCGGCCTGCGCCATATCGCCCAGCTGGCGGTAGGCGAAGAAGCGCACCCACTGCTGCACGGCCTCACCGTACGGGCTCAGGTTGCTGCCGGTTTTCTCGAGGGTCTCCAGCGCCTCGCGCGGCCGTAGCAGCGACGCCTGCCACGACGCCAGGTTCAACTGCTGGCTGACGTTGGCCGCGCCTTCCTCGTGGAACGCGGCGGCGGTTTCCAGGGTCGCCAGCCCGGCCCGCGCATCGCCGAGGCGGCGCTGTGCGATGGCGCGGTTGTTGAGCAGCCAGGCAATATCGCCGGAGTGCTCGAAGCTGCGCGGCAGGCTGGGATCGGCCGCCGCGCCAGCGACGTTCCCGGTCATGGCGACCACCTCTTCATGGCGCCCGAGTGCCAGCAGCGCATAGCTCATCTCCACGAGATTGCGGATCTCCTCGGGTGCCAGCAGGTTACCCACGCGCAATGCATCGAGTTCGCGCTGTGCGGACTGCAGCGGGTCGAAGCGCGGACTGTCGCGATCAATGAAGCGGTCGAACCGCTTGTCCGCCCGCAGGGCGAGGATGGCCATCGGGCTGTCGATCCGTTCCAGTGTCGCCGCGACCCGGTCGTCCTGGCCGCTGTCGATCTGCAACACCGCCAGCCGCTTCCAGAAATCGGTCGGCTCGATATCCTGGGGTTTCCAGCCCTGGTCGAACAGCGCCTGCAGGAAGTCCCGGTAGTCGCTCTCGTGGCCCTGCAGCTGCTGGCCCAGCGATCCGGCCATGGACATGCTGATGTCGGGCAGGAACTGATCGGACAGCTGCAGCGAGCGGGTGATCAGGCGCGCGCCCTCGAGGTGACGGCCATCCTCCGCATCCAGCACGCCCAACAGATAGAGCACGCGCGGTTCATCGGGTGTCGCGTGTCGGGCGAGCTCAAGATAGCTGCGCGCTGGAGCATGCTGGCGAGCCTGCAATGCCACCCAGCCGGCCACGACGTAGGCGTTGACCCGATCAGCATCGGGAATGTCCGCCAGGCCGGGATCCGCCAGCAGCCGCTCGAATGTGATCAGTGCGCCCAGCGTGTCACCCTGCTCGCCTTGCTGCGCGGCTTCGCCCAGCGCGTCCTGCAGTGCTTGTACGTGCGCACTGTCGGCTGGCGCGCGGGTATCGGCCGATGCCTGCACCGGCGCGGCAACCGCCTGTGCCAGGGCGATCAACAGGGCGATGCGGTGGGGTCGCAGGTGCGGCATGCGGCGCTTCCTTCCATGGCGTGAATCCTGATTGGAACCCGGCGGGCCGTGGCGGCACAAGCGACCTGTGTCAGGGTTTGCAGATCCGCGCGCAGGCCGTATCGTCAATGCCCTTTGGAATGCAGGGATCGCAATGGGACGCAACGCATGGGCAGGAATGATCGCGGCGGCTACCGCTGCGGTGCTGGCATGGACCTTCCTGCGTGAGCCATCGCCGCCATCGCCGCCCGCCGGCCCGCTGCCCACCGTGCTGGGCTGGTCCCCCCGCATCGACAGCATCGCCGGCGACGGCGTCGGCGGCACCACGGACGGCCCCGCCACCCAGGCACGCTTCGCCGATCCGTATGGGCTGGCGGTCGACGCCCACGGCGTGGTCTACATCGCCGATGCCGGCGACAACAACCGCATCCGTCGCGTGCATCCCGACGGTCGCGTGGACACCCTGGCCGGGCAGGGCGAAGGCTGGCGCGATGGCGCTGCGATGCAGGCGCAGTTCAACACGCCGTCCGGTATCGCAGTGGATACCGCCGGCACAGTCTTCGTCGCCGACACCGGCAACCATGTCATCCGGCGCATCGCGGTGGATGGCACGGTGAGCACGCTCGCTGGCGATGGCCAGCGGGGGTTCGTCGATGGGCCGGCCGCGCAGGCGCGTTTCGATGGGCCGATGGGCGTGGCGGTGGACGCGGGCGGCCGTGTCTATGTGGCCGATACCTACAACGATCGCATCCGCGTGATCGAGCCCGATGGGCGGGTACACACCGTGGCCGGTGGCGAACGCCCGGGCAACGCCGATGGGAACGGTGCGCTCACGCGGCTGGATACGCCGGTGGCGCTGGCGCTGGATGCGCACGGCAACCTGCTGATCGCCGACCTGTTCAACAACGCGATCCGCCAGCTCGCCCCGGATGGCACGCTCAGTACCCGCGTCGCCGATGGTGGGCTGCTCAGCGGTCCGCTGTCCCTGGCGGTGACCCATGACGGGGTGATCTATGCCAGCGACATCAATGGCAAGGTGGTGCAGATTTCGGCGCAGGGCCACCAGCTCGCGCTGGCCGGGGTACCGCCGCAGCCACGCTTCGCCCGCCCCACCGCGCTCGCGCTGGATGCGGGCGGCGGGCTGTATCTGGCCGATGCCGCGTCCTACCGTGTGCATCGCCTGAGTCCGTTGGCCGCGGGCCAGACCGCACCGCCGGCCCTGATCGGCCCGGCGCCGGACGCCCCGCTGCCCGCCACCGCCGGCCGTTGGCCGCTGGCCCCGCAGGAGGGATGGCATGAAGTGGTCGGCACGCTGGGTGAAGTGCGCGGCGACTTCAAGGGGGAGAGCCGCCATCACCTGCACGGCGGCTTCGATATCCGCGGCGATGTCGGCCAGCCGGTGCTGGCGATCGCCGATGGCAAGGTCGACACCCCGTTCGCCGCGTGGTCGGTGGGGGGGCAGGCCGAGGGCCTGTCGCTGGGGTCGCTCAGGTATATCCACATGAAGGTCGGCCGCGATCCGCGCGACCGTCCGTTCGATGCGCGCTGGCAGCAGTTGTCCGCTGAGGACGGCACGTTGGAGCGCATCCGTGTGCGTCGCGGCACCCGCTTCGCCGCAGGTGAAGCGCTGGGCACCATCAACCGCATGGCGCACGTGCACCTGAGCGTGGGTGCCAGCGGCTTCGAACGCAATGCGGTGGCGCTGGGCTTTACCGGTTACGCCGATGCCTTCGCGCCGCGCATCACCGAGGTGGCCGTACTGGACGATCTCGACCAGCCGATCACGGCCGGCGCCGACGGCCGCGTTGCGATACCGCGCCAGGGCCCGGGAGTGCAGATCGTGGTGGAAGCCTGGGACCAGGTCGACCGCAACCTGCCGCGGCGTCGGCTGGGCCTGTACCAGGTCGGCTACCAGGTGCTCGATACACAGGGCCGGCCGCTGGCGGGCTACGAGCAGCCGCGCTTCAACATCGTGTTCAACCGGATGCCGCGCGAAGACAGCGCTACCCGCGTGGCCTATGCACCGGACAGTGGCATCACCGTGCATGGCAGTGCGATTACGCGGTTCCGCTATCTGGTCACCAACACCGTGCGCGATGGCCTGGTCGAGACCGCACGCTGGCAGCCCGATGCGTTGCCGGCCGGTGACTACATCCTGCGCGGCAGTGCACGCGACTACAGCGGCAACGAAGCGATCGGCCCGCGCGATCTGAAGATCACGCTGCTGCCCTGAGCGGTATCAGGCGCCGACGCGCACGCGCTCGGCGTCCATGTCGGCCAGGGGCCGTACCTCGATGCTGCCGAAGCGCGACCACGGAAACTGCTGGGCGATGCGCATCGCCTCGGCGGCGTCGGGGGCGTTGATCAGGTTGAACCCGGCCAGCAGTTCATGGGTCTCGGCGAACGGGCCATCGGTGATGCGGGCCTGGCCCTGGCGCACGCGCACCGTGCGCGCGCTGTCCACCGGTTCCAGTTTCTGCGCGAGCACCAGCGTGCCCTCGGCCTGCAACGCATCGGCGTGCCGCAGGCAGTCGTGCATCAGGCGGTCGTACTCCTCGCCTGGCAGGGCCTGCAACAGGCCCTCGTCGATGTAGATCAGCAGCAGGAATTGCATGGCCAGGCCAGGGGATGGGCAGGGCCATCATCATGCCCCAGGCCACGCGGCAGCCGTGTTGCAGCGCGACAGGACGCGCCTGTTCAGGCTGCCTGCGACGGCTGGCCGACGGCATCGGCATTTTTTTTGGCGGGCGTGTCGATTTCCGGCTCACTGCAACGTTGTATCCCTTGAACGGCCCAGATACCGGCCGGCCCCGAAGGAGACACCGATGAAAGTCATGGTACTGGTCAAGGCAACCGCGGCCACCGAGGCCGGACAACTGCCGACCGAGCAGGAGATCCGCGCCATGGGCGCCTACAACGAGCAGCTGGTCCAGGCCGGGATCATGCTGGCCGGCGAGGGCCTGCACCCGACCTCGCGTGCGCGCCGGGTGGCGTTCGGCAGCGAACCGCCGCGCGTGATCGATGGCCCGTTCGCGGAAACCCGCGAGCTGGTCTGCGGCTTCTGGCTCTGGCAGGTCCGTTCGCTGGACGAAGCCACCGAATGGCTGAAGCGTGCCCCGTTCGCGCCGGGCGACGTGGTCGAACTGCGCCCGATTCTCAGCGCCAAGGATTTCGGCGCGGCCTTCACCCCCGAATTGCAGGCGCAGGAACAGCGTCTGCGCGAGCAGATCGGCGCGGCCGATTGACCCACCCCTCACCCCTGGAGCATACCCATGAAACTGATTCCGTTCCTCGGCTTCAACGGCAAGACCCATGAAGCCATGGCCTTCTACGCGCAGGTCCTTGGCGGCAAGGTCACCTCGGAAATGAAGTACCGCGACATGCCACCGATGGAAAGCCAGGAAGGCTGTGGCGAGATGCCGCCGGAGACACTGGACCACGTCGCGCACAGCCAGCTGGAGGTCGGTCCGGCGATCCTGATGGCCGCCGATGGTCCGTCCGCGGAAGGGCAGGGCAGCACCACGATCAACATCGATGTCGACTCGATCGAGGAGGCCGAGCGCGTGTTCAAGGCCCTTGCCGACGGGGGCGAGATCAAGATGCCGATTACCGAAACGTTCTGGGCCCATCGCTGGGGCTTCCTGATCGACCGCTACGGCAAGCCGTGGATGGTCAATTGCATGAAGCAGCCCTGATCCCCACGTCCAACAGGAAACGCACGCATGTCCAACGCAACGCAACAGATGATCTTCGTCAATCTCCCGGTACGCGACCTGGAGGCCTCCAAGGCGTTCTTCGCCGCGCTCGGCTACAGCTTCAACCCGACCTTCACCGATGAGAACGCGGCCTGCATGATCATCAGCGACAGCATCTTCGTCATGCTGCTGGTGGAGTCCTTCTTCGCCCAGTTCACGACCCAGCCGATCAGCGATGCGCGGCGGCAGACCGAGGTGATCACCTGCCTGTCGGCCGGGAGCCGCACGGCAGTCGATGCACTGGTGGACACGGCACTGAAGGCCGGTGCCCGCGAACCGCAGCCGGCGCGCGATTACGGCTTCATGTACCAGCGCGGCTTCCAGGACCTGGACGGCCATCTGTGGGAAATCGCACACATGGACGGCGAACCGGGGTGATGGCACGGCGCGGTGCGGCTTGTGCCCCGGCCGCACCGGTGCTTTGATCGGCCGCATGGACACCGCACTGACGCAACGACTGGACACGATCTGGCGCATGGAGGCGCCAGTGCTGACCGCCCGCCTGACCCGCCTGCTCCGCGGCGATGTCGGCCGTGCCGAAGAGCTGGTCCAGGACACCTGGCTGGCCGCGCTGGAGCGCTGGCCCAGCCAGGGCGTACCGGACAATCCCGGAGCGTGGCTGATGACCACCGCGCGCAACCGCGCCATCGATGTGCTGCGCCAGCACCAGCGCGTCGCCGGGCAGCACGCGCAGTACGGCAGTGAACTGGAGCCGCTGCCGTTGCCTGCGCCGGATGACAGCGACGCGCTGGAAGACGACATCGGCGATGACCTGCTGCGGCTGATGTTCGTGGCCTGTCATCCGGTGCTGGCGGCCGACGCGCGGGTGGCGCTCACCCTGCGCCTGCTGGGCGGGCTGACCACCGACGAGATCGCACGGGCCTTCCTCGCGCCCGAGCCGACCATCGCCCAGCGCATCGTGCGCGCCAAACGCACGCTGGCGCAGAAGCAGGTGCCGTTCGAAGTACCGCGCCAGGCGGCGTTGCCGGAGCGGTTGGCGTCGGTGCTGGAGGTGGTCTATCTGATCTTCAACGAAGGTTACGCCGCGAGTGCCGGCGATGACTGGATGCGTCCGGCGCTGTGCGATGAAGCGCTGCGGCTGGGCCGCGTGCTGGCCAGTCGGTTGCCGACCTGGCCGCAGGTGCAGGGGCTGCTCGCCCTGATGGAACTGCAGGCCTCGCGCACCGCCGCGCGCACGGATGCCACCGGCACGCCGATCCTGCTGCCCGAGCAGGACCGCGCGCGCTGGGACTGGCTGCAGATCGGCCGCGGCCAGGCGGCGCTGCAGCAGGCGGTGGCGCTGGGGGGCAGCGAGGATCCGTACGTCCTGCAGGCGGCCATCGCCGAGTGCCATGCGCGCGCGCGCCGTGCCGAAGACACCGATTGGGCGCGGATGACGGCGCTCTATGCGCGCCTGGCCCAGCGCCAGCCGTCACCGGTGATCGCCTTGAACCATGCGGTCGCCCTGTCGCGCGCGGAGGGGGCGGCCGCGGCCTGGCCCCTGGTCGATGCGCTCGCTGGCGACGCACGGCTGCGCGACTACGCGCCGCTGGCCGCGGTCCAGGGCGACCTGCTTGCCCAGCTGGGTCGCAGCGAGGACGCGCGGGCGGCGTTCGAGCGCGCGGCCACGCTGACCGCCAACGCGCGCGAGAAGGCGCTGCTGTTGGCACGCGCGGCGGCTGTGTAGACCGGCACTGCACCGGGCGGCGGCTCTGGCCTACACTCGGGCGATTGTCGGTCAGTCATGAGGTGCAGCGTGAAGCGTGTGGTAATCAGCCTGTTGGCGTTGTCGGTGTCGTCGGCCTTGATGGCCGCCACCCCCAAATTCGATGGCGCGCGGATCTCCGCCGACGTCAAGGAACTGGCCTCGGATGCCTACGAGGGCCGCTCGCCGGCCACGGCCGGTGAAGAAAAGACCATCACCTTCCTGAGCAGGCAGTTCGCGGCGGCCGGCCTGCAGCCGGGCGGCGACCTCAAGGACGGCAAGCGCCTGTGGACCCAGGCCGTGCCGCTGCTCAAGGGCGATATCGTCGGCACCCCGAGCCTGTCGCTGAGCAGCAAGGGCACGCCGCAGACGCTGAGCCAGGGCAAGGAAATCGCCGTGCGCGCCGCGATGAACGGTGCCAGCGAAGTCGACATCAAGAACGCCCCGCTGGTCTTCCTCGGCTACGGCGTCAAGGCCGGCGAGCGCAACTGGGACGACTTCAAGGGCGTGGACCTGAAGGGCAAGATCGCCGTCGTGCTGATCAACGACCCGGACTTCGAGACCGGCCAGGGCGACTTCGACGGCAAGGGCATGACCTACTACGGTCGCTGGACCTACAAGTACGAAGAAGGCGCACGCCAGGGTGCCCTGGGCGTTCTGATCGTGCATGAAACCGCACCGGCCTCGTACGGCTGGGCCACCGTGGCCGGTTCCAATACCAACACCATGTTCGACGTGGTCCGCGACAACCCCGCCGAAGCGCATCCGCTGCTGGAAGGCTGGATCCAGCGCGATCTGGCGGTGGAACTGTTCAAGCGCTCGGGCCTGGATTTCGAGGCGCTCAAGAAGCAGGCGCAGACCCGTGACTTCAAGCCGGTCGAGCTGAAGGGCGAGACCTTCTCGGCCAAGTACGCGGTCAAGACCGAGGTGATCACTTCGCACAACGTGGCCGCGCGCCTGGAAGGCAGCAAGCATCCCGACGAGACCGTGATCTACAGCGCGCACTGGGATCACATCGGCGTCGGCAAGCCGGACGCGAACGGTGACACCATCTTCAACGGCGCGCTGGACAACGCCAGCGGCACCGCCTCGCTGGTCGAGCTGGCCCGCGGTTTCGCCAAGGGCAAGCGACCGGAACGTTCGGTGCTGTTCCTGGCGGTGACCGCCGAGGAAAAGGGCCTGCTGGGCTCGGAGTACTACGCCAGCCACCCGCTGTACCCGCTCGGCAAGACCGTGGCGCTGATCAACATGGACGGCATGGCGCCCTTCAGCCCATCGCGTGATTTCGGCATCTACGGCTCGGCCAAGCTGGAACTGCTGGACCAGCTCAAGGACGTCGCCAAGGGCTGGGACATCCGCTACACCCCGGATCCCAAGCCGGAAGCCGGCCTGTTCTTCCGCTCCGATCACTTCCCGTTCGCCAAGCGCGGCGTGCCGGCGGTGTCGTACTCGGCGGGCCAGGACTGGGTGGAGGGTGGCGTCGCGGCCGGCAAGGCGGCCTCCGATGACTACACCGCCAAGCGCTACCACCAGCAGGGCGACGAGTGGCAGCCGGACTGGACCTTCGCCGGTGCCTCGCGCGATCTGGAAGTGCTGTACACGCTGGGCAACCAGTTGGCCAACTCGCGTGCCTGGCCGAACTGGAGCACCGACTCCCAGTTCCGCGCCCCGCGCGATGCCAGCGCCACCGAGCGGAAATAAGACCGCGTCCGGCCGGCACGCCGGCCGGACCCCCCTGTAGAGCCACGCCATGCGTGGCTTCGCGGTCCCGAACCCCGACGTAGAGCCACGCCATGCGTGGCTTCGCGGTCCCGGAACCAAAACCAGCCACCCATGGGGTGGCTCTACACCGCTTCGTCCCACCATTCCCCGCCTTCGTCGCATGCCGCTTGTTCCCGCGGGCGGCAGGGCTATGCTCGCTTCACTCCCTATGTGATGACGCCGCCGTGTTCGCCAGCCTCGCTCTGATCCTCCGCATCCTGTTGGCCTGGGCCGCCGCCATCGTGGTGGCGGGATTCGTCTGGAGTGGCATCTTCAGCGGCATGAACGATGGTCCCGGTTGGGTCTTCGGGCTGCTGGCCCTGTTCGTGATGGTGACGGCGGTGGGCAGCTGCATCACCCATATCCGCCGGGTCTGGCTGGTCGCCGGGCGGCTGGATGCCACCACGCTGTCCAGCCGCCAGCGCCGCCAGATCGAGCTGCCGATGGATGCCGGCCCGGCGTTCGCGCTGCTCGAAGCCGCCATCGCCGAGCTGCCCCGCGTGGAGGACATCGAAAGCGCGCCCGGCAGCCTGCAGGTACGTGCGTATGTGCGCCGCGTGGACGCCTACAACGGCCGCCCGCCGTCGCGCTGGAATCTGCCCGCGCGCGTGGCGATCCGGCGCAACAGCGTGCTCGCCACGGTCACCCCGGGGCAGGGCACCAGCAGCGTCACCCTGCTGTTCGAACCCGATGCCGGGGTCTGGGCGGACCTGCTCGCGGTCGACGAAGGCAGCAATCATGAGAACGCCGAGGCCGTCAGCCGCGCGATCACCCGTCGCGTCGCCGAACAGCGCCGCGACGAGCAGGCCGCTGCCGAGCAGACCGCCACGGAGAAAGAGCTGTCCGTCGCCAAGCTCAACCTGCTGCATGCCCAGGTCGAGCCGCACTTCCTCTACAACACGCTGGCCAATGCGCAGGTGCTGACCCGCACGGATCCGCCCCGCGCCGACCAGATGCTCGGGCACCTGATCCAGTACCTGCGCAGCTCGCTGCCCAGCGTGGAGGAATCGATGTCGACCCTGGGCGTGGAGCTGGAGCGTACCCAGGCCTACCTGGAGATCCTCAAGATCCGCATGGGGGCACGCCTGGCCCTGCAGGTGGACGTACCGCCGGCGCTGCTCGGGCTGGCACTGCCCTCGATGGCGCTGCAGACCCTGGTCGAGAACGCGATCAAGCACGGCCTGGAGCCCAAGCCCGGCGGCGGCACGGTGTGGATCATCGCGCGCGCCTTCGAGGACCATGTCACCCTCACCGTGGCCGACGATGGCCTCGGCTTCGGCCAGGGCACCAGCGGTTCCGGCATCGGCCTGAAGAACCTGCGCGAACGCCTGCGCCTGACCTGTGGCGAACGCGCCGGCGTGGCGATCGTGTCCAATTTCCCCAGCGGTGTGGCGGCGACGATCACCCTGCCGCGCGATGCCCGTGAGGCGATCCATGCAGCTTGATGCGCTCATTGCCGAAGACGAAGACCTGCTGCGGCAGTCGCTGGTCGCCCAGCTGCAGCGGTTGTGGCCGGAACTTCGGCTGGTGGCCGAATGCGAGGACGGTGCCAGCGCGCTGGAGCGGCTGGCCGAGCTGAAGCCGGATCTGGCCCTGCTCGACATCCGCATGCCCGGCATCACCGGCATCGAAGTGGCCCGCGCGCTGCCGGAGATCAGCCCGCGCACCCAGGTGGTGTTCGTCACCGCCTACGACCAGTACGCCATCGATGCGTTCGAACAGGGCGCGATCGACTACCTGCTCAAGCCGGTCAGCGATGAGCGCCTGCTGGCCACGCGCGAGCGCATCCTGGCGCGCATGCAGCTGGGCCGCCCGGACAGTGGCATGCTCGAGCAGCTGCTGCAGCGCCTCGGCCAGCAGCCCGCCGCCGCATCGAGCACCCCGCCGCTGGCCTGGATCACCGCCAGCAACGGGCGCGACACGCAGCTGATCATGCTGGAAGACGTGATCTACTTCCGGGCCGACAGCAAATACACCACCGTGGTCACCGAACAGGGTGAAAGCCTGCTGCGCACCTCGTTGCGCGAACTGCTCGACGCGCTCGATCCGCAACGTTTCCGCCAGATCCACCGCTCCACCATCGTGAACATGAAAGCGGTCGCCGCGGTCACCCGCGATGACACCGGCCGCGGCCAGCTGCGCTTGAAGCACCGGACCGAAGTGCTCAACGTCAGCCAGCCCTTCATGAGTCTGTTCCGCGGGATGTAACCGCCTTTTTCTGGAGCCTGCCATGCGTATTGCCGTTGCCGCCAGTCTCTGCGTCGTGATGCTGGCCGCCTGCCAGCAATCGAGCAACACCTCCGTCACCCGCATCCGTGCCAATGGCGTGGATACGCTGCACAGCAGGACCACCGTGGACAACGGCGTGGCCAGCTTCGCCTGCATCGCCAGCAGCAGCGGCCAATGCCATTACCTGGTGCTGGATGCGCGCTGCGCCAAGGACAAGGACTGTGCCTACCCGCCGCTGCACCGGCTGGCCGTGGCGGTCGGCAAGACCGAGCAGATGGCGGGCTTGCCGGCTGGCTTCCAGCACTGCGTCAGCGCGGTCCAGAAAGAACAATGCCACCGTGAGTGATCACGGTGGCATCGTGGCTCCCCCCGCTTTGCAGTAGGGTCAGAACGCGGGCTGCAGATGCAGGTTGGTGCCGTTGGGCTGCTCGCCGACATGGTTGAGCTGGCCGACCAGTTCGGTGTGCTGCTTCATCCGGCCGATCTCGCGCATGATGCGGATGTCCTCGTGGCGCAGCTCGCGCTTCGCGCTCACCGCCTGCTTGTAATCCAGGACTTCCGGGTAGTGCTGGGCCATGTCCAGTGCTTCGGCCACGCACTCCACCGTATCGGCATCGGAGGTGATCCGGGCGCGGCTGTTGAAGGCCTTCATCCAGCGCTCAAAGCCGGCGGTGTGATCGAACATGTTGGCCATGAACCAGATCACGAACAGGATCGAGACCCACGAACCGAACACGATCACCACGCGGGTGAAGGTGATATGGAAGTCATCCTTCCACAGGTAGTTGCTGATCAGGCCGAGGATGAGCAGCGAGGACGCCTGCCAGCCTACGATCGAGGCCATCAGCCATTGGCCCTTGGCCTTGGCGAGCACCGCGACTTCCTCGCGGATCTGCTGTTCACTCTTGTTACGCCAATGCGCGACCTGTTTTTCGAACGGGCTGTTGTACAGCTCGTTGTCCTGCAACAGCAAACCCAAACCTTTGAACAAAGCGATCATGACGAGCTCCTTCTGGAACGTGCGGCAGCGCATTGGACGACGTTGTGGCAGGTCCAGTTCTAGCACTTTCACGGCGCTTGGCAATGGGCAAAGCGCAAAGATCCGGCGTCATTCCTGCATGAATGGGGAAACCCGCAGCGGATTTGCGCATTGCGGCACGTAAATCACCGGGTAAATAGGGGTTACGTGGGGGTGTTCATGCTGCACGTGCACAATGGGCAGCCCCCTGGCGGCAGCGTCCTCGCCAGCCCCGCCGGTATCACGCAGAATTGACGCATCCGCGCAAAACGCCGGTCCGCTCCGCCCTCGGTACTGTTGATGTCTTCCCTGCTGCGTTCGCTTGCCCGCCCCGCCACCGCCCCGATCCGCCGCTGGGTATTGGGTGCTTTTCCCCGCGGCCAGAGCGGGATCGATTACGACCAGCCGCTGGGCGACCCCGGCTGGTTCGGCCCGGACAGCATCACCTGGCGCGTGCATTCGGAGTTCCCCGGCATGCTCGCCGGCGGCCTGTGCGCGCTGATGCTGCAGACCCTGCATCCGCTCGCCCTGGCCGGCGTGTACGACCATTCGAACTTCCGCGGTGACCTCGTTGGCCGCCTGCGCCGCACCACCGCGTTCGTCGCCGGCACCACGTACGCACCGACCGCGGAAGTCGAGGCGCTGATCAGCAAAGTGGCGCGCATCCACGCGCAGGTGCGCGGACAGACCGCCGACGGGCGCGCGTATTCCGCCGACGATCCCGCCTTGCTGACCTGGGTGCACGTGACCGAGGCCTACGGTTTCCTGCAGGGCTGCCGGCGCTATTGCCGCGACGTCCCAGGCGCCATCGCCGATCAGTATTACCGCGAGTACAAGCGCGTGGCCGAAGCGCTCGGGGCTGCCGATGTGCCCGCTTCGGAAGCAGAAGTGGACGCGTACTTCGCGCGTCAGCAATCGGCGTTGGTGTTCGACGCGCGTTCGCGCGAAGTGTTGGCGGTGCTGTCGGACATCCGCCTGCCGGTGCCGATGGCCGGGCTGTCACGCGAGGTGTTCCTCGGCGCCGGCGCGGCGCTGTTGCCGGAGTGGGCAACGTCGATGCTGGGGCGCACGCCGATGCAGCGTGCCCAGTCGCGCGCGTCTGCGGTGATGCTGAAGGGCATGGCGCCGCTGTTCCGGCGTGCACTGCAGGATGGCCTGGCGACACGGGCGTGCACGCGGATGGGTCTTCCTGCCAGCGTGCTTGCTGATTGGCCTTGAAGCGGTAGGTACCGACCGTTGGTCGGTACTCGCGAGTGCCTGTGTCTGATGGTTGGGTCGGACACGCACAGGCTTCCGACACCCCACCCATGCCCGCCCAAACCAGCGCAAACGCAGACCCCAGCCGTTGCTCCGCTCCAGCTCTGCAGCTTTGCAGCTCTCCAGCTCTCCAGCTCTGCAGGGCAAAAAAAAACGGGCGCCGAAGCGCCCGTTCTTTCATCTCAGCAAAGCGCGATGAAAAACCTCACCACACCTTGACCCGCTTCTCCGGCGCCAGATACAGCTTCTGGCCTTCCTTCACCTCGAAGGCCGGATACCACGCATCCAGATTCCGCACCGTCAACGCACGGAACTGGCCCGGTGCATGCACATTGGTCAACAGCGAATTACGCAGCGCCTGCTCACGCGCCTTGCTGCGCCACGCCTGCGCGAAGCCCAGGAAGAACCGCTGATCCGGCGTGAAGCCCTCCAGCGTCTGCCCCGGCTTGCCCTGCAGCGACAACTGATACGCATCGTAGGCCGTCGACAGACCCGCCACATCGGCGATGTTCTCACCCAGCGTCAGACGACCATTCACCGAGACCCCCGGGAACGGACTGTAGCTGCTGAACTGCGCCGCCAGCGCATCGCCTGCCGCATTGAACTGCTTCAGGTCCTCCGCCGTCCACCAGTTCTGCAGCTTGCCCGTCTCATCGAACAGCGCACCGGCATTGTCGAACCCATGGCTGATCTCATGGCCGATCACCGCGCCGATCGCACCGTAGTTCACCGCATCATCGGCCGCACCATCGAAGAACGGCGGCTGCAGGATCGCGGCCGGGAACACCAGGCGGTTCTCCAGCGGCACGTTCATCGCATTGATGGTCTGCGGCAGCATCGCCCACTCGCTGTGGTCGACCGGCTTGCCCAGCTTGGCGATGTTGCGGCGGTACTCGAACAGCTCCGCCCGCTCGGCGTTGCCCAGCGCGTCATCGCGCTTGATCTCCAGGCCGGTGTAGTCGCGCCACTTGTCCGGGTAGCCCATGCCGACGGTCAGGCCCTCGACCTTGGCCTTGGCACGCGCCTTGGTCTGCGGCGACATCCACTCCAGTGCATCGATGCGCTTGGCGAACGCGGCGATGATGTTCTTGGCCATCTCATCGGCGCGGGCCTTGGTGGCCGGGTCGAAATGACGCTCGACGTACAGCTTGCCGATCGCTTCGCCGACCGCATGGTTGCTGTCATCGACGGCACGCTTCCAGCGTTCGCTCTGCTGCGGCGTCCCGTTGAGCGTGGTGCCGTGGAAGGCGAAGCGCGCATCCGCGAACGACTTGGGCAGGTACGGTGCGGCGCGGTCCAGTGCGTGGAAGGCCAGGTAGTCCTTCCAGACCTCCAGCGGCTCGGTGGCGACCAGGCGCGAAATGCCGGCCACGGCCTTGGGCTGCCACACGATGAAGTCCTGCTGGGCATCCAGGCCCGCCGAGGCCAGGAAGGCGCTCCAGTCCATGCCCGGCGCCTTCGCGCTCAGGTCGGCCTGCTTCCAGGCGTTGGCGCCCTTGGCGACGTCGTTGGTGGCTTCCTGCGTGGCGTGCGCCTGGGCGATCTTGGTCTCCAGCGCGACGATGCGCTGGGCCTTGGCCGCCGGATCGGCGACACCGGCCAGCTGCAGCACCTGCGCGATGTAGGCCTGGTACTGCTTGCGGATCTCGGCCATGCGGCCGCCCTGCAGGTAGAAGTCGCGGTCCGGCAGGCCCAGGCCGCCCTGCACCAGGTACGGCGCGGTGCGGTCGGGCTGCAGCAGATCCACCGACACCCACACGCCGAACAGGCGGTCGGTGTAGAAGTTGGTGGCGTTGAGCAGGTCGACGTCGGCGCGCAGGGTGCCGCCCAGGGCGGTGGCGAGCGCGGCCTTGTCGCCGATCCCGGCGATGGCGTCCAGCTCGGGCTTGACCGGGGTGGTGCCGCGCGACTCGATGCCGGTCTCGTCCATGAAGGCGGCGTAGTAATCGCCGATCAGCTTGGTCTCGCCCTCGGCCTTGGTATCGGCCGCGGCGCCCTCGAGGATCGCGCGGGTGTCGGCCAGGGTCTTTTCGGAAATGACGTTGAAGCTGCCGTAGCTGGAGCGGTCGGCCGGAATCTCGGTGTTCCTGACCCAGGTGCCGTTGGCGAAGCCGAAGAAGTCATCGCCGGCGGCGATGCTGCGGTCCATGCCGGCGGCGTCGAAGCCGAAGCTGCCCAGCTGCGGCGTGGGTGCGGCCGGTTGCGCCGGGGCGGTCTCAGGCGCGGCAGCGGCCGGTGCAGTGGCCTCGCGGTCGCAGGCGGCCAGGCTCAGCGAAAGGCTGGCGGCAATGGCGAGCATCAGGGTGGGGCGACGCAGCTTGGACATGGGGCTTCTCAGCAACGGAAACGTCCAAGTCTAATCCCGTCCGGGGCGCCCGGTTATGCCGGCTGCGGCGGCATCGGGTACCGGATGTGCCCGTCCCCCGGGTTCACCGAGGTGAACCGCCGCCGGGGTGCTTCCCGTGCCGCGTGCGCTGGTGCATGCTGGGGCGGCACGGATTCCGCGCGCGCCTTCTGGGCGCCCGCGTGGCGATCAAGGCGTCAAGAATCCCGGGCAGCGGCCGCTCAGGTTTGGGGAAACCAGGAAGCGTTTACAGATGAAGTCAGCCTGTCGTGCGGAAAAAGGGTTGCGATGCCCGCGTTGAACCGTGCCCTGGCGCGGCCGCTGCGGACCTTCGTGTGGCTCGGGGTCTGCCTGGGCGTGCTGCTGGCCGCCGGGCTGGTGGCGATGCTGGTCAATGATGCCCAGCGCCGGCAGGAGGCCGCGCAGCGCCAGAGCTCGGCGCTGGCGACCGGTGCCCAGCGCCTGCTGCGGCTGGAGCTGCGCAATCTGGAGCGGGCCATGCAGGGCATTTCCCGGGACGGGGCGCTGCTGTTCCAGCGCGTGCCCGCGCAGGCCCCGGACCTGCTCGATGCAGGCATCGCAGGCACCCTGCAGCGGCATGCCGAACTGCACAGCATCGTCGTGGTCGATCAGTACGGGCGCGCCCTGACCAGCGGCAGCGGCGACCTGCAGTTGCCGCTCTGGGCGGTGGATGACAACCGCGGCAGGGGCAGCCAGCTGTTCCTCGGTCCGCCGCAGGCGCTGGACAGCACGCACTGGATCCTGCCGCTGGCGTTGCCGATGGGCGGAGACCGCTGGCTGCTCGCACGGCTGCGCACCTCGGAACTGCAGTCGGTCATCGGCGGCATGGATACCGGCGAGGCCGGGGTGATCTCGATCACCGACCCACAGGGCTATGTGCTGGCGCGCAGCCCCGATCCGGTGGGCGTGGTGGGGCGCCGCTTCGGCCTGGCCAAGCGCGAGCTGCTGCGCCGCGATGCCCTGACCCCATTGGGGACGGAGACCAGCGCGGTCGATGGCGTCGAGCGCATCTCCAGCCTCAGCACGCTGGCCCAGTACCCGCTCGCGGTGTACGCCGGGTTGGGCCGGCGCGATGTGCTGGCGGCCTGGTGGCCGTATGTGCAGGCCTCGGTCGGGGTCTACCTGCTGTACTGGGCGCTGTTTGGCGCGGTCTATGTCAGCCTGCGCCGCGCCACGCGCGACCAGGACAGCCTGAGCGAGGAACTGCGTACCGGCCACGCCGAACTGCGCATGGCCCATCAGGTCGGCAAGGTCTGCACCTGGTACGTGGACGAGGATGCCTGCCTGCTGCGCTGGTCACCGCTGGCCCGCGAGATCTTCGGCATCGATATCGAGAGCCTGCCGCTCGCCGATTTCTTCGCGCGGGTGCACCACGATGACACGGCGCGCATGCAGCAGGCCTTCGACGCCGCGTTCGCCGGCAGCGGCGTGCTCGATGAAATGTTCCGCCTGGTGTTGCCGGGCGGGGCGATCCGCTGGGTCTCCGCGCGCGGCCAGCGGGTGGCGGTGGTGGACCGCGAGCGGCGCATGATCGGCGCGCTGACCGATGTCAGCGAGCGCGTCGACGCGCTGGCCCGCGTGCAGCAGGCCGAGCGCCAGTTCCGCCTGTTGTTCGACCGCAATCCGGCACCGTTCTGGGTGTTCGATCCGGACACGCTGCGCTTCCTCGAGGTCAACGAAGCGGCGGTGCGCCAGTACGGCTACAGCCGCGATGAATTCCTGTCGATGAGCATCCTGGACATCCGCCCGCGCGAAGGCTGGGAGGAAATCCGCGGGGCGATCGCGCAGGCCCGCATCGGCGATGTGCAGGATGCGCAGGTGCGCCTGCACCAGCGCAAGGACGGCAGCGTCTTCGAGGTGCGTGCGCATCTGGCGCGGCTGGATTTCGATGGCCGCCAGGCCTGCCTGGTGCTGGCCGAGGACGTCAGCGAGCGGCTGGCCTATGAGCGCGACCTGGCCTACCACGCCACCCACAACCCGGCGACCGGCCTGCTCAATACGCGCGCGCTGGCCGCGCAGCTGGACGAGGAGGGCGGGGCGTACACGATCGCGTACGTGCAGTTCCGCGGCCTGCAGCTGGTGTCGGACACGCTGGGCCGCGAAGTCGGCGACGTGGTGCTGCAGGCGATGGCCAAGCGCCTGGGCGGGCTCGGCGTGCGCTACGGCCTGCTGGCCTTCCAGCCTGCCGAGGATTTCATCTTCGCCATCCGCGACGACCATCAGCGCCAGACCGCGCTGGATACGCTGGTGCAGACGGTGTCCGAACCGGTGCGCGGGCAGGATTGGCTGCACCAGTTCGAGCCGCGTATCGGCGTCGCCGTGAAGTTCGACGGCGATGCCAGCACGGCCGAGCAGGTCATCGGCATGGCCGCGCAGGCCGCGCATGCGGCGCGCGACGAAGGCAATGTCATCGCGTGGTACGACACCACCGTGAGTTCCCGTTTTGCCGAGCGGCTGCGCCTGGCCGGGCGCATCCACAGTGCGATCGATACCGAGTTCGAGCTGTACTACCAGCCGATCTGCCATGCCGGCGACAGCAGCCCGGCCGCGCTGGAAGCCCTGCTGCGCTGGCCGCAGGCGGATGGCAGCTTCATTCCGCCGGGCGAGTTCATCCAGCTGTGCGAAGACACCGGGCTGATCCTCGCGCTTGGCCGCTGGGTGATCCGCGCCGCGGCACAGGCACAGCGGCAGCTGGTCGATGCCGGCTGGGACCTGCCGATCGCGGTGAACGTCTCGGCGGTGCAGTTCTTCAACAGCGACCTGGTCGCCGAGTTCACCCGCGCCAGCCAGGAGTTCGGGCTGGCCCGCGGTGCGCTGCAGGTCGAGCTGACCGAGAGCAGCTTGATGCGCAAGCCGGGCCAGGCCAAGCAGACCATGCAGCGCCTGCACGAACAGGGCATCTGCATTTCGCTGGATGATTTCGGCACCGGTTACTCGAACATGTCCTATCTGCAGCATCTGCCACTGGACATCCTGAAGATCGACCGCAGCTTCGTGGCGGACGTGGAAACCAATCCGCGCAATGCCTCGATCTGCCGCGCGCTGCTGTCGCTGGGCCACAGCATGGGCCTGACCATCATCGCCGAAGGCGTGGAGACCCCGGGCCAGCATCAATGGTTGGCCGCGCACGGCTGCGACCAGGTGCAGGGCTATCTGCTCGGCCGGCCGATGCCGCTGGCCAAGGTGATCGCGCAGCTGGACGCGGTGGAGGCGTAACGCCGGGGGCTGCCCGGGCGCCGCCACCCATGGTCAGCCCAGCGCTTCGACCAGGTAATCGATGAAGCTGCGGACCTTGGGTGCCAGATGGCTGCGGCTGGTGTACACCGCATGGATGCCGATGCCGGGCACCGCCCACGCGGGCAGCACGCGTTCCAGCCGGCCATCGGCGATGGCCTCGGCGACCAGGAAGTCCGGCTGCACGATGATGCCCATGCCGGCGATCGCGGCCTCGCGCAGCACATCGCCATTGTTGGCGCGGACGCTGCCGTGCACCGGCACGGAGACCTCGCCGCGCGGGCCGTGCAGCTGCCAGGCATCGCCACCGGCCCAGTAGCTGTAACTCAGGCACTCGTGTGCGGACAGGTCTTCAGGCTGCTGCGGGCGGCCATGCGCATCCAGATACGACGGCGCCGCGCACAGGCTGATCTGCACGTCGGCGAGCTTGCGCGCGATCAGGGTCGGGCTGGGCTGGCGGGTGATGCGGATCGCCACGTCGTAGCCTTCTTCCACCATGTCCACCAGGCGGTCGGACAACGACAGGTCCAGTTCCACCTGCGGGTAGCGCGCGCGATAGCCGGCCAGCAGCGGACCGAGCCGCGCGATGCCATAGCTGACCGGCGCGTTGATCCGCAGCCGTCCGGAGGGCTCCAGCGCCTGCGCGCTGATGCCGGCCTCCAGCGCATCGAATTCGGCCAGCAGACGCACGCACTCGGCGTAATAGGCCGCGCCCGTGCTGGTCGGGCTCACGCGACGGGTCGTACGGTTGAGCAGGCGGGTCGACAGGCGCTTTTCCAGCGCGGCGATCTGCCGGGTGACCCCCGCCGTGGACAGGTCCAGGGCCTGCGCGGCGGCACTGAAGCCGTTGCGCTCGACCACGGCGACAAACACACGCATGGCGTCCAGAGTGTCCATTGTTTCTTTTTCCGGAATAAACAGCGTCGATGCATCGTATTTATTGGCCGATCCGTACGCAATAGTCTGAGATCCAGGCACCGCCCCGGTGGGCGTGCCGCTATTGGAGTCCGTGATGTCCCGCTTGCCCTCCTTCTACATCTCCCACGGTTCGCCGATGACCGCGCTGAATCCCGGTCTGATCGGCGAGCGCCTGGCCGCACTGGCGGCGCGCCTGCCGCGCCCGCGCGCGATCGTGATGGCCTCGGCGCACTGGCTGACCCACCAGCCGGTGGTGGGCGGGCATGCCCAGCCGCCCACGATCCACGATTTCGGCGGTTTTCCGCAGGCGCTGTTCGATCTGCAGTACCCGGCGCCGGGCGACCCTGCGCTGGCCCAGGAGATCGCGCAGCGGCTGACCGCGGCCGGCCTGCCGACGGCGACCGATCCGCAGCGCGGCCTCGACCACGGTGCCTGGGTGCCGCTGCGCTTCCTGTACCCGCAGGCGGAGATTCCGGTCGTGCCGCTGGCGATCCAGCCATTGCTTGGGCCGGCCCATCAGTTCGCGCTGGGCCGCGCGCTGGCGCCGCTGCGCGAGCAGGGCGTGCTGTTGATCGGCTCGGGCAGCATCACCCACAACCTGCACGACTGGCGCAGCTACCAGGACGGCAAGGAAGCGCCGTATGTGCGGCCCTTCATCGAGTGGGTGGAGCAGCGCCTGCAGGCTGATGACAGTGCCGCACTCCTGGACTACCGCCGTCAGGCCCCGCACGCCGTGCAGGCACACCCCAGCGACGAGCACCTGCAGCCGCTGCACTTCGCGATGGGCGCGGCCGGTGGCGATGCGCTCGGCGCGCAGCGTATCGATGCCGGCATCGATGCGGGTTTCCTGGCGATGGACATCTATCGCTTCGACGGCGCCGACGCGCAGCTGCTGTCCGCCGACTGAGCCTGGTGCGCCCCGCGCATTCGCGTGGCGGCGCACGTGTGGTACGTTTTTTCCTGTTTCCGGCGCCGGCTGCCCGCAGCCTCCCCCGCGCTGCTTACTGGAAAATGCATGCATACCATTGAAGTCGTCCTGGCGATGCTGGTGGCGGTGGTCGCCAGCGGCTACCTGGTCCGCGTCCTGCCGTTGTCCCTGCCACTGCCGCTGGTGCAGATCGGGCTGGGCGCGGTCATTGCCGGGGTGTTCAACCGCGGCCACGCGCTGGAGCCGGAGATGTTCTTCCTGCTGTTCCTGCCGCCGCTGCTGTTCCTGGATGGCTGGCGCATCCCCAAGCAGGGCCTGTTCCGCGATAAAGGCGTGATCCTGGAGCTGGCGTTCGGGCTGGTGGTGTTCACCGTGATCGGGGCCGGCTTCCTGATCCACTGGATGATCCCGGTGATGCCGCTGGCCGTGGCCTTCGCGCTGGCGGCGATCATCTCGCCGACCGATCCGGTGGCGGTCAGTTCGATCGCCTCGCGCGCGCCGATCCCCAAGCGGCTGATGCACATCCTGGAAGGCGAATCGCTGCTCAACGATGCCTCCGGCCTGGTCTGCTTCCGCTTCGCGGTGGCGGCGGTGATGACCGGCACCTTCTCGCTGGCGACGGCCTCGCTGACCTTCCTGTGGGTGGCGGTGGCCGGGCTGGCGATCGGTGTGGCGGTGACGCTGGGCGTGTCGACCTTCCAGCGCTGGCTGTGGCGGCGCTTCGGCGAGGAGCCCGGTGCGGCGCTGCTGGTGAATCTGCTGATCCCGTTCGCCGCCTACCTGCTGGCCGAAGAGTTCAACGCCTCGGGCATCCTCTCGGCGGTCGCCGCGGGCATCACGATGAGCTACGTGGAACTGAGCGGCCGTGTCTCGGGCAGCATGCGCGTGCAGCGCACGGCCGTGTGGAACATGCTGCAGTTCAGCTTCAACGGCATCATGTTCGTGCTGCTGGGCGAGCAGCTGCCCGGCATCGTCGAGCGCGCGATCAAGACGGTCAGCGAGAGCGGGCACCACAGTGCGTGGTGGCTGCTGGTCTACGTGGTGGTGATCAACCTCGCGCTGGTGCTGCTGCGCCTGGCCTGGGTGTGGCTGTCGCTGCGCTGGAGCCTGCTGCGCGCGCGCCACCGGGGTGAAGCACGCCCGGGCACGTCGTGGCGGATCGTGGTGGCGACCTCGCTGGCCGGCGTGCGCGGTGCGATCACCCTGGCCGGCGTGCTGACCCTGCCGCTGTTCCTGCCCGATGGCAGTGCGTTCCCGGCGCGCGATCTGGTGATCTTCCTGGCCGCGGCGGTGATCCTGATCTCGCTGGTCGGGGCCAGCATCGCGCTGCCGCGCCTGCTCAAGGGGCTGGAACTGCCGGCCGATTCGGGCGAGCGCAAGGAAGAAGACCTGGCCCGCAAGCTCGCCGCCAAGGCCGCGCTGGCCGGGGTGGAGCGTACGCGCCAGCAGCTGGTGCAGAACCAGACCACCGAGAACGTGCAGCTCTACAACGACGCCGCCTCACGGGTGAGCCTGCTGTACCAGCGCAATCTGGAGAAGGACGCGGGGCCGGATGCCGATCCGGAAAAGGTGAAGCGGATGGAGCAGGGCTATCGCCAGCTGCGCACCGCCGGGCTCACCGCCGAGCGCGAAGAGCTGTTCCGGCTGACCCGGCGCGGGAAGATCTCCGATGAGATCTCGCGCCGGCTGATCCGCAACCTGGACCTGCTGGAGACGCGGCAACGCGATTGAAGCGGGGTAGAGCCACCCCATGGGTGGCTGCGCGGACCTACTGGAACCCACGCGCCCGGGACGAAGGGCAGCCACCCATGGGGTGGCTCTACCCCGGCACACGTGGGATCAAGCGTCTCCGGCAGACGTGGGATCAGGCGTCCGGCTTCTGATCCAGGAAGTAGGCCACCACGGTGCCCTTGATCTTGATCGTCATCGGGTTGCCGCGGCGGTCACGGGCCTTGCCGGCCTGCACGCGGATCCAGCCTTCGCTGACCGAATACTCCTCGACGTTGTCGCGCTCGACATCGTTGAAGCGGATGCCCACGCCGCGCTCCAGCGCAGCGGCATCGTGGAAGGGGCTGGTCGGGTTGATCGCCAGGTGATCGGGAGGGGTATCGCTCATGGTCACAGGATGCTGACGACCACCAAGGCCGTCTTCTGGCGTACAGGATAAACCGCAGCGGGCCCCGCGCCGAATTTCGCTTCCTGCCAACGCCCTTGCACGGCAGAATGCGCCCCTGTCTCCAGGAATACCGGTCATGCCCGACAACAGCGATTATTTCGACTTCGAAGAAGAGGAACGCGATTTCGACGAGGACGATTTCGAGGCGCGGATCTGGAACCTGTTCGTGCTGATCAACCCGGGCGATGAAGAACTGGCCCTGCAGCAGTTCAACCGCTGGCGCGAAGCACTGCTGGAAAGCGGGGAAGGCATCGATGAGGACGCCGACTGGCTGCCGCCGATGATGGCCGCGATTGCCTGGCAGTCCGGCTTCGAGGTCGAGCGCAGCGATGCCGATGCGCTGATGTCGGCCGTCAACGAGCTGTCCGCGCGCTGGAACCTGCAGATCGACTGGGGTGGCGACCTGGACGATGAGGATTTCGCCGCCGGGGTGGACGCGCCGGCGCTGATGGCCACCGCCCACGACCGCCTGCGCGAGCACAACTACGCGCTGTGGAGCGTGGATACCGGCAATGACACCCTGGCCGGCTGGATGGCGCTCAACCGCGATGACGACGCGATGCTGGCGCTGTGTTCGCTGCTGGGCGTGGAAGTGCGGCCGGGCAGCGACCCGTTCTGACGGCGTGACTGCGGTCTGCGGGTGCCGACCAACGGTCGGCACCTACCGGTATTGGCTTCTCGCATTGGCGATGACCGCTTTGACCAGCGCGCGGTCCGTATGCCGTGAGATGGCCTGTGCGCCCAGGGCGATTGCCTGCAGGCGCAGCGGGGCGGGCACGTCGTAGTGCGCGCCGCTGCGGCGGTTCTGGAACGCCCGCAGCGGAATCCCGAGCTGCGCCGCCATGGCGTGCAGCTCGGGCAGGGTGTCGGCCATCAGATGCGCCCAGCGCTCGCCGCGCCAGGGGTGTACCGCATCGTCGATATAGACCGTCACCGGATCGCCGTGGCTCAGGCCTGCGGCTTGTCGTCGCTGGCGGCCGGGGCCGGCTCGGCATCGGCCGGGGCAGCGGCGTCGTCGTCGGCCACGATCTCGGCATCTTCGGCGTCGGCGTCGGCGTCGGCTTCGTCGTCACCTTCCACGCCTTCGAACTCGGCGACCAGCTGCGACAAATACTCGTCGGCGGTCTTGCCTTCGTCGGCGGCCAGGTCGTCGATCAGCTGCTGCAGCTGGGTCGAGTACTCCAGGTTGACCTTGCGGCCTTCCTTCTCCTGGACGTTGGACAGGTGCTTGAGCATGGCCAGCATCGGCACCGGGTTGTCGGCGTTGCCCATGGTCTGGCCGCCGATGGCCAGCAGCCACTCGGTGCCCTGCAGGCCGATCGCGGCGACGACCTGGCCTTCTTCGTTGGTCAGCACGGCATGGTTCTGCACCGGCTGCTGGGCGTTGAGGCGGTTGATCGGACGCTTGGGCTGCTGCTTCTTGCGCTTGTCGCGCTTGGCCTTGGACTGCTTGGACATGAGGACGGTCTATCTACAAAAGGAAAGACCCATTGTAGTGCCGGCCGCTGGCCGGCTCCACCGCCCCCGCGCCCCTTAGGGCGCGACAGCCGGCGCCAGCGCGGCCTGGATATCCGCGTCGGCCGCCGTGGGCGACAGCGCCACTTCCTGGCCGGCGCCCGCCAACGCCGCGGCCTCGGCGGCCTTGGTCATCACCACGATGCTGATCCGGCGGTTGATCGGGTTGTCCGGCTGGCTCCGGTCGAACAGCACCGAGGAGGACAGGCCGACCACGCGGGTCACCTTGTCTTCGGTCATCCCGCCATCAAGCAGCGCACGCCGGGCGGCGTTGGCGCGGTCGGCGCTGAGCTCCCAGTTGCTGTAGCCATGCACGGCGTTGTACGCGGTGGTATCGGTATGCCCGGTGATGCTGATCCGGTTCGGCACGTGGTTGATGAACTGCGAGAGCTCCCGCAGGATCTCGCGCGTGTAGGGCTTGAGCGTGGCGCTGCCCATGTCGAACATCGGGCGGTTCTGCTTGTCCACGATCTGGATGCGCAGCCCTTCCGGGGTGAGGTCGAGCAGCAGCTGGTCCTTGAACGGCTCCAGCGCCTGGCTCTTGCTGATCGCTTCTTCCAGCTCCTGCTTGAGCGCTTCGAGCTGCTGCTTTTCCCGCTCGCGATCGGTCTGCGGCACCGGCTTGGCGGCCTGCTGGCTCTGGAAGGGATCGTTGCTGTTGCCGCGCGAGATGTCGGTGGCGCCGCCCAGCTTGATCATCGAGGTGCTGGCGCCGCCCGGACCGGCCATGCCGGGGGCCGGAGTGGAACTGCTGCCGGCCAGCGGGCTGGGGTTGCGGAAGTATTCGGAGATCGCCGCGCGCTCGGGCTTGGTGGTGGCGGCCATCAGCCACAGCACCAGGAAGAAGGCCATCATCGCGGTCACGAAGTCGGCATAGGCCACCTTCCAGGCACCGCCATGGTGCGCGGCGTGGCCGGCCTTCTTGACCCGGCGGACGATGACGGTGGGTTTGTTCTCGGCCATGGCGCTGCCTTACTTGACCGTCTTGAGGTGCTGTTCGAACGCGCTGAAGCCCGGGCGCACGTTGGACGGCAGGGTCTTGCGGGCGAATTCGAGGGCGATCTTCGGGTTGTAGCCGCGCAGGCAGGCCAGCAGGGCGGTCTTCACCGATTCGTAGATGCGCGCGTCCTGTTCGGCGCGGGCTTCCACGGCCGAGGCCAGCGGGCCGACGAAGCCGTAGGCCAGCAGGATGCCCAGGAAGGTGCCGACCAGTGCGCCGGCGACGTGCGCGCCGACTTCGGTGATCTCGCCGCCGATCGAGCCCATGGTGATCACGATGCCGAGCACCGCAGCGACGATGCCGAAGCCCGGCAGGCCGTCGGCGACCTTGTTGAGCACCGCGGCCGGCTGCATCGCCTCGCCGTGATGCTTCTCCAGCTCCAGCTCCAGCAGCGGCTCCAGCTCATGCGGCTCGATGTTGCTGCCGATCATCAGGCGCAGGCAGTCGGTGATGAAGTCGACCAGGTGATGGTCGGCCTGCACCTTGGGGTAGTTGGCGAAGATGCTGCTGTCGGCCGGGCGCTCGACATGGTCTTCCAGCGCCATGAAGCCTTCGCGGCGGGCCTTGTTGAGCAGTTCGTAGAGCAGGCTGAGGACGTCGATGTAGTCCTGCTGCTTGTAGCGCGGGCCCTTGAACACGCCGACGGTGGCCTGCAGGGTCTGCTTCACGGTTTTGACCGGGGTGCCGACCAGGAACGCGCCCAGCGCGGCACCGCCGATGATCACCAGTTCATAGGGCTGCCACAGCGCGCCGAGTTTGCCGTGCGCGCCCACATAACCGCCGAGCACGCTGAGGATGACGACGAGAAGTCCAACGATGATGAGCATGGGGCCGACGCGGGAAGGGGATACCTCCATGTCGGCCCCTTCACACCATTTCTGAAGGGGAGCGTTCGACCAATGTCACACTTTTGAGCTGGCACGTGCGGGCCAAGCCACAGGCAGGCCTCAGGCGTGCGGGCCGACCGGTCGTGCCTAGGCCGCCGCGCCGGCTTCGGCACCACCGCGCTGCAGGGGATCCGGATAGGCCTGCCCGTTGGGCGTGAACGACAGCGAGACCGAATTCAGGCAGTGGCGCTCGTGGGTCGGCGGCGGGCCATCGGGGAACACATGGCCGAGATGGCTGTCACATCGCGCGCAGACGATTTCGGTGCGGACCATGCCATGGCTGGCGTCGCGGATCTCACGGACATGGGCCGGGTCGAAGGGCGCGAAGAAGCTCGGCCAGCCAGTGCCGGAGTCGAACTTGGTGCTGGAGCGGAACAGCGGCAGGCCGCACAAACGGCAGCCGTAGACCCCGTCCTGCTTGTTGTCCAGGAACACCCCGCAGAACGGCGCCTCGGTGCCATGGTGCAGCAGCACGCGCTGCTCATCGGCGCTGAGCCCGGCCACCAGGGCCTGGCGCTGGGCGTCGGTGGGCGGGGAAAGGTCGAAAGCTGTCATAAACATTCCCTATTGATGTGGTACGTAGATTGAGCTGTTGCCTCTGGAGGTACAAGCCAGGGCGTTCATGGTGCTGATACCCGTGCAGGTGCATGGTGAAGACCTGAACCGCCGCCGGGAGACCGCCATGTACCGCCCAAGCCGCCTCGCCGCTGCCCTGCTGGTTCTGCTGCCGTTGACCGCGGCCGCGCAGATCGGCCCGCCGCCCAAGCCCACGGCGACGCGGCCGGTGGTCGCGCCGCAGCCGACGCCCACGCCGCTGCCCACCCCCGTCCAGCCGGCGCCGGTCGACAGCCTGTCCGGGCAGATGGCGCCGGTGAGGTCGTCCGCGCAGACCCAGCAGCAGCTGCGCACGCATCCGATCCAGAGCAAAGGCCCTTCGCAGCCCGCGCCGATGCAGGGGCCCGCGGTACAGGGCAAGGTCTACGACCGTCACGGCCGG
Source organism: Stenotrophomonas sp. TWI1183 (assembly GCF_039673115.1). Classification (NCBI taxonomy): domain Bacteria; kingdom Pseudomonadati; phylum Pseudomonadota; class Gammaproteobacteria; order Lysobacterales; family Lysobacteraceae; genus Stenotrophomonas; species Stenotrophomonas sp. TWI1183. The sequence goes on from NZ_JBDJKZ010000017.1 coordinate 71,362, forward strand.
ATCATTCCCGGGGCCCGCCAGGTGAGCCCCAATCGTGTGCTCGATACCCGCACCGGCCGCTACTACGACTCCATCCCCAGCGGCGACGGCCAGCAGATCAAGCCGTAATCGGGGGCCATGGCCTGCGAGCAAGATGAATGGTTTACATCGCTGTTCCCGCAGTCATCGCCGTCAACGGAGTGCCTCACCGATTTTTCGCCTGTGATTAACCGGATCGGCGAGACCCTGTCCCCGCGCCGCAACACAGCGCATCCCCGAGGTTTTTCGAGAAGAGTGCAATCATGGCTAACCAGCAGAACCGCAGTCCCGGCAAGGCGCCGCAGGAGCAGCAGGGCAGTCAGCAGCAGAACCAGAAGCCCGGCCAGCAGAACCAGCAGCAGTGGGACCAGCAGAATCAGAAGGGCGGCAAGCAGCAGGACCAGAAGCATCAGGACCAGAAACAGCAGCGCTGATGCGCTTGACGCAATGAACGAAGGCGGTGCGCACATGCGCGCCGCCTTTCTGCTTTGAACCGGCCCGCGCTCAATCCGGGATCGGCAGGGTCAGGGTTTCCTTGACCTCTTCCATGACGATGTAGCTCTTGGATTCACGCACATGCGGCAGGGTCAGCAGCGTGCTGCCGAGCAGCTTGCGGTACGACGCCATCTCGCTGATGCGGGCCTTGAGCAGGTAATCGAAGTCGCCCGAGACCAGATGGCATTCCAGCACGTTGGGCAGCTTCAACGCCGCCCGCCGGAACTCTTCGAAGATGTCGCCGGACTTGTAGGCCAGGCTGATCTCCACGAACACCAGCAGGCTGGCCTTGAGGTAGTGCGGATCGAGCTTGGCGTAGTAACCGGTGATCGCGCCGTCGCGCTCGAGCCGACGGACGCGCTCGGTGCAGGGCGTGGTCGACAGGCCGACGCGCTCGCCCAGCTCGGTGAAGGAAATCCGGCCCTCGTCCTGCAGGATGCGCAGGATCTTGCGGTCGATCTTGTCCAGTTCGCGGGCACGCGCGGCCATCGGCGTCAGCCTCTCAAGGTTGTTGGCAGGACAATACCCTGCCTCAGGCTCTAAAAACAGGCGAATTGCTTGGTTGTGGCTGACTATACTTCCTCAATTATGGTCCCGGCGTGCTCCTGCGCAGGGAATGATCGGGTTGGAGAGGTGTCATGCGCGTTCTAGTCCTTGGCAGCGGTGTGATCGGCACGACCAGTGCCTGGTACCTGCGGCAGGCCGGGTTTGAAGTCACGGTCGTCGACCGCCAGCCCGGTCCGGCGCTGGAAACCAGTTTCGCCAACGCAGGCCAGCTGTCGTTCGGCTATACCTCGCCGTGGGCGGCGCCGGGCGTGCCGCTCAAGGCGGTCAAGTGGCTGTTCTCCGAACACGCGCCGCTGGCGATCCGCCCGGGCCTGGACTGGCACCAGTACCGCTGGCTGGCGCAGATGCTGCGCAACTGCACGCACGAGCGCTACGCGATCAACAAGGCGCGCATGGTGCGCATGTCCGAGTACAGCCGCGACTGCCTCAACGAACTCCGCCGCGAGACCGGCATCGAGTTCGAAGGCCGCGACCTGGGCACCACCCAGCTGTTCCGTACCCAGCAGCAGCTGGATGCCTCCGCGCAGGACATCGAGGTGCTGGCGCAGTACGGCGTGCCCTATCAGGTGCTCGACCGCGACGGCATCATCGCCCACGAACCGGCGCTGGCCGGCGTGGCCGACACGCTCGTCGGCGCGCTGCGCCTGCCGCGCGACCAGACCGGCGACTGCCAGCTGTTCACCCGCCGCCTGGCGCAGATGTGTGTCGATGCCGGGGTCGAATTCCGCTTCGACCAGGACATCGCCGGCCTGCAGAGCGACGGCGACCGCATCACCGGTGTGCGCATCGACGGCAAGCTGGAAACCGCCGATCACTACGTGGTCGCGCTGGGCAGCTATTCGCCGTCGCTGGTCGCGCCGCTGGGCATGCAGCTGCCGGTGTATCCGCTCAAGGGGTACTCGCTGACGCTGCCGATCACCGACCCGGCGATGGCCCCGACCTCGACCATCCTGGACGAAAGCTACAAGGTGGCCGTGACCCGCTTCGACGACCGCATCCGCGTGGGGGGCATGGCTGAAGTGGGCGGGTTCGACCTGTCCCTCTCGCCGCACCGCCGCGCCACGCTCGAGAAGGTCGTGCGCGATCTGTACCCGCACGGCGGCGATCTGTCGCGCGCCGAGTTCTGGACCGGCCTGCGCCCGGCCACGCCGGATGGCACGCCCGTGGTCGGCGCCACGCCGTACCGCAACCTGTTCCTCAATACCGGCCACGGCACCCTGGGCTGGACCATGGCGTGCGGCTCCGGCCGCTACCTGGCCGACCTGATGGATGCCCGCCAGCCGCAGATCAGCACCGAAGGCCTGGATATCTTCCGTTACACCCACCATGCCGCGTCCGTCCGTCACCGTGAGTCGAGTTCATGCGCCCAGCCCGTGCGTTGATTGATCTGGAGGCGCTGCGCAGCAATTACCGGCTGGCACGCGAACTGGGGGGCGGCAAGGCCGTAGCGGTGATGAAGGCCGATGCCTACGGCCACGGTGCGGTGCGCTGCGCCCGCGCGCTGCAGGCCGAGGCCGATGCGTTCGGCGTGGCCTGCATCGAGGAAGCGCTGGAACTGCGGGCGGCCGGCATCACCGGTCCGATCCTGCTGCTGGAAGGCATTTTCGACGCCGATGAGCTGCCGTTGATCGTCGAACACGATCTGTGGTTCGCGGTCGGCGCGCCGTGGCAGGTCGAGGCGGTCGCCGCGTTCCAGACCACCGCCACGCTCACCGTGTGGTTGAAGCTGGACAGCGGCATGCACCGCCTGGGCCTGTGGCCGGACGAGTTCCGCGCCGCGCATGCCACGCTGAGCACGCTGGCGCATGTCGGGCCGATGGTGCTGATGACCCACATGGCGCGTGCCGACGAACTGGACAGCCCGCGCACCCGCGAGCAGGCCGATGTGTTCGCGGCCGCCATCGAGGGACTGGACGGGCAGACCAGCCTGTGCAATTCGCCGGCGCTGCTGGGCTGGCCGGACGTGCGCAGCGACTGGGTCCGTCCGGGCCTGATGCTGTACGGGATCAACCCGATGCCCGCGCATACCGCGCTGACCCAGCGCCTGCGCCCGGCCATGACCATGCGCTCGAAAATCTTCGCGGTGCGCGATATCGCGGTGGGCGAGCCGGTCGGCTACGGCGCGCGGTTCGTCGCGCAGCGGCCGACCCGGGTCGGCGTGGTCGCCCTCGGCTATGCCGATGGCTACCCGCAGTTCGCGCCGAACGGCACGCCCGTGCGCATCGATGACCAGCCCGGCATCGTGATCGGTCGGGTCTCGATGGACATGCTCACCGTCGACCTCACCCACCTGCCGCAGGCGGGTATCGGCAGTACGGTGACGCTGTGGGGCGATGCCCCGCGCATCGAGGCGCTGGCACCGCTGTGCGGCGTCAGTGCCTACCAGCTGCCGTGCGGCGTGAAGCGGGTCGTGCGCGAGTACCTGGGCGGCTGAGCGAGGGCTCAGGTGCTGGCGGTGGCCTGGTTGCGCAGCTCGCGCCGGATCCAGTCATCCAGCAGGCGCTTCTCGTAGCGCAGCGGATCGGTGTCGCTCTGCCGGCCGATGTTGTGCAGGTAGCCGGTGTCCTGCAGCTTGCGCTCCCCTTCGCCGATCACCTGGCCCTGCGCATCCTTGAGGGTGTAGGTCAGCGACACGCGCGGCGGATAGATGTCGCGCATCACCCGGATGTCGTTGGAGCGCGGGCCGTGCCACGGCTCGTAATCGCCGGCGCGTTTGATGTCGGTAAACGTCACGTCCAGCGTCTGGCCAGGCTGCAGCTCCTTGCCGGCGGTGGTCTGGACGTACTTGGCCAGCTGCTGCACCCAGTCGCCGCGTTCGGCTTCGAAGCGGTTGTTGCTCTGGCGGATCTCGGTGAACTGCGCCGGGTCGGTCCAGGTCACCTGGACCGGGCCATCGGCCTGGAGCGCGCGCGGGGCCTGCGGGTCGGTCACGGTACGCGGGGCGGCGGAGGCACTGCCGACGAGCAGCAGGCCAGCCAGGGCGCCGGCGATCAGGGATGTGCGGTTCATGACAACTCCTGGGTCGCGATCACAAGGGGGATCTGGTGCCCAGTGTGATCCCGATCCGGGTGGCCCACAATGCAGGCGTGTATGCTCCGCCTCTGCGGTTGGCGCCAATTCACCCAGGCCCGCCCCCCGACCCTCGGCGCTTGACGCTGCGAATACGCGCGTTGGCCGATCCTGTCCTCCTCTGTTTCGCCAGTTGCCTCATTGAAGCCCTTGCCCAGCCTGCCCACTTCGACGTTGGAACGCGCCTCTTTCCTGGCTTCATCGCCGGATCCGGCCCTGTATCGCACGGTACTTGAACGCCTGAATGCGGGGTTCTGCATCATCGAAATGATCTTTGATGATGCGGGTGTTGGCGTGGATTACCGGTTCGTCGAGGTCAACGAGGCGTTTTCGCGCAATACCGGGCTCGACAATGCCTGTGGCCAGCGGATGAGCAGCCTGCAGCCCGGGCATGAGCAGGATTGGTACCGTGTCTATGGCGAGGTGGCACTGAGCGGCCAGGCCAGGCAGTTCGAGATGGAAGCGCGCGCCTTGAACCGGTGGTACTCGGTCGAGGCGGTCAGCGTGGGCGAGCCCGGCGAGCATCTGGTGGCCGTGGTGTTCTTCGACATCACCAACCGCAAGCACATCGAAGTGGAGCTGGCCGAAAGCGAGGCGCGCTTCAGTGCGCTGGCCGATGGCCTGCCGATGCCGGTCTGGGTGCTGGATGAGCGCGGCCATTCGCGCTTCGTCAACAGCGCCTTCAGTGAGTTCTTCGGTGGCGACGAGCAGCGCGTGCCGGATGATGTCTGGCGTGGGCTGGTGCATCCCGATGATGCCTCGGTGTTCGATTACGAACTGCAGGAAGCGCTGAAGTCGCAGCGCTCCATGCATGCGCTGGTCCGCGGCCGCCGCGCCGACGGCCAGTGGCGCTGGCTGGAGATGAACGCGCGTCCGCGCTTCTCGCGGATGGGCCGTTTCATCGGCCTGGCCGGCAGCAGTCCGGACGTGACCGAGCGCCGCGAGATCGAAATGGCGCGCGAGGAACTGCTGCAGTCCGAGCGTGCCGCACGCAGCGCTGCCGAAAACATGGCGCGCTTGAAGGATGAGTTCCTGGCCACGCTGTCGCACGAGCTGCGCACCCCGCTGACCACCATCCTGGGCTGGAGCGAACTGCTGCTGCAGCGCATCGACAACACCAGCCCGATGTACAAGGGACTGGGCGTGATCGCCAACAGTGCGATGGCGCAGAAACGCCTGATCTCGGACATGCTGGACCTCAGCAGCATGCTGCTGGGCAAGGTCCAGCTGGAAGTGGAGATGCTGGATCTGCGTGCGCAGCTGGAAGAAGCGATGCGCGCGCAGGAGCTGGTCGCCGAAGGCAAAGCGCTGTCGATGGAACTGGTGATGCCCGACGAGCCCTGTCTGGTGCTCGGCGATGCCACGCGCCTGCAGCAGGTGCTGTGGAACCTGCTTTCCAACGCGATCAAATTCACCCCCGCCGAAGGGCGCGTGATCCTGACCCTGGCGGCCGACGGCGGGCAGTGGTCGATCACCGTGACCGATTCCGGCGACGGTATCGCACCGGAATTCCTGCGCCATCTGTTCAGCCGCTTCCGCCAGGCCGACGGCACCACCACGCGCCGCCACGGCGGCCTGGGGCTGGGGCTGGCGATCGTGCAGCAGCTGGTCGAACTGCATGGCGGCGTGGTCGCGGCCAGCAGCGAGGGCCACGGGCAGGGGGCGAGCTTCAACGTGCGCCTGCCGCGCTATCAGCCGCAGGCCGACGGCCGCCCGCTGCGCGAAGTGTTCAGTGGCCCGATCACCGAGCAGATCATTGAACCGTATCCGCTCAAGGGTCTGCACCTGCTGGCCGTGGAAGACCAGCCCGAAGTGCTGGAGTATCTGCGGCGGCTGCTGGAGGAACAGGGTGCCTCGGTCACCACGGCCTCCTCGGCCGGGGAAGCGCTGGCGCTGCTCAACGAGAACGGGCATGCGGGCATCGACGCGTTGCTGACCGATATCGGCATGCCGGGCATGGATGGCTACGGGCTGGTCCGCACGCTGCGCGACAACATGGGGGTCGAACCCGATGCGCTGCCCGCCGTGGCGGTGACCGCGCTGGCGCGTGCCGACGATCGCAAGCGCGCGCTCGCCTCGGGCTTCCAGGAACATGTGGCCAAGCCGTATTCGGTGGCCCAGCTGGTCGCCGCTGTGCGCGGCGTGCTTGGCGGGCGCTGAGCGTCCGCCGTTGGCGGTGTGTTGACGCCGCCACGGGCACACTGAGGCGTACGCCACAGGAGTTGCCATGTCCCGTTACGCCCCCCGCATCCACACCGATCCGGCCGCCATCGCGGCCCTGGAAGCGCTGCTGCCGCAGCTGCATGGCCAGACCCAGGTCGAACTCACGCTTGACGATGGCAGCCGCCTGCTCGGTACCGTGGCCGTGCAGCCGACGCTGCAGCAGTACCGCGACGCCGAGGAGAACGAAGGCAGCAATGGCCAGCTGCGGCTGGACGATCTGGACACCCCGGTGCAGCAGCACGTGGTGTGGCTGGACCAGATCAAGGCCATCCGGCAGCTGCCCTACCGCGAGTGATCGCGGTGGGCAGGCGCGCCGCCAGAGACGGGCTCAGTGGATGAATTCGCTGGGTTCGGCCTCGAAACGGCGCGCGTAGGCCCGCTCATCGGCGATCCTGGCCACTTCTTCATCGGCCAGGTCCGGGGCGCCATAGACCGCATAGGCCACGCTGCCGTCGGCCGTTTTGCCGACCTGATGGAGCCGGTAGCGCGAATGGCCGCCGCCGGTGTCTTCGGGGTAATGCACCGGTGGTTGGCTGCCCTCCATGTCCATCTCGCTGTTGTCGACTACGCCACCGACGAACAATGCACGCATGAGCCATCTCCACGGGAAGTGAGGCTCCACCCTGCCGGTTTGGATGTTGTCAGGGCATCAACAGGACGTTGAATAAACGCAAATCCGGGTGGGGCGGAGCGAACCGGTAGAATGGCGGCCTCTTTCAAGATGTGCCCCCCGCATGGCTGCCCAGCACGACGCTCCCCTGGAAACCCTGTTCCTGCCGTTCGCCAGTGGCGTGCTGTCCTGGCCCGCCGGCCCCGTGCTGTTCCTGCGCGCCCGCGATGGCGCCCCGCTGCGCGAGCACGCCCAGCCGGCCCAGCTGGTCTGCGAACAGAGCTTCCGCCCATTCGCCGATGCGCTGGAAGCCAGTGGCTGGACGGTGCGCGACGAACAGCAGCTGGCCACCGATGCCACCCGCTACGCGGTGGTGCTGGTGCTGCCGCCGCGCCAGCGTGAGGAAGCCAAGGCCCTGTTCGCCCGCGCGCTGGCCCTGGCCGCCCCGGGCGGCATCGTGGTTTCCTGCCAGCACAACAACGAAGGGGCGCGCTCCGGCGAAGGCGACCTGCAGCAGCTGGCCGGCCTGGGCGGCAAGCTGACCAAGAACCACTGCCGCGCCTACTGGACCGCCCCGCTCAACGGCCAGCACGACGCCGCGCTGGCGCAGCGCTGGGCGTCGCTGGACGCGCCGCGCGCGATCCTGGGCGGCCGCTTCCAGAGCCGTCCGGGCATCTTCGCCTGGGACCGCATCGACCCGGCCTCGGCCCTGCTGGTAGAGCAGTTGCCGGCCGATCTGGCCGGCCGTGGCGCCGACCTGGGCGCCGGCTTCGGCTATCTGTCCGCCGAAGTGCTGGCGCGCTGCCCGAACGTGACCGCGCTGGACCTGTACGAGGCCGAAGGCCGCGCGCTGGCGCTGGCCCGCGAGAACCTCGGCGCGCTCGGCAAGCCGGCGGTGCTGGCCTACCACTGGCAGGACGTCACCGCCGGGATCGACGGCGAGTACGACTTCATCGTGACCAACCCGCCGTTCCACACCCCGTCCCGCGCCGACCGTCCCGACATCGGCCAGCGCTTCATCGCCGTGGCCGCGCAGGCGCTGCGCCCGGGCGGCCGGATGTGGCTGGTGGCCAACCGCCACCTGCCGTACGAGCAGATCCTCAACGAGAGCTTCGGCCAGGTCCGCGTGGCCGCCGAGCGCGATGGTTTCAAGCTGATCGAAGCGACCAAGGCCAGCAAGAACGCCACACCGGTCCGGACGCCGCGCAGCACCGAGCCGAAGTGGGGCCGCGGAGGCCGCGCATGAAGCTGGTCAAGCTGTTGGCCAACCTCGGCTATGGCAGCCGAAAGCAGGTGCAGGGGATGTTCCGCGCCGGCCTGATCACCGATGCCGAGGGCGAGGTGCTGTACGCCGACGATGCGGTCGCGCATGAGGCGATCCGGGTCGAGGGCGAGCCGCTGGACCCGCCGCAGGGCCTGACCCTGCTGCTGCACAAGCCGCGCGGCTATACCTGCTCGACCAAGGACAAGGGCCGGCTGATCTACGACCTGCTGCCGCCGCGCTACCGCGACCGCGCGCCGGTGCTGTCCTCGGTGGGCCGGCTGGACCGCGATACCAGCGGGATGCTGCTGATGACCGACGACGGCGCGCTGCTGCACCGGATCGTGTCGCCGAAGTCGCGCCTGGACAAGGCCTACGAGGTCACCTTGGCCGAGGACCTGCGCGGCGATGAAACCGCGCGCTTCGCCAGCGGCACGCTGCTTCTGGAATCGGATGACAAGCCGCTGCTGCCGGCCGAGCTGCACGTCAACGGGCCGCGCCAGGCGCAGCTGGTGCTGCATGAAGGCCGCTACCACCAGGCCCGCCGCATGTTCGCGGCGGTCGGCAACCACGTCGAGGCACTGCACCGCAGCCGCATCGGCGGGCTGTCGCTGGGCGGGCTGCCGGAAGGCGAGTGGCGCATGCTGGATGCGGCCGATCTCGAGACGCTGTTCAACGTCCCATGACCGCCTTCGCCGCGCTGCCGTTCCTGCCCGACGCCGTCATCTTCGACATGGACGGCCTGATGATCGACAGCGAGCGGGTCTCGGTCGCGTGCTGGTCGCAGGCGGCGCAGGAACTGGCGCTGCCGTTCCCGGAGGGGTTCTGGCTGCGCATGGTGGGCCTGGGCGATCGCGATTGCGAACGCCTGCTGCTGCAGACGGTGGATGCCGGGCAGGTCGCTGCACTGTTCGCACGCTGTCATGCGCTGTACGAGGCGCGTACGCAGCAGGGTCTGCCGCTGCGTCCGGGCATCCTGGAAATACTGCACCTGCTGCACGAACACGGCATTCCGCGTGCGGTGGCGACCTCGACGCGGCAGCCGCGTGCCTCGCGCAAGCTGGCCGCTGCCGGGCTGCTGCCGTTCTTCGAGGTGGTGGTGACCAGCAGCGACGTGTCGCATCCCAAGCCGGCCCCGGACATCTATCTGCTGGCGGCGCAGAAGCTGGGCAAGGACCCGGCGCGCTGCCTGGCGCTGGAGGATTCCCCGGCCGGCATCCGCGCGGCGGTGGGTGCGGGCATGACCGCGATCCAGGTGCCGGACCTGGTGCATCCGGACGAGGAACTGCGCGCGCTGGGGCATCGCATCGTCGATTCGCTGCTGGATGCGCGGCAGTTGCTGGTGCCGTTGTTGCCGGTGACCGGCGCGCGGTAACGAACGCCGTCGCCCGTCTGGACCACGAAAAAGCCCGGCACATGGCCGGGCTTTTTCATGCGGATCCAGGCGCTGCTCAGATGCGGCTGAACACCAGCGCCGCATTCGTGCCGCCAAAGCCGAAGCTGTTGGACATCACGGTGTTCAGCTGTGCCGGCTGGGTCTGCTGCACGATCGGGAAGCCTTCGACCAGCGGATCCAGCTCGCCGATGTTGGCGGAGCCGGCGATGAAGCCGTCGCGCATCATCAGCAGGCAGTAGATCGCTTCGTGCACGCTTGCCGCGCCCAGCGAATGGCCGGACAGCGCCTTGGTCGAGGACAGCGGCGGTATGCTCTCGCCGAACACTTCACGGACGGCCTTCAGCTCGGTGACGTCGCCCAGCGGGGTCGAGGTGCCGTGCGTGTTGAGGTAGTCGATCGGGGCGGTGATGTGCTCCATCGCCATGTTCATGCAGCGCACCGCGCCTTCACCGGACGGGGCGACCATGTCGGCACCATCGGAGGTGACACCGTAGCCGACCAGCTCGGCATAGATGCGCGCGCCACGGGCCACGGCGTGGTCGTAGTCTTCCAGCACCAGCATGCCGCCGCCACCGGCGATGACGAAGCCGTCGCGGTCCTTGTCGTACGGGCGCGAGGCCGACGCCGGGGTCTCGTTGAAACGGGTCGACAGCGCGCCCATTGCATCGAACATCACGCTCATCGACCAGTGCAGGTCTTCACCGCCACCGGCGAACATCACGTCCTGCGCGCCATGACGGATCAGATCCGCGGCGGCGCCGATGCAATGCGCGGAGGTGGCGCAGGCGGCCGACAGCGAGTAGCTCAGGCCTTTGATCTGGAACGCGGTGGCCAGGCAGGCCGACACGGTGGAGCACATCGTGCGCGGCACCATGTACGGGCCGACCTTGCGCACGCCACGCGCACGCAGGATGTCGGCCGATTCCACCTGCCACTGGCTGGAGCCACCGCCGGAGCCGGCGATCAGGCCGGTACGCGGATTGGCGACCTGTGCTTCATCCAGGCCGGCATCGGCGATGGCGTCGCGCATGGCGATGTAGGCGTAGGCCGAGGCATCGCTCATGAAGCGCTTCACCTTGCGGTCGATCTGCGCGTCCAGGTCCAGCTCGATATTGCCGCCCACGTGGCTGCGCAGGCCGGCTTCGGCGTGATCGGGCAGGTGGCGGATGCCGGCGCGGCCTTCACGCAGTGCCGAGGACACGGTGTCCAGATCGTTGCCCAGGCACGAGGTGATGCCCATTCCGGTAATGACGACGCGACGCATCAGAAGTTCTCAGTGGAAGTGAACAGACCTACACGCAGGTCCTTGGCAGAATAGATTTCGCGACCGTCGACCAGCATGCGGGCATCGGACTGTGCCATCACCAGCTTGCGGTTGATGACGCGCGAGATGTCGATTTCGTAGGTGACGCGCTTGGCGCTCGGCAGCACCTGGCCGGTGAATTTGACTTCGCCGCAGCCCAGGGCGCGGCCACGGCCAGGCGCACCGATCCAGGTCAGGAAGAAGCCGGTCAGCTGCCACATGGCATCCAGGCCGAGGCAACCGGGCATGACCGGGTCGCCGAGGAAGTGACAGTCGAAGAACCACAGGTCAGGGCGGATATCCAGTTCCGCGCGTACCATGCCTTTGCCATGGGGACCGCCGTCCTCGCGGATGTCGGTGATGCGATCGAACATCAGCATCGGATCATTGGGCAGGCGGCCGCTGCCCGGGCCGAACAGTTCACCGCGGGCGCTGGCCAGCAGCTGGTCGCGCGAGAACGCGTTGAGACGAGTCATGGAAAACGCAATCCTGAAGAAGTTGTCATCGGGGTGAGCCGACCACAGGTCGACTGCTCTTGCATGAAGCAAGTGCTCAAGAGTGCATGAGAAAAAGTGATTCAATCAAACGTTTTAACCGTACGCCGCCGTAGTGTTTTCAGGTTCAAAAACGCATGTCGTTGTTATCCAACAACCATACTGCGGCGTGTGGCTGTAATCTTGTTCATCTGAATCCGAGTGCCGACGCCCGTGTCCCGCCCCCGCAAGATCATTCACGTCGACATGGACGCGTTTTACGCGTCCGTGGAGCAGCGTGACGACCCTTCCTTGCGGGGCAAGCCGGTGGTGGTGGCGTGGCGGGGAATGCGCTCGGTCGTCTGCGCGGCGTCCTACGAGGCACGGGTGTTCGGGGTGCGTTCGGCGATGCCAGCGGTGCGCGCGGAGCGGCTGTGTCCGGATGCGGTGTTCGTGCCGCCGGATTTCGTGCGCTACAAGGCGGTCTCACGCCAGGTGCGCGAGATTTTCCTGCGGCATACGGACTTGGTGGAGCCGCTGTCGCTGGATGAGGCGTATCTGGATGTGACCGAACACAAGGGCGGGATGACGGTGGCGACGGAGATCGCGCAGATCATCCGTGCGCAGATCCGCGAGGAGACGCAGTTGACGGCCTCGGCGGGGATCGCGCCGAACAAGTTCCTGGCCAAGATCGCATCGGATTGGCGCAAGCCGGATGGGCAGTTCGTGGTGCCGCCGCATCGTATCGAGCAGTTCCTGACGCCGCTGCCGGTGAACCGTGTGCCGGGCGTGGGCAAGGTGATGGCGGCGAAGCTGGCGGAGCTGGGCGTGGCCACGGTGGGCGATCTGCGTACGCTGCCGCTGGAGGAACTGGAGGCGCGGTTCGGGACGTTCGGGGGACGGTTGTTCAATCGTGCGCGCGGCCTGGATGAGCGGCCGGTGGAGCCGGACCAGCCGGTGCAGTCGATTTCGTCGGAGGATACGTTCGCGGAGGATCTGTTGCTGGAGGATCTGGCGCCGGCGATCGTGCAGTTGGCGGAGAAGACCTGGCAGGCGACGCGGAAGACGGACCGGGTGGGGCATACGGTGGTGTTGAAGTTGAAGACGTCGCAGTTCCGGATCATTACGCGCAGTTTTACGCCGGAGTCGCCGCCGGATTCGTTGGAGGAGCTGCGGGAGATTGCGTTGGGGTTGCGGGCGCGGGTGGAGTTGCCGCTGGAGACGCGGTATCGGTTGGTGGGGGTGGGGTTGGGGGGATTCCGGGAGCGGGAGGTGGTGCGCCAGCCGGGGTTGTTTGATCACCTTGGTGATGGCTGACGGTTTTTCTGTTTGCGGTGACGGCAACGGCAACGGCAACGGCAACGGCTGATGCGTTGGTGTGCGGGGGGTGAGGGTTTGGGACGACGCGGGTGGGGTATCGGGACCGTGTGTTGCCATGGATGGCAGCACACGAGCCTACATGGACGTACTTGCGGCGGGTCCCGATACCCCACCCGCGTCGTCCCTCCGACACTGGGTCGGTGCGCAGAGGGGAAATGCGTCGTGCGTTTCGAAATTCGCGAATGACGTTTGGTTTCTACGGATGCGTCTTTACGGCCACTGCATTTCGCCCTTGGCTACTTTTGCGCTCAGTTCCAATGAGCTCTCGCCAGCCAGGTTTGGATAGCGCTTTTTCATTGCGGCGATCAGTGCGTTGGCGTCGTTGCTGCGTGCGGTTTCTTCGTCGAAGGCGCGGATGTAGTCGGCGGTGAAATCCACTGCGCTGATGTCGAGGGGGGCACCTGCTGCGTAATGGCCGGGGATGACGCGGGTGGGCTTCAGTGCCTTGATGGTTGCCAGTGTCTGCAGCCAGTGCGCGTGCGATGGGGCGCTCTGGGTGTCGGCCATCCAGACGTGTTCGCCGGCGACGACCGGGATGCCGCCTAGGACGGTGTGGAGGGTGGGGATCCACAGGACGGTGCGGTCCGGGGTGGGGCCGGTGAGGCCGATGATCCTGATCGGTTGGCCTTCGAGGGTGAGGGTGTCGCCGTCGATGGATTTGGGGATGACGATGCGGGTCGGTTTGCCCGCGCCCATCTGTGGGCCCCAGTACGTGAGTTTGGCGGCCTGGGTGGCGTTGATGTGGGCGACTGTCGCGGGGGTGGCGAGGATGCGGGCGTCGGGGAAGGCGTCCTGCAGGGTGGCCAGGCCGAAGTAGTAGTCGGGGTCGCCGTGGCTGATGTAGATCGTGGTCAGCCGTTTGCCGGAATCGCGGATGCGCTGGACGAGTTGCGCGGCATCGGTGGCGGCGAACTGGGCGTCGACGAGGATGGCGTCGTGGCGGCCGGTGATCAGGGTGGACGAGACCGCGAACAGGGCGTCGTCGCCGGGATGATAGGGCCGCACCGCGAGGGGAGCGGCCTGGGCCGGGGCGGTCGCGGCCGGGCGGGCGTGGCTGCTGGCCGGCGCGAGGGCGGTGAGGCCGGTGATCAGGGCCAGGCTGAGGGCGAGGGGGGCGCGGGAGAGCATGGACATGCGGTGGGTTCCATCCAGGGCCCCGGCGGGGAACGCCGGGGCGGGCAGGGCTCAGTACGCGACGGTGGCGATCTGGCGGAGGTACTGCGGGGTTTCGATCTCGCTGACGAAGGCGTCGGCGTAATCGGCGTAGCTGATCCGGCTGTGGCCGTCATCGCCGACCAGGAAATTCCTGGCCTGGGTGCGGAAGCCGCCGCGCTGCGGGCCCGGGCCGATTTCGGCGGCGGGGGAGTAGAAGGTCCAGTCGAGGTCGTCGACGGCGCGCAGCTGCGTCAGCGTTTCGCGGGCGGCCAGGGCGACCGGCTTGTAGGCGTCCGGGAAGCCCTCGGTGTCCACCAACTGCACGCCGGGGGCAACTTCGAGGCTGCCGGCGCCGCCGACCATGATGAAGCGGGGCACGCCGGCCTGGCGCGCAGCGGCGACCAGTGCGGCACTGGTGGTGGTCACCGTGGTGGGGGCATCGCCCGGGCGCGGGCCGAAGGCGCTGGCCAGGACGTCATGGCCAGCGATCACGGCGGCCAGCGCGTCGGTGTCATCCAGCGCGGCCACGGCCAGCTGGGCGCCGTCCAGTTCAGCCGGGAGGTCGGTCTCGCGGCGCACGATGGCGGTGACCTGATGGCCGCGGGCGAGGGCCTGGCGGGCGATTTCACGGCCGATGTTGCCGGTGGCACCAACAAGCGCGATTTTCATGGGGAAGGTCCGTTGAGGAAGGAAGGCCAGCGTATGCCTCTGGAATCGAACGAAAAACCGCGTATAACGGCCTAATTTGTTGCACAGATCGATCAAATGGACCGGATGACCGCCATGAACGTGTTCGTCGAGGTCGCCGAGCGCGGCAGCCTGACGGCGGCGGCCGAGGCGCTGGAGATGTCGCGGGCGATGGTGACGCGCTACCTGGCCGAGGTGGAGCGCTGGCTGGGCGCGCGGTTGCTGCACCGGACCACGCGCCGGATCAGCCTGACCGGGCCGGGCGAGGCGGCGCTGCTGCGCTTCCGGCAGATGCTGGCGATCGGCGATGAGCTGCGCGGCGAGCTGGCTACCGACAACCCCGAGCCGCACGGGCTGCTGCGGGTCACCGCAAGTGTCTCGTTCGGGCAGATCCATCTGGCTGCGGCGGTGGCGGAGTTCGTCAAACGGCATCCGCTGACGCGGGTGGAACTGCTCCTCGTCGATCGGGTGGTGAACCTGGTCGAAGAGCGCGTGGATATCGCCGTGCGCATCTCGCGCGCGATCGATCCGAGCCTGATCGCGCGGCCGTTGGCGCCGTGCCGTTCGGTGCTGTGCGCGGCGCCGGCGTACTTGGCCGAGCGCGGCACGCCGACGACGGCCGACGGCTTGGCCGTGCACAACTGCCTGACCCATCACTACGTCGGCAAGAGCGTGTGGCATCTGCAGCGCGGGGGACGGAAGATCGCGGTGGCGGTGGGCGGCAACATCAGTGCCAATGAAGCGTCGCTGCTGCTGGAAGCGGTGCGCGCCGGTGCCGGCATCGCGATGCTGCCCACGTACCAGATCGCCCCGTTGCTGCGCAGTGGCGAACTGATCGAAGTGCTGCCGGATTACGAGGTTGAAGGGCTGGGCATCCACGCGGTGTATGCGTCTCGCCGGCAGTTGCCGACGATCATGCGCAGCTTCCTGGATTTCCTGGTGGAGCGGTTCAGCAGCCCACGGTTCCTGGCGTCGCTCTGAGCGCCGGACGTCAACGGCGCATGAGCTGGAACGCGCAGGGGCGACCTTACAATGGCCTCCCCACGTCGTTGAAGTGAGTGTCCTCTTGTCCTATCCGTATCCGTTGGTGGTGTTCGATCTGGATGGCACGCTGGTGGACAGCGCTGCCGATATCGCCGAAGCGCTCAACCGCACGCTGCAGGACTGGCAGTTGCCGCGCGTGCCGGAGGCGACGGTGTTGACGTGGATCGGGGATGGCGTGCGGCGGCTGGTCGAGCAGGCGTTCACCGCAGCCGGCAGTGATATCGATCTGGACAAGGTGATGCCGGGTTTCATGCGGCACTACGAAGCGTGCCTGTTGCGCAGCCCGCGTCTGTTCGATGGTGTGAGCGAAACGTTGGGCGCTTTGCGCGCACGTTCGGTGACGCTGGCGATCTGCACCAACAAGCCGTCCGCGCTGGTGGCGCCGTTGCTGCAGCACTTCGGTCTGCAGGACGCATTCGCGCTGGTGCTGGGCGGGGATTCCTTGCCGGAGCGCAAGCCGAGTGGTGCGCCGTTGCGGCATATCGCCGCGCAGTTCGGCGTGGCCGTCGAGGCGGCCTTGATGGTGGGCGATTCGATTACCGATTACCACGCCGCGGTGGATGCCGGCATGCCGGTGGCGCTGGTGCGGTATGGGTATCCGCGTGGGCTGGACCTGGACACCGTCGAGGCGGTTGCCGTGGTGGATGATCTGCGGGAACTGCTGGCGCTGTGACGCATCAAGGCGTGTGCCGACCCACCGGCGGCACCAGGCACGATCAAATGGTGGCCACCCACGGGCGGGACCGACCCGGGTCAATGA